>JAYVRY010000207.1:0-16933 GCA_043775845.1 Acidobacteriota bacterium
TCGAAGACCTCGATGAACTTGCCGCCGATGATCTTGCGCTTCTGTTCGGGATCCGTCACGCCCGCCAGGGCACCCAGGAACTCGTCGGAGGCATCCACCCAGATCACGTTCAGCTCGAAGGGCGCGAAGTAGGCTTGCACCTGTTTCATCTCGTCCTTGCGCATGAGGCCGTGATCCACGAACACGCAGGTGAGCTGCTGGCCGATGGCCTTGTGCAGCAGCAGGGCCGCCACGCTGGAATCCACGCCGCCGCTGAGGCCCAGCACCACGGTGCCCGAGCCCACCTGGGCGCGGATGGCCTTCACCTTTTCATCGATGAAGTTGCCCGCGTTCCAATCCAACGCCATACGGCAGTGCTTGAGAAAATTCAGCAGCAAGGGCAGGCCCTGGGCGCTGTGGGTAACCTCAGGATGGAACTGCAGGCAGTAGATGCCACGCTGGGGATCTTCCATGGCCGCCACGGGCACACTGGGCGTCGTAGCGGTGACGGCGAAGCCTGCAGGCGCCACTTCCACATGATCCCCATGACTCATCCACACCTGCTGGGCGTGGGGCAGGCCTTCGAACAGCATGGAACCCTCGGGCCTGGCCTGGATCTCCGCCTTGCCGTACTCGCGGCTGGTAGAACGGTGCAACTGGCCGCCGAGGTTGCGGGCCAGCAGCTGCTGCCCGTAACAGATGCCGAGGATGGGCACGCCCAGTTCGAGGATGGCGGGATCGAGATCCGGCGCGCCTTCCTCCAGCACTGAGTTCGGACCACCGGAGAGGATCACGCCCTTGAGGTCGGCCCCGGCGATCTCCTTCGCGGTGGTGCCGCTGTTGTAGACCAGGCCGAAGGCGCCGAGCTCGCGCAGCCGCCGGGTGATGAGCCGCGTGTACTGGCTGCCGTAGTCGATGATGGCGATGCGTTCGTGGTGCATGGGTCCTCGATGGGTCCGCAGGCCCCGGATCGTCCGCCAACCTGCTCCCTCCAGTGTGCCTCAACCGACCCTCTCGGGGCGCCCCGCCCTGCAGATCGTCAAGGCAAGGGCGGTTTGGCCGCCTTGCGGTTCCTGAGCTGGGCCAGCAGGTCGTTCAAGGATTTCTTCTCGTAAGCGCTTTCCGCCCGCGGAAGGGCCTGCTCCACCTTCCGAATGGCTGCATCCAGTTCCCCCTGTATGACGAGCCGTTGGACGTCACGCCCCAGGTCAGCCCAGTTGGACGGAAGGTGGAATTTCAGGGGGCGGCCTTGAACCGTCGTCGTCCTGCTCTCATCTGCAGTGTCCTTGCCGGAGGCCCCCTGGGCCCGACGGGCCAGGTAGGCATCCAGTCGACTCTTGAAGGGGGCAATCCGTTCCCGATCGGCCGCTGTCTGGGCCATTTGGGTCAGCTGCTCCCAGATGCGGGTGGCGGCCTCGGGCTGGTCGAGACGCATGAGGACGGAACCCAGGTTCAGGCGTAAGCCCAAGTCCTTCGGATCCAGCTTCGCGGCTTCGATGCCCTCCTGGACAGCCTGCTGCGCTGTCTTGGGGTCATCCGAATACGCCCAGCAAAGGGCCATGTGAATACCGGGGAAGTCCGGCCGCAGGACCTTGGCGGCCTCGAGCCAGGCCAGCACCTGGCTCGAGCTTGGCAGCTGGGACAAATGGTGCGACTGGGCCATCTGGGCCAGGTGCAGGGCTGGCCTGAAATCCTGGCTCCCCGCCTCCAGGGCCGCCTGAAAAGCCGTGCGAGCTTCGTCGAACCGTTTCTGGCGCTCGCAAAGCAGGCCCCAACCGGTCTGCACCACCGGACTCGCGGGCGCCAGGGCGCGGGCCTGTTCGAGCAGCACCAGGGCCTGCTTTTCCTCCCGCTGTAGCAGATACTCGGCCCGCAGCGCTAGAGCCTCGGCCTCGCTGAGGGCCCGGGCCTTGAAATCCGTGTCGGACAGCTGCACCTTCAGGGGCAGGGTCCAGTAGTGATAGCGGGGTTGCTTGGCATAGAAGCTCAGCGATCCTTCCAGTTCCTTCAGGTCGCCAAATCCCTCCTGGGCCGCCGCCAGAGGATCTGCGGCATGGGTCAGAGCCCGCAGGTAGGACTGGAACAGCCCTGCCTTCTTGGCCTCCGGGTCCATGAGAAGGTAGTGGGTCAGGGCCCAGCTCTGGGCGTAAAAGGTGCCTGACTTGGAGCCCTCCTGATAGTGGGGCGAATCGTGGGTGACGGTGAGGAGATCCTTCAGGGGCATGCGCCCACGCTGGAGGATTGCGAGCCGTCCCCGGGGGATGCGGCCTAGGTAAATGTTCTTTTCGTGGAGCTCGGTGGTCCCGTAGTAGTCCGCGATGCCCTCGTCCAGCCAGGTGGGCAGGTCCGGGAAATTCTGATGCACAACCTGGTGGGTGTACTCGTGGAACACCACAAAGTAGGGCTGGTCATCCTGGTGGGAGATATCCAGGCGGAGCAGCACGTAGTTGCGATCCCGCCCCTGGTTGAAGAGCCCCGCGGGCCGCTTGGGATCATTGCCTTCGAACTGACTGGGCGCGAAGCGGGCCATGGACCGTTCATTGGCCGTCACCAGGATCACCGTGGGTTTGTGAAGGTCCACCTGAAGCCCGGGCATCAGGACCGTAAACACATCCCGGATGGCTTCGAAGCCCTCGAGGGTCCGCCGCGCCTCGGCTTCTCCCGCGTCGCAATAGGCGATGAAATGCGGCGAGCGCACTTCCACCCAGCTCTCCTTGCTGGCGGCCATCAGGGCACCGCCAGAGCCCGCCAGGAAGGTCGAGAAAAGAATGCCCAGCCCGACCCGACGCCACCGGCGGGAATCGGTTCGGCCCGGCGTGTACTGTGCGAGGCCTTCGTCGATCATCATGCCCACCTGTGTAAGGACGGTGCCAAGTTGTGATTCCGCTTACTGCCAAAGGCTGAAGTCGGCCACGCGCTGGAAGGCCTGCCGCAGGCGGTGGAGGAGACTGAGGCGGGCAGCGCGCAGCGCCGGATCCTCGCACTTCACCATCACGGCGTTGAAGAAGGCTTCCAGCGGGTCGGCAAGGTCCGCCAGAGCGGCCAACAGGGCCGTTTGATCGGGGGTGCCCTCAAGCCGCCCAAGCCTCTCCGCCAACCCTTTCTCTTCGCCCTGCACCAGCAGGGCGCCATCGAAATCGCCAGCGGCGATTTCGTCCTTGAGAATGTTTCCGATGCGCTTGGCGCTCTGAGCCAGGGACGCGAAACGGGGATCATCGGCGAAGGCCGAGAGCGCTTCGCAGCGGGCCTTGAGGTCGGCCAGGTCCTGCCAGCCCGTGGCCAGGGCCGAGCGGCGCACGGAGCCCGCGTAGCCGGACAATTCCAGCTGGTAGGCCACGCGGTCCTTGAAGAAGGCCAGCAGAGCCTCCGTGGTGTCCGCTGCGGTCTTGGTGGCCTTCGCCCCCACAGCCATGAGGGCGGCACTGATGAGATCGGTGGGCGTCAGTGCCCAGCCTCGTTCCCACAGGATGCGCACGATGCCCTGGCCCGCCCGGCGCAGGGCCAGGGGATCCTTCGAGCCACTGGGGATGAGACCCACGGCGAAACAACCCGCCACCGTATCCAGCTTGTCGCAAAGGGACAGCAGGCAGCCCAGGGGCGTGCCGGGAATAGCATCATCCGCGCCGACGGGCTGGTAGTGTTCCTTCACGGCCTTCCAGACTTCTTCGTGGGCGCCCTCGTGCCGAAGGTATTCTCCGCCCATGATGCCCTGCAACTCGGGGAACTCGCCCACCATGAGCGTGCGCAGGTCGCACTTGGCCAGGCGCGCCGCTTGCACGGCGCGCCGGATGTGTGCTTCATCATCGGATAACCGGTCGGCGAGGCGTTTCACCAGCTGTTCGACCCGTTCTGTCTTATCAAAGTAACTCCCAAGTTCCCGCTGGAACGTGAGGGCCTTGAGCTTTTCCAAGCGGACCGAAAGCGCCAGCTTTCGGTCCTCCGCGAAGAAGAAACGTGCGTCGTAAAGCCGGGCCTTCAATACCCACTCGTTGCCCGCCTTCACGAAGCCTGCGGGATCATCCGTGCGATTCGCGGCCGTAAGGAAGAAGGGCAGCAATTCTCCATCTGCCTGTTCGATGCAGAAGCTCTTCTGGTGCTCACGGAGCGACGTGACCAGCACCTCCTTGGGCAGTTCCAGGAAGTCAGCGGGGAACTCGCCCCGCACGATCTTCGGAAACTCCACGATCTCCGCCAGGGTGGCCAACAACTCCGAATCGGTTACCACACGGCCACCCACCTCGGCGGCCAAGTGATCCAGCTGCTGAGCGATGCGGACGCGACGAGCCTCCATGCTCACCACTACGCCAGCGGCCTCCATGGCGCCTTCGTAGGCCTCAGGTATGGGGACGATTACCGGCGCCGGGTGCTGGCGGTGGTGGAGGCGATGGCCCCAGGTGCTGTTCGTGGCGGTCACGCCATCCACCGTGATGGGTATCACTTGCTTTCCGAACAAGCAGAGGATGTTCCGGATGGGCCGCACGAACTCAAAGTCCGACCGGCCCCAGCGCATGGCCTTGGGCACATGCAGACCCGCGATCAGACCTGGGAGCGCCTCCGCCAGCAGTTCCACCGTCGGGCGGCCCGGCTTGGTGATCGTCACCACGGCGCAGGGTTCCTTTTTGCCGACAGGCTGCTCGAAGCGCACGGCGCTGAAGTCGACGCCCCACTTCTCCGCGAACTTCTGCCCTTGAATGGTGGGCTTCCCCGCCTCGTCCACGCACATGCGCTGAGGCGGGCCCACCTGGGTTTCGGTCTGGTCGGACTGAGCTTCAAGAAGTCCCGTCAGACGCCAAGCTATCTTCCGAGGTGAATAGAGCCCTCCAGAGTCCCTGAGGATATCCGCCCAGTAGTGATCCTGATCGAGCCCTGGGAACCACTTTGCGATGTCGGCAGCTAGATTGAGGGCGAACTCCTCCCAGAGCGGTTTCAGAAACCGCGCCGGAATCTCCTCGCAGTGCAATTCCAACAGGAAGGTCTTGGTGCCGCTCACTTCGCACCTCCCTGGATCTTGCTTTTTGAATCTGTGCCATCTGTGGAATCTGTGGATGATCCTTCCGCATGTTCCATGTACGCCTTGGCGCAGCCACAGGCCAAATCGCGCACGCGCTTGATGATGCCGGGGCGCTCCGTGGTGCTCACGGCGCCTCTCGCATCCAGCACGTTGAAGGTGTGGCTCATCTTGAGGGCTTGTTCGTAGGCGCTGAGGAAGTGGCCGTGGTCCTTGAGCAGACGCCAGCCTTCCTTCTCGAAGGCTTCGAAGAGGGTGCGATGCAGGTCCAGATCCGCATGCTCGAAGCTGTAGGCGCTCAGCTCGAATTCCTCGCGCTGGCGCATCTGGCCGTAGGTCACGGGGAACACGCCTTCATCCGTTTTCACCTCGCCGTGCACCAGGTCGAAGATGTTGTCGTAGCCCCCCAAGAACATGCAGATGCGTTCGATGCCGTAGGTCAGCTCAGCGCTCACTGGGCGACAATCCAGGCCGCCCACCTGCTGGAAGTAGGTGAACTGGCTGATCTCCATGCCATCGAGCACCACCTGCCAACCCACGCCCCAGGCGCCCAGGGAAGGCGATTCCCAGTTGTCTTCTTCGAAGCGGAGGTCGTGTTTGGAGAGATCAATGCCCAGGGCTTCGAGGCTTTCGATGTAGAGCTCCTGCACCTTGGCGGGGCTGGGCTTGAGGATCACCTGGAACTGGAGATGCTTGTAGACGCGGAAGGGATTCTCACCGTAGCGGCCATCCGCCGGGCGGCGGGAGGGCTCCACGTAGGCCACGTTCCAGGGCTTGTCCCCCAGGGCGCCGAAGAAGGTGAGCGGGTTCATGGTGCCCGCGCCCTTCTCCAGATCGTAGGGCTGGCCGATGAGACAGCCCCGATCGGCCCAGAACCGCTGCAGGCGGAGAATGAGTTCCTGGATGTGCATGGATGCTCGCGAAAACGAGTATTCTAGCGGCTTTTCAGGGCTTTGATAAGCTCAGGGGATGCGGATCCGCCCTGCCCTTCCCACCGATGCCCAGGAGCTGGCACACCTGGGTGAGCGCCTTTGGCGTGATACCTACACGGGGCTCATTCCCGACTCCAATCTGGAGCTGCACCTGGCCAAGACCTTCGGCCTGGAACAGCAGCAAGCCGAGTTGACCCATCCCGCGAGCACCATGCTGGTGCTCGAAGAGGGCGCCATCCAGGGTTACGCCCTGCTCCGGGCCCACGGCCCCGAGGTGGAAACCACCGCCTGCGCCTTCACCCGCCCTCTGGAAGTGGTGCGGTTCTACGTGGACAAAAGGCAGCATGGAACGGGCGCGGCGCAGCAACTCATGGGCGCCGTGCTGGCCCATGCAGCCAACCAGGGCCATGACGGCGTGTGGCTGCAGGTCTGGGAGCAGAATCCTCGCGCCATCCGCTTCTACGCCAAGGTGGGCTTCCAGGATGCCGGTGACGCCACCTACCACATCGGCCTGCAGGTGGATCGAGATCGGCTTTTGGTTCACACGCTCATGGCCAGGGGAGTCTGATCAGACCTTCACCACATGCGTGTCGGCGAACAGGTCGTGCAGGCAGCGCCGGGTGGGCTGGAAGATGAAGACCGCATCCACCAGGTGGATGAGGCCCCCGACGCCAGGCACCTTGAGCGCGAATTGAATCACGGTGGACACCACCGCAAAGGGCAGCCAGCGCAGGAAGAACACGCGCCACACGCTGGGGATGTCCCCATCGCTGGTGATCATGCGGATGCCCAGGGCCTTCTTGCCGATGGTCTGACCTCGCGTCGCCACCAGCACGATCTGCGTGACCAGTACGGCCAGGGCCACCACACCTGCCACCACCAGCACGATGAGCAGGGAACCCACTTGGCCCGACAGCAACGCGGGTGGCAGCAGAACGGCGATGGCACCCAGGGGCGCGAAACCCACGAGCCCATCGATCAAGACGGCACCCAGGCGGCTCAATCGGCTGGCGGCCTCGACTTCATAGGTCTCCTGGTGCGGGTAGGGTTCCATGGCCATGGGCTCCTTTTTGACAGGGTGCAAAGACTAAAGGCCTTCTGCAAGGGTTCTGTGGCTTGCCATATCAGTTGTGACCGCCGTGCTTGGTTCCAGCCCGCCAGCCCTGTATGATCCTCGTTTCGCGGGGATTGGCATGACTCAAAAGATTGCACTCCTGGCCATCGGCGGTAACGCGCTGCTTAAAGAGAAAGAACGGGGGCTCCAAGAGGAGCAGTTGGAGAACGCCCGCGAAACCTCGGAGATGCTTGCCAAGGTAGTGGCCGAAGGCTATTCACTCTGTGTGGTGCACGGCAACGGACCCCAGGTGGGGAATCTGCTGATCCAGCAGGAGGCCGGTTCCAGCCAGATCCCGCCCTACAGCCTGGATGTCTGCGGCGCCATGACCCAGGGCTCTATGGGCTACATGCTGGAGCGCATGCTCATCAACCGGCTGCGCTTCCTGAACATTGACGCGCCCGTGACCTCGGTGCTCACGGAAGTGGTAGTGGACAAGGAAGACAAGGGCTTCCAGAACCCCACCAAGCCCGTGGGTCCCTTCTACCCCGAGTTCCGCGCCCTGGAACTGATGCGCGGCAAGAACTGGAAAATGCAGGAGGATTCAGGCCGCGGCTGGCGCAAGGTGGTGCCCTCGCCCAGGCCCATCGAAATCGTCCAGCTCAATGCCATCAAGCTCCTGCTGCAGTCCGGCAGTTCGGTCATCGCGGGCGGCGGCGGTGGCATTCCCGTCATCCGGGATGCCAGCGGCTTCCTGGTGGGCGTGGAAGCGGTCATCGACAAGGATCGCCTCAGCGCCCTCCTCGCCACCCAGCTCAGTGCCGACCTCTTCATCATCCTCACCGGCGTGGCCAAGGTGGCCCTCGACTTCGGCAAGCCCACCCAGCGGTGGGTCGATCGGCTCACGGCCAGCGAGGCGCGGAAACACCTCGCCGAAGGTCAGTTCCCCCCGGGCAGCATGGGCCCCAAAATCGAGAGCGCTCTGGGTTTCCTGGATGGCGGCGGCAAGGAAGTGCTCATCACTACTGCCGAGGCCCTGGCCTCCGAAGATCCAGCCACCGTGGGCACCCGCATCGTCCACGACTGAGGGTTTGCCACAGATAGACACGGATGAACTCAGATGGGCGGCGTGACTAACCAGGTAGCTCTGGATGCTCTGGCATCCATCGGCTCCATCTTTTCATCCGTGTTAATCCGTGTTCATCTGTGGCGAATTCTGGAGGTCCCATGTACGCCATGATCATCGTCCGCTACCGTCGGCCACTGACCGAGGTGGAGGAGGTCACCGAGGCCCACCGCGCCTACCTTCGCGATCTCCAGGCCAAGGGCATCCTGGTGGCCTCGGGCCCCCTGGATCCGCGCTTCGGGGGCATGTGGCTGGTGCGGGTGCAGGAGCAGAATCCCCTGGCCGAGCTGGATGCCCTCCGGGATGGCGACCCCTTCTATCAGCATGGCCTGGCCAACTACGAGCTGCTCCCCTGGAAGGTCATGCAGGGCAAAGAAGGGCTCGATCGGATTTAGGAAGCCCTACGTCACCGGGTTTAGGCACTGCCGAATGGCCTCGGTCAGTTCCGCCTCCTTGAGCGGCTTGAAGAGGATGTGCTTGACCTCCAGGCGGGTGAGAGCCTTCATCACCTCGGGATCCCGATCGGCGGTCAGCACGATCACCGGCAGATCAGAACTCACCTTGCGCACCATGCGGGCCAGGGTCAGGCCGTTGCAGCCCGGCATCTGGTAGTCCGTGATGACCAGGTCAGGCCGACTGGCCCTGACACGGTCCTGGACTTCCGCAGCCGTCACTTCTTGCCAGACATCCACCTCGTGCCCTGCCTGCTCCAGGATGCGCTGGAGCAGGTGCCGCATGAGCTTGCTGTCATCAACGACTACGATCTTGGGCATGGCTGGGCTCCAGATTCCAGTGTACCCGGCGCCCGGGTCACTCTTCCGCCTTGCTCTTCAGAAAGGCCACGTAGGCCATGTCGGATTCATTGATGTGGCGCTTCAGCCAATCCGCCAGGAACACCGCGATGTCGATGGTCACGGATTGGCCTGCGGCCAGCCTGGCCTGGAGCTGCTGAACCTGATCCAGGAGCCGGGCGTGTTCCGCTTCATGCGCCACGGCACCTGGATAGTTCCAGTCGCGCATGAAATATTCCTCATCCCGGAAGTGTTCTTGGGTGTACTTCACCAGGAAGTCCATGCTCTCCCGAACCGACTGACTGGCGGTGCCAGCCCTGAAGGCTTCGCCCAGTCGGTTGACGGCGTCGAAGAGGGACCTGTGCTGGGTGTCGATGGCTTCGATCCCGGTCTCAAATCGGCTGTTCCAATTGGCGATGCTCATGGGGGGCCCCGGAAAGGAAGGAGGTTTTGGGCGGCTGGGAACCAGCCTGGATCAAACGATAGGTCAGGACTCCTGGTCGATGCTGTCGCGAAGGCGCAGGGTGCTGATCAATTGGCGAATTTCCGCGAGACTGAAGGGCTTGCGCAGGCTCATAACCGAGGGCCGCCCCTCCAGCAGCGGCGCCACTTCGTGATCGCTGTAGCCCGTGGCCAGGATCACCGGCAGACCCGGCCGCAGCGCCAGGATGAGGGGCAGCGCCTCGCCTCCATTCATGCCCGGCATGTTCATGTCGAGGATCAGCAGGTCCACCGGCTCCCCGGCTTCCAGCAGCCGGAGCGCCGGGGCACCCCCAGGAGCAGTGGCCACCACATGGCCCAGCATTTCGAGCATGGGCGCGACGGATTCGCGGATCAGCTCGTCGTCATCCACCAGGAGGATCCGCAACGGGTTGGTGTGGCCAGTCGCGGCAGGGCCGGTGGGGGGGGCAGTCTCGGCCTCTGGTGCCTGCATCCGAGAGACGGGGAAACGCAGGCTGATCTCGGTGCCCTTGCCCACCTCGCTGAGCAGTTCCATGGAGCCATCGTGAGCCTTCATGGTGCCGTAGACCATGGCCAGCCCCAGACCGGTACCCTTGCCCGCGGGCTTCGTGGTAAAGAAAGGCTCCAAGGCCTTGGCCAACACTTCAGGAGACATCCCCTCGCCGGAATCCCTCACCGTGAGCAACAGGTCGCCGCCCTCATCCAAGGCTGTCTTGATGCGCAAGGTCCCACCCTGGGACATGGCATCGGTGGCGTTCACGCACAGGTTCATGAGCGCGTGACTCAGGGCGCCGGGGTCTCCCCGCAACAGGCCGATCCCCTCCTGCAGGTCCATGGTGAGCAGCACGCGCTTGAGCGTGATGTGGCCCAGGAGCTGGCTCATCTCCTTGACCAGATCATTGACGTCGAAGGGCCGCTCCTCCTGCAGATCCTTCTTCGCGAAGTAGAGCAGGCTCTTCACCACCCCACGGCCGCGCATGCAAGCGCTGATGATCGTGTCGAGGTTCCGGGCCTCCACCGAGGCGGGCTGCGCCGACTCCCGCAGTACCGAGGCGATGCCAAGAATGGCGCCCATGACGTTGTTCATGTCGTGGGCCACGCCGCCCGCCAGGCTGCCCAGGCTCTCCAGCTTCTGCGATTGGTGCAGCTGGGCTTCCAGGGAACGCCGTTCTACTTCGTTCTTCTTTTCCTGGCTGATGTCTTCCTTGATGGCAATGAAACCCGTGAGGACACCCACTTCATCCCGCACGGGCGCGATGCTGGCCCGCTCATAGAATGGTTCCCCGTTCTTCTTCCGGTTCTCGAATTCTCCCGCCCAGGTCTCACCCCGGAGTAGGGTGCTCCAAAGGGTCGCGTAAAGCTCGGGGGGCGTGTTTGGCCCCTTGAGGATGCGGGGGTTTTGCCCGATGGCCTCCTCTGCGGAGAAGCCAGTCATGCGTGTGAAATACGGATTGACGTACTCGATGATGCCATTGGGTTTGGTGATGATGATGGAGAAGGGGCTCTGTTCCAGGGCTGCCGTGACCTTCCGCAGCGCCTGCTCAGCCAGTTTGCGTTCGGTGATGTCCTGAATGATGCCCACCAGGGCCACAGGCAGGCCCTCGGCATCGTGGTGAATTTCCCCCTGGCCATGAACCCAACGGGTAGCCCCATCCGAGGCGCGGACGATGGGATAGTCCAGGTCGAAGCGTTCATGGCGCTCGATGATGCCCCTCACGTAGGCCCGCATGTCCTCGCGGAACTCCGGGGCGACAATGCGGGTCCAGCCCTCTAGGTTCCTCGGGTGCTCCGGCCCGATGCCGAAGATCTGATCGAGAAAGGGACTGCTACTCCAGGCATCATCCCGGATGTACCAGGTGTAGCTGCCGATGCGGCCCGCCTCCTGGGCTTCCCGCAGCAGCCGGTCGCTTTCCAGCAGGGCCACTTCCGTGGCGTGCCGCTGGTTCTCCAGGCCCAGGTGGTCCAAGGCGAAGGAAATGTCCATGGCCGCTTCTTCCAGGAGGGCGGCTTCCTGGTGACCGAAGAACTCCTTCTCCTGGGCATAGACGGCCAATGCGCCCACCACCTTGCCCCCCTCCCGGATGGGGAAGGTGGCCATGGACTGGAAACCCGAGGCAGCCGCGGCCTCGTGCCAGGGTGCTGTCCCTTCGTTATCCAAAAAATCATTTTCCACACAGGCACAGCCTTCACGAATGGCGATGCCCACCGGCCCGGACCCCAGTGGCGATGGCCCCGATTCCACCCGGATGCGATCGAGGTATCCCCTGGCATCGCCATGGCGGGCGACCACCTTGACCTGTTGCGTGTGGGGATCCGCCAAGCCGATCCAGGCCATGCTGAAGCGACCGAACTCGACCATCACCTCACAGATCTTGTCCAGCAGCGCTTCACGGCTGGTGGACCATACGATGGCCTGATTCACCTGGCTGAGGGCCGAGTAGAGCTGGGTCATCCGCTGAAGCGCTTCGGCCTGAGCGCGGCGTTCCGTGATGTCCCGAATGAAACTGATCACCCGCTGCTCACCCTCAATCGTGATGGCCCGAGAGCTGACCTCGACCGGAAAGACAGAGCCATCCTGACGCTGATGCAGGGCCTCGAAACGCCTGGTGCCAGCCTGAAGTGTCTGCTCGAACTGCCCCTGGGCTTCCACCAGGGACTCCGGCACGCGCAGGTGCATGACGTTCTTGCCCTGCAGCTCAGCCAGGGCATAGCCGTAGCTTTCCGCGGCTCGTGTGTTGGCTTCGAGGATGCGCCCCTCGCCATCCAAAAGCAGGATGATGTCGTTGGCCTCGCGCATGATCCACTCGAAGCGCTGAGCCAGACCCAACTTCTGCCGCGCGGCCGCAGCATCCCGCCGCCGGAGCAACGCCCCCAGCCCCACGCCCACCGTGCCCACCAGGCCCAACAAGGCCAGGCCGCCGATCCACATGCGTTGGCGTAGGGGGCCGAAGACTTCAGCGGCATCCATCTTGGCCACCATGCACCAGGGTGTGCCTGGCACCCTTTTGGACACCGAAAGCACGGAAATTCCGCGGTAATCGGTGCCATCCAGGAACCCCTCGCGCCCCTGCACGACCTGGGCCGCCGGCAGGTCCGGATGGCCCGCCAGGTCGAAGTGCAGGTTCATGGCCGTGTGGTCGCGGTGACGCAGGTCGTTCAAAAAGAGGACATCCTCCCCATCCCGGCGAACCAGCAGGGTCTCGGCGCTGGGACTGACCGTGGGCCAGGACTGCACCAGAGGAAAGAGGAAAGTATGGGGATCCAGCATGAGCGCCAGCGTGCCCTGGGCTCTGCCCCCAACCGATTCACGCTGGATGGGAATCCACACGCTCATGTGCAAGTTGGCCTGGCTGGCATCGCGGTGCAGATCCAGGATCAGCACTCCCGGAGCGGCCAGAGCCTGCTGGACTTCCGGCGAATCCGGCCGGAAGGAGCCTATCTCTTGGCCCTTCGATGCCGACAGGCGCAGCCGCCCCTGGCCATCGAACAACAGGGCCCTGAAATAGGTGGTGTGCAGAAAGGAATCCAGACTGGTCTGCATATCCCGTTCGGAGGGTGCCTGCGATGAACCCACCAGGAATTTCTGCATCTGGGTTTGCAGGATGGTATTCCGAGCCAGCAGGTCCGCATCGGCCCGCCGCTCTTCCATCCAATCAGCAATCAGCCGGGACTTCGCATCGGCGATGGCCGCGAGTTCCGCCTGGGCGCTGCCCCGGGCCTCCTGGAGTTGATGGCGCATGAGGAACGACCCGCCCACCAGGATCAGGACCCCAAGTGAAAGGAACAACGTGAGCGTGCCGATGGAGGTGCCAAACATGGGCCAGGACAGGGTCTCCCCAGATTTCAACCGAAAGGTCGCCAGGGGCCAGGTCTCGAAGCCCGCGGCCAGCAGCCCTGCCAAGCCCAGGGCCCATACGCACAGGGCCGCAGGCATGGACATGGGAATGTGGCCGGTTCCGTACAACAGAGGCACACCCGCTGCATAGCTGAGCAGCACCACCGAACTCAGCACCAGCGGCAGCAGGGCCAGAGCGGAAGCCGTTTGCCGCGAAGCCCAGGACGACGAAGCGGGCCACCAACGGAACAAGAAGGAGAGCGCCACGCCGAGCAGGGAGAGATCGGTCAGAAAAGAGGTCAGCTGCAGCCCCGGGCGCAGCCGCCCCAGCCACTGCTCAAGGGAAAGGGTGCCATCCACCCCATGCTGAACCATGAAGGCGGCCGTCAGCGCCGCCACGGGGAGCACCACCGCGCAAGTCAGTCGGCGACTGGCGATCGCATCACCAGCACGTTCCATCCAGAGCATCGCGCCCGCCAGCACCACCACAAGTGCCACAGCAATGGGCGACATGGGCACCAAGCCCTTGCCCAGGGCCGCGAAGCCGGTAGAGCCCAGGAAGGTCGCGCCCACCGTTACCAGCGCCAAGCCCGCCGCCAGGACGGGCAGCACGAGTCGCAGCCGACGGGCGAAATGGGCAGAAATGGCTTCATGCGGCATGGGCGGCACAATCCTCAGCGGGTCACTGCTCACCTCTTCGACCCCAGTCGGCAAACAGTGAATTGTGTACATCTGCATTCGTCTTGTGAGAACCAAGCGTCTCTCGGCGTTCAGCGCGACTTCCCCTCGCGCCATGTGATGGCGATCACCATCGCTCCAACAAAAGTCATCGCCCAGGGAAAGTCGCCGATGAACGGTCAGTCTGCCCCAAACAGGAATCCCTTCACGTAACGGCCATTGATGGGAGTCACCAAGAAAAAATCTTTTGATGATGGCCCCTTCACGACCAAATCCCATGTGTCTCAAGTGGTTTATTGACCCACCCATCTCATCGAACCAATGGCCCTCCACTCACTGCCACGCCAAGGAGTTCACATCATGAAGTGCTCGCCCCGTCTTCTGGCCTTGCTGCTCGTTGCCTCCACCACCGCCTTCGCCCGACCGGAAGAACCCTGGTCCGCCAAGCAAGAGGCCAAGTCTCACGCCAAGACCAAGGAAGAAAAAAAGAAGACCACTCATGATCCTGCCGAGGCCAAGACCGGCCACGATACGGCCAGCCGCCTCAAGGCTCTGGAAGCCGAGAACCTGCGCCTCCGCCAGGAGCTCGCCCAGAAAAGTGGCGCCGCCAATCTAGCCGGGACTGAAGGCGGGTCGCCCGAGGGCGCCCTGGCCGAGTTGGCGGCGGGGAACTCCCGTTTCGTGGCCGGTGCCCGCACCCGCAGCCAGATGGGCTACAACGATGCGGCCCTGCGGGCCACGCTGGCCAAGGGTCAGGCGCCCTTCGCCGTCATCGTCACCTGCAGCGACAGCCGCCTGGCCGACAACTTCATCTTCGACCAGGAACTGGGGCGCCTCTTCACCATTCGCGAAGCGGGCAACTGCCCCGACACCCAAGGGCTGGCCAGCATCGAGTACGCTGTCGAGCACCTGGGCTCCAAGGTGGTGGTGGTCATGGGCCATGAGTCCTGTGGCGCCGTGAAGGCCGTCATGGAATCAGGCCCCAAGCCCTTGCCCGGCAACCTCTGGAGCCTGCAGGCGGCCATGCCGGGCCTGCTGGATGCGGTTCATACCAAGGCCGGGGAATCGAGCTCCGAACATCTTTCCCACCTGGTGGAAGTCAACGCCCTTCGCCAGGCGCAGGCCGTCCTGGCCCGCAGTCCCCTCGTGGCCCACCTCTGCCAGGAGAAAAAGCTCAGCGTCGTTCCCGCCATCTACGACCTCGCCAGCGGCCAGGTCCGCTTTCTGCCCGCCGTCACCGCCGATACCCCTAAGGCTGAAACCCATCATTGATCTTCCCTGCCACCCCACGGTCCCTCTTGGAGAACACCCATGCTGACCAACCTGAAAATCGGTGCCCGTCTTGGACTGGGCTTCGGCCTCATTCTCGCGCTGCTCTTGGTCGTCATGGGCGTGGGTCTCAACCGCATGGGCGTCATCGGCGAGAACACCAAGGAGATCGTCGAGCACTACAACAAGCAGGAAGAGCTTGTAAACACCATGTCAGACAAACAGCACGCCAATGCACGGCTGATTCGGACCATGATCCTGGTCGACACCGACTCTGAAAAGAAAAAGTACAACGAGAAGCGGACCGAGAACCGCAAGGAATACGACGAAGCGGCCAAAGCCCTCGCAGGCACCCTGAAGTCAGTCGAAGCCAAGGGCCTGTTCGCCAAGGTCGATGAAGCCCTCGCCAAGAACCGGGCTGGCAACGCCAGGGTGACTGAACTGGCCATGGCCGGGAAGAACCGCGAGGCCGCGCAGGTCCTCATCAACGAAGTACAGCCCCTGGCCAATGCGCTGCAGGATGACCTGGAAAAGATGACAAGCTTCTTGAATACGGCCACCAAGACACGCTACGACCAGGCCAAGGCCACCGAAGCCCAGGCCACCACCTACATGGTCGGCATCTCTCTCGCGGCTTTGATCGCTGGTGTGGTGTTGGCGCTCTTCATCACCCGCAGCGTCACCCGGCCCCTGGCGGCCATGGGACTGGTCATCGAGACCGTGGCCCAGGGCGACCTCACCCAGCGTGTGGACATCCGCTCGAAGGATGAGCTGGGCGAGCTGGGCCGCATCCTCAACACCACCAACGAGGGCCTGTGCGAGATGGTGCTGCAGATTCAAGAAAGTGCTCTGGCGATCTCGACGGCCTCCGGCGAAATTTCCATGGGCAACACCGATCTCAGCCGCCGCACGGAAGAACAGGCCGCGAGCCTGGAAGAGACCGCCAGCAGCATGGAGCAGATCGCCAGCAACGTGAACCAGACCGCCGACAACGCCCGCTCCGCCAATACCGAATCCAACAAGGCCCGCCAGGTGGCTCAGGATGGCGGCGCCGCGGTCAGCCAGGTGATCGCCGCCATGGAAGCCATCAATGAATCCTCGGCCAAGATCCACGAGATCATCAGCGCAGTGGATGAGATCGCCTTCCAGACCAACCTCCTGGCTCTCAATGCCGCGGTGGAAGCCGCCCGCGCCGGGGAACAGGGCCGCGGTTTTGCCGTGGTGGCCGCGGAAGTGCGCAACTTGGCCAAGCGCAGCGCCGATGCCGCCAAAGAGATCAAAGGCCTCATCCGCGAGAGCGTGGCCAAATCCACCGATGGCAACAAGGTGGCGGCCCACGCGGGCGAGACCATCGCCGAAGTGGTGGCCAACGTGCAGCGCGTGACCTCGCTGGTAGCGGAAATCGCCGGCGCCACCCAGGAACAGAGCACAGGCCTGAACGAAGTGAACAAGGCCGTGGTCTCCATGGATGAAGTCACCCAACAGAACGCCGCCCTGGTGGAAGAAGCCGCCGCCGCGGCCGAATCCCTGGATGCCCAGGCTCATGCCCTCACCGAAATCGTGGCCCGCTTCAAGACCGGCGTGGAAGTGCGCCGACCGAGTGGATCCCACCCCCAGGAATCACCCAGGCGCACCCCTCAACGCCCCCTGGCCATGGGCAGACCCATGCGCACTGCGGCCAGGCGGAACCCCATTCAAGCCGAACTTGGCCTCGCGCAGCGGCAGCCCGAAGAGGAACTTCAGGACGTTCTATAGGTCGAAAGACCATCATCCGGCCCAGCTAACGAGGGCCCCAATCA
>JAYVRY010000208.1:0-4599 GCA_043775845.1 Acidobacteriota bacterium
CCCTGCTCAAGACCCACTTTGGCTACGACGCCTTCAAACCCGGTCAGGAGGCCATTCTCCACGGCATCCTTCAGGGGCGGGACGTGCTCGGCGTGCTGCCCACGGGGGCCGGCAAGAGCCTCACCTACCAATTGCCGGCCCGGGTGTTGGGGGGCCTCACCCTGGTGGTATCGCCCCTCATCGCCCTCATGAAGGATCAGGTGGATGCCCTGACCGAATCAGGCCTCCGCGCCACCTTCCTCAATTCCAGCCTGAGTGTCGAGGCCCGCCGCGAGCGCATCCGCGCCCTCATGAACGGCGACATGGAGCTGGTCTATGCGGCGCCCGAAGGCCTCGAACTCTACCTGGCCGACCTGCTGCGCGAAGTCGATCTGCGCCTCATCGCCGTGGATGAGGCCCACTGCATCAGCCACTGGGGCCATGATTTCCGCCCCGCCTACCGCACCATGGCGGGCCTCAAACAGCGCTTCCCGAATGTGCCGGTCTTGGCCCTCACGGCCACGGCCACCCCAGAGGTGCGACGCGACATCGCCGCCCAGCTGGAGATGCGGAATCCACTGGAGGTCCAGGGATCCTTCTACCGTTCCAATCTGCGCATCAGCGCCTACCGCAAGGGTGCCGAGGGCCAGCCGCAGGTGCGCGAAGCCCTGCTGCGCCTGGTGCTGGCGCGGCGCGGCGAAAGCGGCATCATCTACTGCCTGTCTCGAAAATCCGTGGAATCAACGGCGGCTTTCCTTTCAGGCGAAGGGCTCCGCGCCGCCGCCTACCACGCAGGCATGAATGCCGATGCCCGCTCCACCGCCCAGGAAGCCTTCCAGCGGGATGATGTCGATGTCATCGTGGCCACCGTCGCCTTTGGGATGGGCATCGACAAGAGCAACATCCGCTACGTCATCCACCGGGACATGCCCAAGAGTGTCGAAGGTTGGTATCAGGAGATCGGCCGCGCGGGCCGTGATGGCGCCGATGCCGACTGCGTGATGTTCTACGGCTGGGGCGACGTGCTCAGCTACGACCGGTTCACCGACGGACTTGAAACGTCCCTGGCCCAGGCCCAGCAGCGACAGACACGAGACCTCTTCCGCCTGGCGGAATCCATTCGCTGTCGCCACCAGGCCCTGCTGGCCCACTTCGGCGAGCGCATGGAAGCCTGCGGCAGCTCCTGCGACGTCTGCAGCGGCGCCGATCCCCTCGAGGCCGCGCCCTCGGCAGGCAAGGCCAAGCGCGGGTCGCCCCGTGGCACCCGCGCGGCCATCCCCGTGGGTGAGGTGGAGGGCGAAGAGGGCCTCTATCGCGAGCTCAAGGCCCTGCGCAAACAGCTGGCCGACGCCAAGGGTGTCCCCGCCTATGTCATCTTCAGCGATGCTACCCTGCAGCAGATGGCCCGCTTCAAACCAGCCTCGGATGCCGAATTCTTAGCCCTCAGTGGCGTCGGGCCGAAAAAGCTTCAACAATATGGTGAAACCTTCCTCAGGTTGTTGCGCGAGCAGGACCTTTGAAGATCTCCCCATCGTGATGGAGGGAAATCGATGAGTATTGGAATTCGGATCAGAGACATGTTCCGGCTGGTCTTCCAGCTGGGCAACAACTGGATCAGCCTCGCCGGCACGGCCCTGACCACCAGTTCGGCCTTCGTGCTGGTCTGGTTCTGGTTCATGGAGCTCACCAGCCCCCGGCAGGTCCACCCCTACGCGGGCATCCTGTTCTTCATCCTCTTCCCCGCCCTGTTCCTGGTGGGCCTGACGCTGATTCCCATCGGCATCTTCCGCGTTCGCCGGAAGAACAAGGCCTCTGGCGAGGCCCTGCTGCCCCTTCAGGCCGTCGACTTCAACAAGCCCAGCGTGCGGCGCCTTCTGACCATCGTGGGCGTGCTCACCTTCATCAATGTCAGCATCCTGGGCACCGCAGGCCTGAAGGGCGTGGAGTACATGGACTCCAACCAGTTCTGCGGCCTCACCTGCCACACGGTGATGAGCCCTGAATACACCGCCTTCAAGGATTCCCCCCACTCCCGCGTGGGCTGCGCCCAGTGCCACATCGGCCACGGCGCCCCGGCCCTGGTGCGGGCCAAGATCTCGGGTTCCCGCCAACTCTTCGCGGTGGCCTTCGGCACCTTCTCGCGACCCATCCCCAGCCCTGTCGAGCACCTGCGCCCCGCCCGCGAGACCTGCGAGCAGTGCCATTGGCCCCAGAAATTCACCGACGACAAGCTCATCATCCGCACCAAGTTCGCCGAGGATGAGGCCAACACAGCCACCACCAGCATCCTCCTGCTGAAGATCGGCGGCCACACGCCCAACGGCACCACCGGCATCCATGGCCGCCACCTCGATGCCATGGAGCGCATCAGCTACCTCTCCACCGACCCCCGCCGGCAGAACATCCCCAAGGTCACCTACCGCGAGGAGAACGGCACACTGGTCGACTACGTATCCGATGACTACAAGAAACTGACCAAGGAACAACTCGAAAAGGCCAGCAGCCGCAAGATGGATTGCATCGACTGCCACAACCGCCCCACCCATGCCTTCCACCTGCCCGACCGCGCCCTCGACAAGGCCATGGCCGAGAAGCGGATGAGCCCGGAGCTGCCCTTCCTCAAGAAGAAGGCGCTGGAGCTCCTGAAGGTGGACTACGCCGATCAGAAGGTCGCGGCGGCCAAGATCCCCGTGGAACTGGCGGAGTACTACCGCACCGCCTACCCCGAGATCTACAAGCAGAAGCGGGCCCAGGTGGACACCGCCGGTGAAGTGGTCAAGGCCATCTACCTGCGCAACGTCTTCCCAGAGATGAAGATCACCTGGGGCACCCACCCCAACAACATCGGCCACGAAGAGGCCGTGGGCTGCTTCCGCTGCCATGACGGCGGCCACACCTCCGCCGATGGCCGCACCATCAAGGGCGACTGCGACACCTGCCACACGATCCTGGCCCAGGATGAGAAGGATCCCAAGATCCTGAAGGATTTTGGGCTGAAGTGATGGAACTGCGGAACCCGGCACTCCAGACTGTTGGGATGACTGGCTCCGCGCTTCCACTGATCGCCATTGATGGCCCGTCGGGCGTGGGGAAATCCACCACGGCCCGGCGGGTCGCTGAGTGTCTGGGCTGGCAGTACCTCGATACCGGCGCCATGTACCGCGCCGCGGCCCTGGCCGTCCAACGCTCCGGCGTTTCGCTGGAGGATGCGGCCGCCATGGAGGCCCTGCTGTCGCGCCTGGACCTGGCTCAGGCTGCCGGGAAGATGTTCCTGGCGGGTGAGGATGTCAGCGAAGCCATCCGCGGCTACGAGGTCACCCGGATGGTGACGCCCGTCAGCGCGAACGCCCGGGTGAGGGAAGTGCTGGTGGATCAGCAGCGCCGCATCGGCGCCAGCGGCCACTGGGTGGTGGATGGCCGCGACATCGGCACCGTGGTGTTCACGTCAGCCTGCTGCAAGATATTTCTCACCGCCAGCCCCGAAGCCCGCGCCCGCCGGCGCTTCCTGGAACTCGACGCCAAGGGCCACTCACCCATCTTCGAGGACGTGCTCAACGACCTCCAGCGCCGCGATCTGGCCGACAGCACCCGCGCCGTGGCACCCCTGCGCAAAGCCGATGACGCCGTGGAACTCGATTCCAGCGACATGGGCCTCGACCAGGTGGTGGCGTGGATCGTGGCGAGGCACCAGGGCCATCCGTGATCCCGTTCCTCGAACCCCTCCAGGAAGCATGGGAAGCCGAGTGGCAGCCCGTGGGAACCGCGAGCCTCATCGGTGTTTCCGTGGGACTCGTCTTGCTCTGCCTGGTGGCCCTCACGGCGGAACCGGGCTGGATCCCGCTCCTGGATGGCGTGAACCTGCTTTTCCATGAGGCCGGGCATCCGCTCTTTGGGATCTTCCGATGGGAGCCCCTCACTATCCTGGGCGGCACCCTCATGCAGGTGCTCGTGCCCCTGGTGGTGTTCGGTTCGTTCTGGCTGCGCCGGGAAGCCCCCGGGGCAGCGGCGGCGGGCATCTGGGCCTTCGAGAACCTGCTCAACATCGCTCGCTACGTGGCCGACGCCAGAGCCCAGATCCTGCCCCTGGTGGGCGGAGGTGAACACGATTGGGCTGACCTGCTGGGACGCTGGGGTTGCCTGTCCAGCGACACAACCATCGCCCAAGGCATCCGAGCCACCGGCTGGATCGGCATGATGCTCTGCGCCTTGTGGCTGGTTTGGCGCTGGCACGTTGCGCGACGGGGCTGAGCCCTAGGGCCGTTCCGTGCGCAGAAATAGGCGCCAAAAGCGGCGCCTAATTTCTGCGTGAGAAGGGCCGTGGTCATTCCCCCTGGTGGCCCGCCCCGCTGCTTGGCGTTTGGAGCTTTTTTGGCATCGTTTTGAAGGTGGAAAGGAAATTCAAACGCCCCGTTTCTCCTCCACCAGCCACATCGTAGGCAAACCCCCAAAGTCATTTCCTATCTCAGAAAATGGGCGGTGCCTTTGCGCCCATTTTCTGAGCAGGCAGAACTCCGCTCAGTACCCCTCCCCCTCCGCCGCAGCCTTCACCTTCCCCCGATGGAAACGGAACAGGAAGACCAGGTAGCCGATGGCGATGGGGAAGCCGATGCACCACCACAC
>JAYVRY010000209.1:0-16736 GCA_043775845.1 Acidobacteriota bacterium
TTCATCAACTGCCCCCTCGACAAGGAGCAATACGAGCGATTCCTGGATGCCCTCCTGTCTGCTGAGCGGGTTCCCTTGCACGATGTGGACACACCCTACTTCGAGGCCTGTCTTCCCCTCGAAGTGATGGCGGATCGCGGCAGGGAAACGCTCCGCCACGGCCCCATGAAGCCCGTGGGACTGGACAACCCCAGAACAGGTCGATGGCCTCATGCCGTGGTGCAGCTCCGCCAGGACACCATCGCAGGCGAACACTTCAATCTTGTGGGCTTCCAGACCCGCCTCAAATGGGGCGCGCAGGCGCAAGTCTTCAGACTCATCCCTGGGCTGGAGGAGTGCGAGTTCGCGCGATTCGGCAGCATCCACCGGAATACGTACATCCAGGCCCCCTCACTTCTGGATTCGACACTTCATGTCAAATACACTCCCAACCTCTGGATCGCCGGACAGCTATCAGGTGTCGAGGGCTACCTGGAATCGGCTGCGGGCGGGCTGGCCGCAGCCTATTCCGTGGACCGTACCGCGCGAGGCCTGGCACCGCACCCTTTTCCCTGCGAAACAGTCATGGGCAGCCTCCTGCACTATCTGGCGAACGCATCCGTCAAGGACTTCGCTCCCACCAATGCCATGCTGGGCCTCCTGCCGGCCTTGCCTGAAGGCCAAGTCGATGTCCGTGGCTTGAAACGGGCTGGGGGCCTCCGGGCCGTCAAGGCGGCCAAGGGCGAGGCCCACAGGAAGCGATCCCTGGCAGCACTTGTCGCACACCTAGAATCAGGCCAGGTAGTCGAACAGGTTCGTCCTGTTGTTTTTCCCTAGAACGCTGAGCGTGGCCGACTGAATGATCTGGTCACTGCTGTACTCGGTGGCTGACTGGGCGTAGTCTGTGCCCTGCTTGTTGTTCTGCAAGCCTTGAAGCGTCACGTTGAATCCGGTCAGGGTGTCCTTGAGGTCGATCAGACCGGCCTGCCGACCTCCCAGTTCCGTGCGCACCTTGACCAGGTTGTCCAGCGAGCTTTGAAGGTTTGCGGTGGCGGTGGCAAGCAGGGCCACGTTGTTGGTGTTCATCGCATCGCGCAAGTCTGTCACGGCCTTGAAGAGATCCGTGGTGGAACCCTGTCCGCCAGCACCGAAAAAGACAGTGTCACCGGGGAGGTTGGTCGAGACGGTCGTCGTGTTCGTCACGGACAGCGTGATGGAACTCCCATTTCCCCAGTAGTTGATGGGCCCTGCAGGCGGAGCCGCATCTTCGAAGGGAAGCGGGTGTGCCACCGTGCCCTGTGTCTGATTGCCCGCAAAAATAAACTTTCCTTGGAGCTGGGTGTTGGCCAGACCAAGCAGGTTCGTGCGAATGGAATCCACCTCGGTGGCCCCGGCTGCCCTGGCTGCGGGGGAAATGCTGGCTCCCTGCGCCTGCACAGCCAGTTCCTGGAGCCGTTCGACGTTGTTGATGGCCGATGCCACGACATCTTCGGTGCTGACCAGGAAGCCCATGGCGGTGTCTGCCTGCTTGACGAACTGCGTGTTCGATTGAATGGAGTTGCCCAGGTCGAGAATCGCCGCTGCGGCCGACGGGTCATCGCCAGGGCTGGTGAGCCGGTTTCCGGAGGAGATTCGCATCTGGTTCTGAGAGAGCCGTTCCTTGGTCCGTTCCAGGTCCAGAAGGGTCTGCCGTGTCTGGGTGGTGCTGGGCATTCGGAGGGTCATGGTTCACCTGCTTTCAAGGTCATCGGCCGAACTGGTTCACCAACTGATCGGTAAGCTGGTTGATCACGCTGAGGAACCGCGCGGAAGCCTGGTAGCCCCGCTGGAGGTTCATCATGCTCACAGCCTCCTCATTGAGATCCACACCCGAGATGGCGTCCCGCTGGGTCTTGAGGGCCGAGACCAGGTTCTCCTGGGTCTGGCTTTGCGTCTGGTAGGTCTGCACCTTGGTCCCCACGTCACTCACCAGGCTGCCCACCACGCTGCTGAATGGGCCAGAGTCTGGAACGCCATCGCCGTTGGTGTCCACCGTCGAGGTGGCGGATTGGAGGCTGGCGATGGCATTGGCTCGGCTGTTGTCCCCCTTCGCACCGGCCACACTGGCAGCCGCGATCAAGGATGGGTTCGCCGCGATGGCTGCGTTCACGGTGAGGGCATTGACCATGCCCTTGTAGAAGGTGGCGGCGGTCACAGTGGTGGGAATCCCGGTGGCGCCATTGGCCACACCGCTCTGGAAGAAATCATTGCCGCTCGACACGCCGTCCGCAGCGAAACCTGTCCGATGAAGCTGGTTCACCTGTCGGGCCACGCCCGCGGCGATCTGATCGAGCTGGCGCTGGAAACCCACCAGGATGTTGTCGCGGAGGTCCAGCTTGGCGCCCAGTTCGCCGTCCTTGATGCCAGCGGTGACATCCACCAGCGCTCCGCCCATGGCTGATTCCACTCGAAGGTGGTTGTCCAGCGCCGCACCTCCGGGAGAAGTCTGGAGGGCATAGGAACTGCTGCCGCTGACCAGCACCGAAGCCCCGGAATCCAGGGTGATCTGGTATTCGCCTTTGGACCCCTCGAAGACAGTGAGGCCCACAAGACTGGCCAGTTTGTCGGTCAGTGCCTTGCGCTGATCCCGGGCGTCATTGTTGGCACCCGGGCTGCTCTCCGTGGTGATTTGCTGGTTCAAGAGGGCGATCTGGGAGGTGAGGGTGTTCACCTCGGTCACCAGGCTTCCCACGGACTGGTCGGCATTGTTTCGTTGCTCGGCCAGCAGGGTGTAGCGGTTCTGGAGTGCGGTGATCATGTTCTGGGCCTTGCCCACCACATTGGTTCGAAGGGCCGCGTTTTCCGGCTGCGAAGCCAGCTCCTGGAAGCCCTGCAGGAAGGCCTGGATCTGGGCCGCGACGCCCGTATTACTGGTATCGCCCACGGTGGTGGCGATGCCGGCCACGCCGGTATAGCGTTCATTGGCGCCGGATTCCTTGGCCGTCTCCCGGTAGATCTGGAGATCCAGGAACCGATCCCGGATGCCCTGGACCGTATTCAAAGTCACGCCGGTGCCGAAGTACACCTCCCCCTCAGGCATGGCGAGGTTGGAGGAGAGGTCGGCCCGCTGCCGCGTATAGCCTGGCGTGTTCACATTGGCGATGTTGTGGCCCACCACGCCGAGGGCGGACTGCTGGGCCTGTAGCCCCGACAACCCGATGTAGAGACTGGAAGTGAGGCCAGGCATGGCTACACCTGCTCGAAGAGACGGGGGGCGAGCACAGGGGCTTCGGCCGAGATCCCCCCCCGACTGTAGGATGGGGCCCCTGAGAGGCTGACCAGCGCCGAGCGCAGGGGAGATTGAAGGCCCAGAAGGATGGTCTGGATGGAGGCGATGCGCTGCTTCAGCACCAAGGCACTTTGCAGGTCCTCAGGCCACCACACCAGTTCTGACCAACGGATGTTGGAAAGAAGGGCCGAAGGGTCCTCGCCATCGATCAACTTGGTCTCGAGAGCATCCAGGAGTTCGGGCACGGCATGCAGCATGAAAGACCTCCTCCAGGTTCCCCGAGCAAGCCTCAGGCCAAGAGGTCCAGGTGAAGACGGGCACCCTCTGCCGAGGTCCCATCCGCTTCTTCGGGGGGCAGCTCATCCGTGGCGCCCGTCCCATGTTGCCGCCGTTCCGATTGTTCCTGGGCACCATGCTCCGCGAGTTTCATGGCATCCGTCTTGGTCACGTCGGAGACATCGTGCATGGCTTCCGCCAACTTGGCATCGAAGGCCTGGCGGCGGGCCTGTTCCCGCTGCACCTGGAAGCCGCCTTCCATGGCCTGCCTCACCGTCTCAACGGCAGCAGTCTGAAGGATCTGGCGTTGTCCGAGTGGACTGATCATGCCCTCACCAAGAGAGCCTAGGGGTTAGGAATGGCGACTTGCCGCCAGGTGTTCCTTGATAAGCCCTTCGGCCACGGCCTCTCCATCGGGGTCATAGGCATCGGCATCCAGCTGGTTCTTGATGGCTTCCACTTTGTCCATCCGGATGTCAGGCACCACTGCCAGCGCCTCCTGGGCCACGGCCACAAGCCGGGCTGCGGAAGACACCTGAATCGCGTCAGCAGCGGAAGGAGCAGCGACCGAAGTCGACACCGGCGCACCCGAGGCCTTGGACCCCGTTACGCTCTGGGTGCTGCCGACTCCACTCGATTTACCGCTAATGCGCATATTCACCTCGACAAGTTCCTATCGGCATTTTGCCTAGAAGCTTCAGCCCCCGGGGAGCACTTTTTCTTTCCCGGCAAGGTTTGTCTGGGCCCAGGCCGCTTTCAGGCGCTCCGCCAAGCCCCAGCCGTGGCCTGTCGAGACGGCTTGATCGACCACCGCCTGATCCATCAGATACTCGTAAGTAGACCGTGATTGTCCAGAATCGCCGAACAATCCCGACGGTTGCACGGTCTTCCGCATGGTCTGAAAGAGCAGGCCCATGAGCAGCCCCTCGAACTGGTGGGCGGCCTTGTCGGTCTTTTCGGTCTGGTCGGGCAAGGGCTTGGCGCCCTGGGCCTGAGCCAGGGAATCCACCGCAGGTAACCCCAGGTTCGTCATAGGACCCTCAGCTCAGCCTGTAGCGCGCCGGCTTCCTTGATGGCCTGGAGAATGGCCACCAGATCCCGGGGACTGACTCCCATGCCGTTCAACATTTCAGCCAACTTGCCCACACTGACGCCCGGTTCCACGGTCACGGTCTTGGGCTTTTCCTCCACGGCGGTCACGTCCTTCTTGGTGGCCTGGACTGTCTTGCCCTGACTGAAGGGCGCGGGCTGGCTCACCAATGGCGTGGAACTGACCACGATGCTGAGGCCCCCCTGCACGATGCTGACCGCGCCGATCCGGACATCCGAGCCCAGGATCACCGTGCCCGTGCGCTCATTGACCACCACGCGCGCCCTGGGTTGCAGTTGCACGCTGATGTTCTCCAGGCGGGCCACCAGTTCGACCGCACGGCCCTTGAATTCCTTGGGAATGGTCAGTTCCACCGTGCGGGCATCCAACGGCTTGGCCACCTTTTCGCCCAGTTCTTCATCGATGGCATGCACCACCCGCATGGCCGTAGTGAAGTCCTCATCCATGAGGCTGTACCGGAGGGTGGCACGGGCATTGAAGTCCCCGCCGATCTCCCGCTCGATGATGCCGCCGTCCGGAACCCGTCCCACCGTGGGGTGGTTCTTTGTCACGGAAGCGCCGCCCGCGGAGGCGCTGAACCCGCCCACCAACAGGGGGCCCTGGGCCACGGCGTAGGTTTGACCATCAGGCCCCTGCAAGGCAGTCATCAGGAGGGTTCCCCCGGCCAGGGATTTCGCATCGCCCGTGCTGGACACCGTCACATCCAGGCGCGAGCCCGCCCGGGCGAAGGGTGGCAGTTCGGCCGTCACCATGACGGCGGCCACGTTCTTCACCTTCACCGTGGTCGGATTGACCGTGAGGCCCTGACGGGACATGAGGTTCGCGAGGGACTGCACCGTGAATTTGGTCTGATCCTTGTCGCCGCTGCCATCCAGGCCCACCACCATGCCGTAACCCAGCAATTGGTTGCCCCGGACGCCCTGCAGCCGGGCCACGTCGCGCAGCTTGGATTCGACCTTCTTCTCGGATTTGACAGTGTCCGCCCCCCACAGGGTCAGGGCCGTCAGCAAGAGGACTGTGATGCGCATGGGTCGCTCCTAGAAGGGCCAGATGTAGGCCAGGAGTCGGCTGATATAGCCCGGCTTCAAGGTCTCGTCCACCACGCCCTGGCCGCCGTAGCCGATGCGAAGCTCGGCCACCTGGGAAGACGTGATGGTGTTGGCGCTGTCCAGCCGCTGGGGATCCAGCATGCCGGCCACGTAAAGGCGCTGGGTCTCGTTGTTCAACTGGATATCCCGGAAGCCTTCGAAAATGAGATTGCCGTTTCCCACGACCTTCACCACCCGGGCGGTGACCGTGGTGGTGAACGTGGCGCTCCGTCCGGTGGTGCCGGTTCCAGCGTACTTGTTGGTGGTTCCCGTGGTCTTGTCCGAACCACCATTGCCAATCCCGAAGCTGGTCAGGGCATTGAACAGGTTCGGGCTGCTCAGCTTGTTGCTGCCCGCCCGGTTCGTGGTCACATCCGCCTTGCTGATGGCATTGGTGCTTTCGCTGATCTTCAGGGTGACGAGGTCGTTCACGCGGAAGGCCCGCAGGTCCGCCAGGATGGGTCGATCCCGCCAGAGGCTGCCCTCGTTCAGCGGCTGCATGGGCGGCGCCTCTTCCACATAGGGAATGGCTGGCTTCTTGGCCAGGTTGGCATCATGGCGCTTGGGGATGGAGCAGCCGAATCCCACAAACAGCAGGATGATGGGCAGCATTTTCCTCATGACGCACCTCCAGCCCTTCTTGGGCGAGGAAGGTGCCAAACTTCTAGGCCAGGGCCACCAGCACCCGGTCGTGTCCCGCAAAATCTTGATGAACCATGGCTTTGCTCCAGCCTATGCCCATGGCCCTCCGGCACAACTCGCCCCCCTGGCCTGCCCCGATCTCCAGCAGACAGGCTGGCGAGTTCCGGGCATGGGCCTGCTCCAGCAGCAAGGCCGAGAGGGCCAGCCCCCGGTCCGGGGCGAAGAGGGCCGAAGCGGGCTCAAAGGCCAGTTCCGGCTGCAGGGTGGGCTGATCTGCAGGGTCCACATAGGGCAGGTTCGCCACCACCAGGCCCAGAGGATCCGGCAGGGGGTCCAGCAGACTGCCTTCATGGAACCGGATCGTGGCCCCCAGCACACTCGCATTTCGGCGCGCCACGGCCAGGGCTCCGGCACTGAGGTCTGACGCGCTTACTTCCCAGTCGGTTTCCAGGGCCAGGCTGATGGCAATGATGCCACTCCCGGTGCCCACATCCACGCAGCGTTCCACCTTCAGGCGCTGACCCACATCCAGGGCCGCCTCCACCAGCAGCTCAGTTTCAGGCCGGGGGATGAGAGTGTCGGGCGTGACCTTGAACTTTCGTTCCCGGAAGAGGCTCCAGCCCAGGATGTAGGCCCAGGGCTCACCCTTCTTCCGGCGGCGCACCCAGCCACTGACACGGCGGCGCACCTCGGCGGGCACCTGCTCGGAACCATGGGCCACCATCCAGGTCCTGGAGACGCCCAGCCCCTCCTCGAACCACCGCATGCACTCGGCCTGGGCCTCTTCTGGATCCAGGAACCCGGCCAGGGCAGTGGCCAGGTCGAGGCGAAGCTGGAGGTACGTCTGTTTCATCCCCCCAGGTTAACGAAGGGAGGGTCAGAGAGCCCCTGCTTTTAGGCCATCAGCGCCTTGGCGCGCTCCTGGCTTTGGTTCAAGACGATCTCGTGGAGGCTGCCGCCGTGGCTGTCCATGGTGACCACCAGGGGGAAATCCTCCACCTCGATGATCCAGAAGGCTTCGGGGCTGCCGAATTCCTCCAGCATCTTCACGTCCACCACGCGCTTCACGCGCTCGGCCAGCAGGCTGCCTGCGCCGCCCGTGGCATGAAGGTAGACCGCGCCGGTCTTCTGCAGGCCTTCGCTGGTCTTCTTGCCCATGCCGCCCTTGCCGATGACGCCACGTACCTTGTAGGTCTCGATGACATCGGCCTGGTAAGGCTCTTCGCGAATGCTGGTGGTGGGGCCCGCAGCCACAAAGGACCAAGTGCCGTCCTCGTTCTTCTTCACGACCGGGCCGCAGTGGTAGATGACCATGTTCTCGAGGATGGGCTTCAGCCACTCGGGCTTCTGTTCCTTCATGTACTTGTGGCCCATGTCGCGGCTGAGGACGACGCGGCCGTTGAGCAGCACTTCGTCGCCCACCTTGAGCTGGCGGATCTGGTCTTCGGTGATGGGAGTGGTGAGTCGGATCATGGGAGCCTCACAGATCGTAGGTAGGCTGGCCGTTGGCCGCGAGCGTGACCGTGCCGCGGCGGCTGCTCCAGCACATGTAGCTGATGCTCACGTAGAAGCTGGCGGGATGGCGGTACATCTCCTCGACGTGGATGCCCAGGGCCGTGGTGACGCCGCCATAGCCCATGGGCCCGATGCCCAGGGTATTGAGGTCGGCGGTGACGTCCTTTTCGAAGGCATCCATCTTGGGATCGGCATTGGCCGTGCCCAGTTTGCGCAGAATCAGTTCCTTGCTCTTCTCGTAGCCAGTGACGCGATCGCCGCCGATGGCCACGCCGAGAATGCCAGGGCTGCAACCCTGGCCCTGGGCCTTCACCACCGCATCGATGATGCACTTGCGCACGCCCTTGATGTCGCGGCCCGCACCCAGCGCGGCGTCCGGCAGGCGGTACTGGGCGCCCACGTTCTCGCAGCCCCCGCCCTTCTGCATGACGGAGATTTCGATTTCGGGCTTGTCCCACTCTTCGAAATGGAAGGCGGGGTGGTGGTCATGAAAGGGATCCATGTTCGTGCCGCTGTTCTTGCCGCTGAGCGACTCCACGCAGTTGGGGCGTAGCCAGGACTTCTTGGTGGCCTCGACGACCGCAGCACGGATCTGCGCCTTGGCGGCACGCTGGCTCAGGCCAAGGGGATGGCGCACCCAGAAGATGATGGAGCCAGTGTCCTGGCACAGCGGCGTCACATTGCCATCGGCCAGGTTGATGTTGCGCACCATGTCGTTGAGGGTGTTGAAGGCGCGGCTGCCTTCTTCCTCGGCATCGCGGCCCTTCACGATGGCTTCGATCACGTCCTGGGGCAGGCGGCTGGTGGTGCGGCGCAGCAGTTCCATCACGGGCAGCGTGAGGTCCACTCCCTTCAAGTTCGCCAAGTCCGCCTTCCACCCTTCGGGCAACACGGACTTAGATGCCACCACCTCGGGCGAGGTCAGGGTGGGAATGACGCATTCAGACATGGGCCCTCCGGATTCAATCCTCCATGATCCGCCCGGCGAAGCTCACGCTCAAGTGATCAATGTGGCTTCCCATGATATGGGACCCGGATCAGCGACCCCAGGCCCGGCACAGCGCCAATGTCAGATCCAGCAGGGGCGCCTCACTGCGGGAGAGCGCCATGCCCTTCAGATCCCGCTCGCACTGGTTGACCCGCGAAAGGAGCGCCTTGGCGCCTCGATGTTTGAGTTTGGCCAAGGCGCCCCGGTAGCCATCCAGCAGGAAGGCCTGCTTGGGCGACAAGCCGAGTGCCGAAAGGACCTCACCACCCTTCAATCCCTCCGCTTCTGCCTCCGCCAGCCGCAGCAGCCGGTCCACTTCCCGCCGCACCTGCCCCAGCATCATCAGGGGTTCATCGCCGTCTTCCAGGGCCGTGCGCAGGGCCTTCAACGCTCCGGCGGCATCGCCCTTCTGCCAGGCGCCGGACCAAGCGAAGGCCTTCCCTTCGGCCAGGCGGAAGGTGACCTGATCGACCATTGCTTCCGTGACCCGCCGGTCCTCCGACAGCAGGTCCAGCACTTCCAGGGCCCGCTTGAGCATGCCGGGATTCCCACCCTGACGCTGGGCCAGCAGGGTTGCAGCCGCGCCCTGCATCACCAGGCCGAGTCGCTTCGCTTCGACATCGATGAAGCCTGGGACCTCCAGGGCATCGAGCGCGCCCACTTTCAGAATCCGGCCCGCCTTGGTCCAGTCGGTCCAGGGCTTGGCGCCTAATGCCTTTCCGGGCGAGGCCGGCAGGCTGGTCCAGGCCACCAGCAGGAGGTTCACGCCCTGCAGCGGCTTCTCCAGAATCGCCTTCACCGCCGGGGGCAACTCCTTGGCCCGGGTCAACAGGTTGTCCGCGGCGGGCACGATCACGGTGCGGGACGCGGCGCCCAGGGGCGCGGCCTCCTGCAGGGCCGACATTACCTCAGCCCAGGGACACCCTTCTGAACAGATCGTCAGCGAGAAGTCCGCCCACTCGGGATCCACATAGACCTGCTTCCAGGCCTCCACAGCAGCACGTCGGCCATCGCTGTCCTCGCCATGGAGCAAGGCGAAGGACTGCTTCAACCAGGCAGCGGGCGCGGCCATCAGTCCGATCCTTCCAAGAGCTGGGTCAGGAAGCTTTCCGCGAAGTCATCGGCCAGGCTTTCGATGACCTGCACCTCGCGGCTTTCGAAGCTGGCGAAGTTCTGGTCCACCCGGTACTGGTTCGAGAAGGTGAGGCCCCGCCGCGACAGCACCACGGCGCCGGTCTGCCCATCCAGCAGCTCCACACTGGCCACCACGGCCACCTCCACCCGAGAGGCCGAACCCGCGCTGGCCTTGGATCGGTCATTGCCCAGGGTCAGGCCGATGGGGCGGGACCGGTACTCTTCAAGGGTGCCCACCAGCACCCAGCGCGAGGGCTCCCCCTGGGCCACCAGCCGCCAGGGGCTGGCCGCCACCAGGCGGTTCTCCAGGGCCTTGGTGAAGCGATCCTCCAGCCCCAGCCGAGGCGTGAGGTTCCGGAACCGCGCCAGCCGGATGGTCTCGCCGCGCTTGGCCCAGGCCGCCGTCCGCTGCTGCCGGTCCAGGCGGTGGTAGCCGCAACCGGATGAGATTAGAAGGGAGAAAGAAAGAAGAAAGCTGGTCGCGGAAGGCACGGAAATCACTCGGAAGGCACGGAATCGGGATGGGCTTGCATGACAAATCTTCTGATGCCTTTGCGCCCCAGGGGGTAGGCCCCGAAGTTGAGAAGCAGGCCTACGGGTTTTCCTGAAAAGCGGAGGTAGCTCAAGATCTGCGCCTCATGTTCGGGGGAAAAAGCCTCAGTGACTTTCAACTCAATTACGAGAACCTCATCCACCACCATACCCTTCCGTGTCTTCCGCGCGCCTTTCGCGCCTTCCGCGACCAGCCTCATCCTTCACGGGTGGTACACCCCGACGTAGGGCAGGTTCCGGAGCTTGCCGTCGAGGTCGAGGCCATAGCCCACCACGAAATGATCCTCGATGGTGAAGCCCACGTAATCCACGGGCACTTCGACCTTGCGACGGCTGGGCTTGTCCAGCAGGGTGCAGATCTTCAGGCTGAGAGGCTCGCGGTCCTTCAGCAGGTTGCCGACCTTGAACAGCGTGAGCCCCGTATCCACGATGTCTTCCACCACCAGGGCATGACGGCCCTGGATGCTGCTGTCGAGGTCCTTGAGGATGTGCACTTCTCCGGTGCTTTCCATGCCGCCGCCATAGCTGGTGACCTGCATGAAGCTCACGTCGAAATCCAGGTTCATGGCCCGGACAAGATCCGCAAAGAAGGGAAACACTCCGTTGAGGAGCCCGATGACCACCAGGTCCTTGCCTGCGTAATCCTGGGTCAGCTGGGCCCCCAGCTCCTGGACCCGGACGCGGATCTGGGCCTCGGACAGCAGGGGGGTAATACGGTCACGCATGGAATCTCCCGGAGATTGAAGACTTAAATGCCTTATCCATTCAACCTCAGGAGGCCCCACCGGGTCCATCCACTGAGGGCGGAATATGCTTGATCCCCGCCGTCGGAGCCTAACATGATGGCGGTAGCCACCTTGAGCGAGCCTTTGATGATCCAGACGGCCCACCCGACCGCCGATCGGACCCCCGATCCGGGCTCGCCGTACCACACGCCCGAGGTTCTGACCTGGGTGGAAGAGGCTCAACGGGGCGATCAAACCGCCTTCAGTTCGCTCGTCCGCCTCTTTTCACGCGATGTCTATGGCAAGGCTTTTTCCATCCTGAAGAACCACCAGGATGCCGACGACGTGGTGCAGGAGACCTTCATCCGCGTCTTTCGCGCCCTGCCCGGCTTCCGTTTTGAATCCTCCTTTCGGACCTGGCTCATCACCATCGCCACCCGCCAGGCCCTGAACTACCGGGAACGGGTGGCCAAGGAGCATGAAAGCCTCGAAGGCCCCGACGGCACCCTTGAGCATCCGGCGCTCCGGGTGGAGGAAAACCAGATCACCGCCATGCTCGATCAGGAGGCCCGGCGCCTCCTCCACGAAGCCCTGCCCCGACTTCCCAAGCGGCAGAAGCAGGCCCTGACCCTGAAACTGCAGCACGACTGGAAATACGAACAGATCGCCCAGGAGATGGGCACCTCTGTGGGCAGCGTGAAGGCCCACATTTTCCACGCCATCCAGAACCTGACCCGCTACGTGAAAGGAGGCCGCGCATGAGCGAGCCCCTTCCCATCCCTGAAGCCTGTTCCTTGGCCCTGGCGGCCATCCTGGTGGATCCTCTCGATCCAGGTAGCGAGATGGAAGCCCATCTGAAGCAGTGCCATGCCTGTTCTGAAGCCCGGGTGGCTTTCCTCGCCCAGGAAGAAGCACCCCTGGCCCTGGCACCGGCTGGCTATTTTGAGCGCCTGCCCGGCCGCATCCTCGACAAGCTTCCCACCCCCCGCCGACGACCCGCAAGCTCACGGCACCTCTACTGGGGCGCAGCTGCCGCCCTCCTTCTGGCCGTGGGAGCCACGGCCTTCCTGGCGGGCCGGGCGAACCGGACCCCCCTGGTGGAAGCCAGCCTGCCCAAGGCCTCGATCGAGGTTCAGGAGGCCCTTCCAGAAACGCCCTTCCAGGATCACGAGGATGCTGTGACCCAGTTATCCACCCTCTCCCAGGAAGATGCGGAAGCCGTGCTTAAGACGCTGGGCACCTCTCGCCCCCCTGCCCCTGCTTCAACGTCAGCCCTTGCCGGGAAGTGATCTGCACGCCCATCGGAGTTTGCCATGTTCATCCAGACGACCCTGATCCTCACCATGACGACCCTCACCCTGGGCGCCCAGGGCCGTCTGCGTCCGGAGCGGCCCCACCGGGAACCCTCGGAGCGCCCTGCCGTCCAGCGACGGGAGCGGATCGTCCACCAGCTTCATGAGGTGCGGAAACGGAAATTGAAGGACGCACTGGGGCTTCCAGATGACAAGGCCCGGGCCATTGCAGATCGCTGGTCAACGTTTGATGAGGACTCCGCAGGGCGGCGTCAGCAGATGGTTCAGCTCCGCCAGCAGGTCGACACCACGCTGCGAGGCCCTGGCAGCGAAGAAGAGAAGAACAAGAGGCTCCAGCCCATGGTGGAGCAGCTCGCCGGGCTTCGGCAGCAGCAGCAGCAGGCCCGCACCCGCTTCGAGGAAGACATCAGCGGCTCCCTCACCCCGGCCCAGCAGGGCCGCTTCATCCTCCTGGTGGAGGAGTTCCAGCGGTCTCTCCAGGAAGCCATCCAGGAGATTCGGAAGGAGAAATAGGAGACACTTCCCCTGAGTTGTCGCACGCCTATCCTTCCCATCCTCTCGAGAACAGGTGACCCGTGAAGTGGATTCTTTGGACCTTGGCAACCTTGCCGATCTTGGCCCAATCCACCGAACCCCAGGAGCCTGCAGCCCCTCCCCCTCCCAACCTCACCTTCAAGCTGGGCGGGCTGGTGGACAGCAGCCATGGCCAGGATTGGCGGGGACGGCTCACTTGGCAGGCCAGTGACGCCTTCACCCTGTTCATCTCCGGTGACCGGTCCGGCTTGGCGTCCACCACCGAAGCCCCCAGTCCCAGCGGCAGCAACACCATCACCACCAGCACCAGCCTCGGCGGCAGCTATCTGTTCGGGTGGTTTGAACTGGGCCTGCAGGTCGACCACTCCACCATGTCCGACCTGCTGACTTCTCGTCGCATCAATCTACTGCCCGCCTTCGAATGGGGTTCCTGGCGGCTCGGTCTCGAGTTCTCAGCGCGCACCACGGATTTTGACCGCCTCGTCTTCCGGGGCCGAACCATCAATACGCCTTCAGGCCCGGTCACGGTCTCGGGCTACGCGGATCTGGATGTCAAGGACACCGGACTGGGCGCCACCCTCGAATACGGCGGCGAGGTCTGGCGTCCCTATGTGGCCTACACCCACTACAGCTATGGATCCTTCGAAGGCAGCACGGATGTCACCCGCATCCGCAACGCCACGGGCGAGGTCAGCCCGGAAGTCTTCAAGGCCCTTTCGGGCAGGCTGGTGGCCGTGCTCGAGCGGCAATCCACCTCCAGGCTCAATAATCGAGCGGCCCTCCTGGATTCCACCACGACCCTGGGCCTCGAGGCCAACCTGAAACGCTCCCGGTGGACCCTCGAAGGCAACCGCGACGTGGATCACCTCACCACGCTGGTGTCGAACACCTACACCGGCACCGCAGGCTGGAAGGCCACGCCCCGCTTCACACTGGAGCTCCAGGTCGGCGCCACCAGCTCCGACACCTTTGGCACCAACCGCTTTGCGGGGCTCACCTTCATCTTCCGCACGCGCCCTGGTTTTTAGTTCCCAGGCGCCTCCAGGATCACCGGGATCACCAGGGGCCGGGTCTGCGTGGTTTTGCGGATAATGCGGCGCAGGGCCAGGCGCAGCGTGTCGCGCAGGGCCTCGCCATCTTTACGAACGGAAGGTGGGGCCTCCTCGTAGGCCTTGCGGGCCACGCCCGCCAGCAGCTCCGCGTAGCCTTCGTCGTCGGACAGCATGACGAAACCACGGCTGAGGATGCTGGGCGTGGCCGCCAGATCGCCAGTCAGAGGATCCACCAGCAGGGTCGCAAACACGACGCCATCTTCCTGAAGAATCAAACGATCCTTCACCACGCGGGCATCCACCATGTGGTCCACCCCCTCGTGCACGAAGCACTTGCCCACGGGCACACCGCCAGGCATGTCCACACTGCCATCCTTGAAGAGGCGCAGGCAGAGGCCACCATCCAGCAGGGAGATGCGCTCCTGTTTCCAGCCCAGCTCCGCCGCCAGCTTGCCGTGGGCCCGGAGGTTCCGATAGGTGCCGTGCACGGGCACCATCTGCTGCGGCCGCACCGCGCGGATGAGATCAGCCAATTCGTCGCGGCTGCCATGGCCCGAGGCGTGAACAGGGCCCAGGCCTTCGAGAGAGGTTTCCGCGCCCAGCCGCTCCGCCGCGTCCAGCATCCGTGAGATGGATACTTCGTTGCCGGGAATGGCCCGGGCGCTCACCACCAGGCGGTCGCCGGGCTCCATGGGCAGGCCCTTGACCTCCCGCCGCAGCAAGCGGGCCAGGCCGCTCATGGGTTCGCCCTGGCTGCCCGTGCACAGCACCAGCAGGTCACGCTTCTTGAAGAGGTGGGCGTCCTTGATGTCCACCAGGATGTCATCGGGCAGTTCCAACTTCTTCAGCTCACGAGCCAACGTCATGTTGCGGTCCAGGCTGCGCCCCAGGATCACCACCTGGCGGCGGAACTCGTAGGCCAGGTCCACCACGGTCTGCAGCCGGTGGATGTTCGAGCTGAAGGTGGCCACGAAGAGCCGTCCTTTGGTTTGCTCGAAGGCCGCTTCCAGGCCTTCACGGCACACGGATTCCGAAGGCGAACGCCCCGGGCGGCCCACGTTGGTGGAATCCGCCATGAGCAGGCGCACGCCCGCATCCCCCAGGGCCTTGAGACGGTCCAGCCCCGTGAACCGGCCATCCATGGGCTCGGGATCCAGCTTGAAGTCGCCCGAGTGCACCACCACACCCTGGGGCGTGTGCAGAGCAAGCGCACAGGCATCGGGAATGCTGTGCGTGACGGGAATCCACTCGGCTTCGATCTCGCCGCCACCTTCACCACTGCCGACTTTCACGCGGCCGTAATCCTTCACGGGGCGCAGCAGGCCCACATCGAGGCCGTGCTCGCGCAGCTTGCCTTCCACCAGGCCCAGCGTAAAGGCTGTGCCATACACCGGCACCGGCCAGCGGCGCAGGAAGTAGGGCAAGGCGCCGATGTGATCCTCGTGGCCATGGGTGAGAAGGACCGCCTGCAGCTGATGGGCGAAGGGCTCCATGTAGGCGAAGTCCGGCACGATGGAATCAATGCCCGGCTGATCATCCGATGGAAAGAGCTGGCCGCAATCCACCAGGAAGAGGCTGCGGGCGCTATGCACCACCAGCGCGTTCATGCCGAACTCGCCCAGCCCCCCGATGGGGATCAGGCGCAGTTCGTCGGCGGCCGGGGGTTCCAGCCAGGCATCGAATTCGGGAGCTACAGGCATGACGATGGGAACACCTCCGGATGGTCTTGAATGAGCCTGCGCGTGGCTTCAAGCCAGGCCGCAGGGGCAATCACTTCGGCCCGCAAGGCAGGACCGAGGCCCACCCCCGCAAGCGCTTCGGCGGACAAGACCCCGTGCCAGTTGTTGGTCAGGGTCTTGCGGCGATGGGTGAAGGAACGATGGAGCACGTTGAGCAAGGCGCGCCGTTCCGCCAGGGAAGGCGTCGCGCCCAGCGGCTCGAACAGCACCACGGCCGAATCCACTTTGGGCGCCGGCCGAAACGACCCCGGTCCCAGTTTCACCAGCCGAGTCAGTCGCGCGCAAAGCTGGGCCAGCACCGAGAGCGGCCCATAGGCTTTGGTACCAGGCACGCCCATGAGCTTCTGGGCCACCTCCAGCTGGAACATGAGCACCATGCGATCCCAGGGAATGTCTTCCGTCAGCAGTCGAGCCAGGATGGGCGTGGCCGCGTTGTAGGGCAGGTTGCCAATAACCGACCAGGCCTCGCCCGAAGGCAGCGGCAGCCGCACCGCATCCCCCTGCAACAGGTGGAAATGAGCCATCGTGCCGAAGCGCTCCCGCAGCAGCTCGCAGGCCTCCGGATCCAGGTCCACGGCCCACAGGGGCCGGCCGTCCGCCAGCAGGCGCTCGGTCAGCACCCCTGGCCCCGGCCCGATCTCCAGCAGGCGTGGCGCCTTGGACGCCAGGGCCGACCCCACGATGGTGGCAATGGCCCCCTCGTTCACCAGGAAGTTCTGGCCGAAGGCCTTCTTGGGGCGAAGGCGGGCGATGGGCGAGGGATCCGGCACACCTCAGCGTACCACCTCCCAGTGGCCGGCATGAAAAGGGGCCCTTGCGG
>JAYVRY010000210.1:0-4487 GCA_043775845.1 Acidobacteriota bacterium
GGGGATGATGCCTGCCGCTCCGTTGGTGGGCGCCGTCACCACACGGCCGCCCGAGGCATTTTCCTCGTTCACGGCCAGCGCATAGAGACTCACAAAATCCAGGGCCGTGAGGGGATCCTTGAGGCCCGCTTCCGGCGATTCCGTGAGGCGGCGGAATAGCACGGAAGCCCGGCGTGGCACCTGCAATCCGCCGGGGAGCACACCCTCGGTGGTGCAGCCCCGGCGCACGCAGGCCTGCATCACCTCCCAGATGGCCAGCAGTTCCTTGCGCACGTCCGCCTCGGAGCGCCAGGTCAGCTCGTTCTCCAGCATGAGTTGGCTGATGCTCTTGCCACGCACACGGCAGATGCGCAGCAACTCATCCCCAGTGCGGTAGGGATGGGGCGGGACCGGCCGCTCGGGAAGAGCCTGTTCAGCGCCTTCCTCCACCACGAAGCCCCCGCCCACGGAGTAGTAGACCTGGGCATGCAGCGGAACCTTTTCCGCATCCAGCGCCGTGCAGCGCATCCCATTGGGGTGAAAAGACAGGTTCTTGCGCAGCAGGAGGAGATGCTCCGCCTCGTGGAAGGACACCTCGTGATGGCCTAGCAGGCAGAGTCGTTCCGTGGACCGGACCTTCGCCACCATTGAGTCTGCGGCCGCCACATCCACCCCTTCCGGGGTTTCCCCCAGTAGCCCCAGGATCACCGCCTTATCACTGCCGTGGCCCCGCCCCGTGGCGCCCAGACTACCGAACAGTTCCACCACCACCGAAGCCGTGGCCGGTAGCAGGCCCTCACGCTCCAGGCGCAGCGCAAAGGTCCGCGCGGCCCGCATGGGCCCCACCGTGTGCGAAGAGCTGGGTCCGATGCCGATGCGGAAGAGGTCGAAAACTGAAAGCGTCATGCGACATTGTCCCTGAATCCGCCAGCTCGCCGACGGTCTTTGACAGTTCGGGGGACCGGAACAGCTCCGGTCCTCCGACTGCACCCAACTCACCCACCTGGCGTTCACGCGCCTCAGGGCTTGGTGTCCGGCATTTCCAGGCCCCAGTAGTACCGCTCGAAGAAGTCCTGGAAGTCCTTGTTGTAGCGCTGCTTCAAGATGGTGGGGATGTCCTGGGTGACCGAGGTCTGCCAGGCGCGGGCCCGTTGGTAGGTCTGCAGGAAGTCGATGAATGCATCTTCTCCGAGGGCCTTGTTCAGGGAGGCCAGGAGCATAGCTCCCTTCGAATAAACCAGCGCCGTGCGGTAGCGCCATTCATCCTGCCGGGAGGAAGCCGGTACCAGCTTGTTGGCGAGTGCGATGGGCACAATGGGAGAGGCTTCCTTGGCTGGACCGACCCAGCGGTTGAACTGCTTCTCGAAGCGGTCGCGGCCATTGCTCTTGGCACGGCTCATGGCGATGGCCGAGCAGTACTCCGAGAAGGACTCCGTAATCCATTGGTCGTCCAGAGACCTCATCTTCACCACATGGCCCCAATACTGGTGCGCCAGTTCGTGGGCGATACCGGCATTGATCCAAGCGCTGGCATACATGCTGGTAATGAGATCAGCCTTGGGATTGAAGGCTTCGTTCGTCAGGAAGACCATTCCCGGAGGGGCCTGACCGTGGCCAAGCTCATTGCGGTTGATGACGACAAGATCATCGAAGGGGCTGGGGCCAAGCAGGACGGAATAGAACTGGAGCAGCCCGTGAATGGTCTTCGACAGGCGCTCAGATCCACCCTTGCTAAGACCGGAATAGCCACAGAGTCGGAGCGTCACAGGTGAACGCGGGTCTTTATACGTCCGAATCTCGAAATTGCCTGCGGCCACGGAGAAGAAACATACGGGCTTCTCGAAGACCGCCTCCATGATGTTGACCTTGTCGGTGCTTTCCTCCTTGATCACCTTGCCAGGCACGACGGGGACAAAGGGCTTCTCCACCGCCAACCGACAGCGAACGGTATAGAGCTGTCCGCTCAGCTCTGGCAGGGGAAACCAGTTCCGAACCCCCAGCTCCCAGTAGTTGTCATTGCCATGGAGGTCCAGCACATGGCCCCCCAAGTCGAACTGAAGGATCTGTGGCTTCTGGAGCACGGTTGCTTCCGGAAGCGCCACCAGGAGCTGGTTTCCAAGATGGACGTAAGGAAGGACACGCCCTGCCTCGTCACTGACCTTATCCACCCGGATGGGTTTTCTCTCTAGCAGGCCCCCGGTGTGTCCAAGGGTGTAGTGGTCCTGGTTGAAGACCAGGAGGCTCACACCTGGCCTAAGGGGTGTCACATTCTCCTTGACGTGAATGGTGGCGAGGGTCCCTTTCGAGGCCTGGATGTCCAGGTCCACATGGCTGAGGACATAGTCGGGCGGCAGGGGATCGCGACGGTTTCCCTTGAGGAAGATCTCGCCCACGGAAGCCTGGTTCAGTTCACGAACACCAGGCATTTCTTGAAAGCTGAGAATGTCGAAGGTCTCCTTGAAGGAAACGCCTTCATCCCTGAGGAACAGGTACTTCCCGCCGGGTCCATCGAGTTCCGCCATGACCATGGCCGCATCGGGGGCGATGCCCGCCCGCTGCAGGAGCAGGGATTCAGGCAGGTCCTTCCTTCTGGAAGCGAACAGCTTCTGGTGGAGCGTGAATGCAGTGCTCAGGTCCCCTTCGGGAGCCGTTGCGCTCAATCCCGGCTTCCGGAAGTCACCATAAAGGGCCAGTGTCTTGACCTCGTCCACCACCTCGAGACCATCGGGGCGGTCGAGGACCTTGGCCCAGGAGTTCGCCTTCACGTTGTATCGAGGGACCTCCTTGTTCTCGGTGTTGGGAATGAAATAGCGAACCTTCGCGGTCCCCTTGTAGAACAGGCCCACGACCTGATCCCCCAGCTTGATGTCGGCACAGAGGCCTGGCTCCAACTCCAGGGTCAGCCCACCCGAGACGAAGGCCACCTTGTTCTCAGTGGCCGCCACAGGGCCAAGGGTGGGTGACTTGCCCCACACGGACTTAAGGAAGTCTGTTCCCTTCAAGTCGGGGCCCGAACCAGGACCAGCCAGCACATGAAGACTCAAGGCCAAGAGAACTAGCAGAACCTGCAATCCTTTTTTGGGCATGCCCCTTCCTCCAAAGATGGTTAGACAAACGAAACCCGGCCTCCAGGAGGCGCTCGAGAAAACCAGGTTTCAGACAAGACCGGGGGGCTCGTCTTAGGCAAGAGCATAGGATAGAATCCAAGCCCAAGCCATCGGACTTAGGTCTGAAAAGTAGATGGGCGGACTTAGGTCTGGTGGGGCCGTTTGGGGTGCGTCACTCAACTTGGGAGACGCCATTTACACATCCAGAGCCTTCCACAAAACCACGAGGAGCTCAGGAATCTGTGAGCTGCGGGTCAACCGCTGGGGTGTCAATCCACCCGGTAATGGCAGCCCCGGCTTTCGGGATTCTGCAGGGCGGCGTTGAGGATCAGCCGGGCGCAGATGATGCCGCTGCGGAGTTCCAGCAGTTCGCGGCTCAGGCCGGCCTTGTGGTAGAAGCGCTCGATGCGGTGGTTCAGGTAGTGTAGGTCGGCCTTGGCCCGCTGCAGGCGGTCGCCGGTCCGGACGATCCCGGCATAGTTCCAGAGCGTGCTGCGGATCAAGCCCCAGTCCTGATCGATGAGCAGGGGGTCCGTGGGTTCCGGGACTTCGGGCGGGCGCCAGGGGGCGAGTTCAGAAGCATTGGGGGGGGTGGCCTCCGCCAGTTCACGCACGGCGGCCTCTGCGCCGCGGAAGCCCCACAGCAGGCCCTCTAGCAGGCTGGTGGACGCCAGTCGATTGGCGCCATGCAGTCCCGTGCAGGCCACTTCGCCGGCGGCGTAGAGGCCTGGCAGGCTGGTGCGTCCGTCCAGGTCCACCAGCACACCGCCACAGAAATAATGCGCGGCGGGCACCACCGGAATCGGCTGGCGACTGGGATCCAGACCCTCGGCCCGGCAGGCGGCCAGAACCGTGGGGAAGTGCGACTCCAGATCCAGCCGGGCGGCCACGGGCGACAGATCCAGAAACACATTGGGTTCCCCGTTGAGCGCCATCTCCTGGAAGATGGCCCGGCTCACCACGTCGCGGGGCGCCAGCTCCATGTGCTCGGGCTCGTACTTTTCCATGAAGCGTTCACCACGGCGGTTCACCAGCCAGGCCCCTTCGCCCCGCAGGGCTTCCGTGAGCAGGGTTCGCGGTTTGCCCGGCACGAAGAGGGCCGTGGGATGGAATTGCACGTACTCGCAGTTCACGATGCGGGCGCTGGCGCGGTAGGCCGCCGCCAGGCCGTCACCCGTGGCACTGGGCGGGTTGGTGGTGTGCAGGTAGAGGTAGCCCAGGCCGCCGGTGGCCAGCAGGGTGCGCTTGGCAAGGGCCCCTTCCACCTCCCCCGTGGCGGGGTCGAACAGGAAGGCGCCATGCACGCAGATGGGCTCATAGACCCGCTCTGGACTGAGGCAGTGGTGGGGGCTGGTGATGAGATCCACGAGGCAGAGGCGCTCGCGCACGCGGATGTTCGGG
>JAYVRY010000211.1:0-16207 GCA_043775845.1 Acidobacteriota bacterium
GTCAGCCAAGCCTTGGCGATATGGTTGCGGCTGAGGGCCAGCTGACCATTGGGCTCGAACTGGTTGGTGGTGTAACCCTCTGCCAGCTGCTGATTACGGAAGTAGCCGGTGGCAGCCAAGCCGGAGAAGGCGCCAAAGGTGGTGGCATCACCATAGGTGTTGTTGCCCGTAAGGCGGCTGTAGACATAGGAGCCGGCGAAGGTCAGCTCGGAACCGAAGGGCATGTTCCACTCGAATTCCAGGCCCTTGTACTGGCGCTTGCCCTGGTCATCGTTCATGAGGGTGCGCTTGTAGGTGACGAACTGCTCGGTGGGATCGACAGGGTTGGCCACCGTGATGAGCGTGGGATCGCCCACCGACATGGAAAGATCCTTCCAGCTGCGGTAGACCATGGTGGCGCGCCAGTTGGCCCCGTTGTCGAAGCTGCGGCGGTAGCCGAGGGTGACTTCGCTGTTCACTTCGGGCTTGTATTTCTTGTCAATGTCATACATGTCAGAGGAGGCGAAGCCGCCCTTCTGCGTGTAGTTGTTGAGGTCGGTCAGCTGGGCGTAGGTGGCCAGCACCGGGGTGGCCGGGAAGGGGCCACCAGGCATGGCCGCGCCGGTCCAGTAACGGATGATCTGCGTGTTCAAGCGGCCTTCAGCCATGGTGCGGTAGTAACGGGCATTGAGGATGCCGCGGAACTGGCCGTAGCTTAGGTTGACAATACGCTTCTGATCGCCGTTGATGTCCCACTTACCCTCGAAACGCGGGGAAACCCAGGAGCTTTCGAAACGCTTGCCCTTGCCGTCGCTGAGAGACATCTTGTCGTAGCGGAAGCCGGCCATGAAGCTGAAGTTGTTGTTGATGGACCAGAGATCATTGATGTAGAGGGAGTTCGTGGGGTTGGTGATATTCACCTTCGGCACACCCACATCGACGATGGCGCGACCATCGAGATTGGGATCGTAAGTGCCCGTGGTCGCGAAATCCCCGAAGTAGTTGTAGGGAATCATGACGTACTTGCCTGCAAAGGCGGGGTTGGCGTAGTTGGAGGCGATCATGCCCAGGGTGCGGAACTGTTGGGGGTAGCTGTTGCCGCGGGAAACCGTGCCCCAGATGGGCTTCTGCAGTTCATAACCGATGTCGATCTGGTGCTGGCCCTTGGCATCCAGAGCGATGCTCCAGTTCAGGGTGGCGCTCTCAGTGGCGCGCTGGTCGGGCTTGTTGTCGGCCGTGCCGCCGCCGGAGTTGTAGGTGTTGCCCAGATCCCAGATATCCTGGTAGGAAGTCGTGGTGTTGTCGTAGGCGTTCAGGGTGATAGGTGCACCGGGACCGCTGAGGAACTGCGTGTCGGAGCGGTTCTTGCCATAACGGGCTTCCAGCACCATGTTGGAGCCATAGACGCCCTTGTAGGCCACAGAGTAGAAGGACTTGTCGCTCTGCTGGAAGTTGCTGCTGTGAGCGATGTCAGGCGTGACCAGGTTGCCCTGGATGTCAGAGACGGTCTGGGAGGCGCCGGTGTAGCTCCATTCGAAGCTGTGATCCTGGTTGACCTGCCAGAACAAGTTGAACTGGTTGTACTTGGTCTTGTTGGGGCCGTACTGGGTCTGACCAGACTGGAACTGCTCGGCCGGGTAGAGCGCGCCATTATACCAAACATTGGTCAGGCCAGCGGCGTTTAGATCCTGGGCCTGGGCGGTGCTGGTGTCCGAGGGCTGCAGGCGGGTGCCGTAGGTGAAGGAGAGGTGGTCCTTGATGATGGGACCGGTGATGGAGAACTCGTAGGTGCGGGAGAGGTCATCCGAGCCCGCAGGGGAAGAGGTGCCGTTGAAGGCGCCCGCGCGGTTCCGGGGAGCCCTGGTAAACGCGGTCCAGGATTCCTTGAAGAGCTTGGCGCGGAAGGTGCCCGTCCAGTCGTTGCTGCCGCGCTTGGTCACGAGGCTCACGATACCGGTGGAGGTGTTGCCGTAACGGGCATTCAGGGGGGACTGCAGCACGGCCACATCTTCGACGAGATCGTCGAGGGTGAAGTCACCGAGGCGGCCTTGGGCCGTCACGTTGTCGCGGGAGGACATGCCGTCCACGAGGTACTGGGTGCCCTGCTGGCTGCCGCCACGAACGGAGGCGTACTGGACGCTGCCGGTCACGCCGGGGGAGAGGGTCAGGGCGCCGTAGCCGATGGAGCCGGTGGCACCGGTGATCTCAGACAGAGTGTCCTGGCTGAAGGAGGTCTTGGTGGTGGTTTCCGTCTTATCCACAGCGGCGGCCACGGAGATCACTTCGACCACGGTGCCGGTTTCCTGAATGCCCTTCAGGGTGATGGGCTGGTTGGCGGTGGACGAGGCGTTCACACGGAGGGTCGCCTTGCTGGTGATGAACCCGTCCTTGGTGATGGTGACTTCATAGTTGCCGGGAGGCAGCAGGGCAAGGCGGTAGTTGCCGTTGGCATCCGTGGTAGCCGTGCGGACACCCAGCAGGCTGGGGGAGCTGGCACGCACCACGGCGCCGGCAATGGGCGCACTCTTAACGGTGCTGACAGCACCGATGATGGTGCCCGTGGTTTCCTGGGCCTGGACAGCCGAGACCGCCAGGAGGAACGCCAGGGAAGTTAACTGATTTCGACGATTCATATCGTTGACTCCTCAATGCGCTCGTGGATTACAGACGAAGGCCAATGGCGATTTCGACGGCAAGACCATTGCGGGTCTCAGTCTTCGAAGCGCCGATGGGATTCCCGGAGGTGGCAGTGTTCACGCCGGTGTACCAGTAGGGCTGCCACTTGACTGTGCTGTAGCCCACGCTCATGACATTGGCCTCAAGGCTGAACACGTTGTTGACCCGGTACTTGGCGCCAACGTACAGCGAGGGAGCGATCTTCGCCGTCTCGGGGGTGTACATCAGGGACTCGTAGGTCGCGGTGGTGGAACCAGCGGGGCGCAGGGTGCCGGAGACTTCTTCGGTGGCGCGGAAACGGTTCAGGGCCAGACCGGCCTGCCAGTCGAATCCAGAGAACAAGGGGGCGCGATAGCCCACGCGAGCGCCGAAACCCTCGAGCTTGAGCTTGCGGCGATCGACGCTGCTGGTCACGGCCAGAGTACGGCTATCAAACGTGGTCCCGGGCATGTTGTCGTAGTCGCCGCCGGGGATGTAGGTGTAATCCAGCTGGGCTACGATGTTGCCGGCACCGAAGGCGAAGGCACCTTCGACGCCAAGGCCCATCAGCTTCGTGTTGTGCAGGTCGCTCTTCAGATTGCCGAACGTGAGGCCATTACGGACCTTCACTTCGAACGACGGTTCTGCTTTCCCGCTCTGCGCGAGCAGAGAGAACGCCCCGAGGCTGGCGATTAGCACAACCCGGAGAGGAAGACGGACAAGATGACCCATAGGGACTCCTTGGAGGTTGGGGGGGGAGACACCAGGCAATGCCTGGGTGGAGTTGCAACGCAAAAGCGGAAAGAGCCAGAAGATGATCGGGTAACAATATCAGAACAATGATAAAAAACGGGACAGACCCCAAAAAAACCGGGAACCATGTGACGGTACCCCGCACGAAACAGAAAAATTTGGCTTATACATCAACAGTTGATGCTAGCTAGGAGCCAGCGAGCTGGGGTCGTGTGCTTAGCTGTGAATTCTAGTGTGGCTAGGTATAAATCCGGCACTACGGTCTTGCCGGCCTTGGCATAAATCCGGAAAAGCCGGTCACCCTTGGCGACCTTTTGACCGACCTGGACCTGAACCCGGATGCCCACGCCCAGATCGAGAATATCGTTCCGGTCTTTGCGTCCGGCGCCCAGATCCATGGCCAGGATGCCGAGGGCGCGGCCATCGATGGCGGCGATGTATCCATCCTCTACCGCGAGGACATCAACCACCTGGCCAGGCTGGGGTAGGCGGCTGAAGTCATCGAGGGCCTTGGCGTCGCCGCCATTCAGGGCCACGAAGCGCCGCAGGGTCTCCAGGGCGGAGCCATCGTGAATAGAGGCCTGCACCTTGGCCTGGGCCTCGGGCAGGGTCTTGGCAGCGCCGCCCATGATCAGCATTTCGGCGGCCAGCCGGAAGCTCATCTGGGCCAGTTCGGTCTCGGCGTGCTCGCCCCGGAGGATCTCCACGGATTCCATGATCTCGAGGGCATTGCCGATGGCCCAGCCCAGGGGAGCGTCCATGCGGGTGATGAGGGCCCGGATCTGCATGCCGTGGGCGGTGCCCACGTCGACCATGCTCTGGGCCAAGGTGGTGGCATCTGCCAGGGTCTTCATGAAGGCGGTGGGGCCACATTTCACATCGAGCACCAGGGCATCGGCGCCGCCTGCCAGTTTCTTGGACATGATGCTGGCGGTGATGAGGGGGATGCTTTCCACCGTGGCGGTGGTGTCGCGCAGGGCATAGAGCTTCTTGTCGGCCGGGGCGATGTCGCCGGTCTGGGCGGAGTTGGCGAAGCCCGTCTCCGCGAGGCTGCGGATGAACTCGGCCTCACTCAGCTCGACCTTCAGGCCAGGAATGGCCGCGAACTTGTCCACGGTGCCGCCGGTGTGGCCCAGGCCCCGCCCACTGAACATGGGGCAGGGCACCCCGCAGGCCGCCACGATGGGGCCGAGGATGAGGGTGGTCTTGTCGCCCACGCCGCCGGTGCTGTGCTTGTCGACTTTGACGCCGGGAACAGAGGACAGGTCGAGCCGCTTGCCGGAGTCGCGCATGGCCAGGGTCAGGGCCAGGGTCTCCTCGGTGGTCATCCCGCGCCAGCAGACGGCCATCAATAAGGAGGCGCTCTGTTCATCGGGGATACTGCCATCGGCGGCTCCCTTCACCCAAAAAGCAATCTGCTCGGGAGACAGGGCTCCGCCCAGCTTCTTGGTGTAGATCAGGTCGTACATCCGCATGGGATGACTCCTCGCTTTAAGTGTTGCGTCAGATGCTGCGGACGATGGTTTCCATCGCGGTGGCGTCGCCACGGCCCTTGAAGCGGGCCTTGTAGTCGGCGAGATCTTTCAGAGCCTGGGTCCGATCGCCCGCCAGACGGTCGGCATCCAGCTGACTGGTCCAGAAGGCCTCGGCCCAGGCTTCACCGGGGGCGGCCTTGGCGCGGAGGGGGTTCAGCTGGGCGCGGGCTTCCGTGACCTGGCCCAGGGCCAGGGCGCGCTGGGCCAGGCGGAGCTGACCCCAGGCTTCATGGGCTGGGGCGGGAGCGGGTCCCTTGCCATCGAGGACCAGGCGCCACGTGCTCAGCAGGCCCTCCGTGGCGGCCTTGCGGGACGAGGGCGCGTCGTTGGCCAGGGCTTGGAGGCGCCCCAGCCGCTCGCGCATGCGCTTCTCAACGTCAGCGGGAGCGGCGGGAGTCAAACCATCACCCTCCACCTCCATCTGCAGCGCGGACAGGGCCGCTTCATGTTTTTCGGCCACCGAGGTGCGCCAGAGGTTCCAGCCCCCGAAGATGAGGCCTATGACCAGGAGACCTGTAACCCCCATGAGGATGGGCTTCAACAGCCCCGCATCCTCTTCCGGCCCCTGGGTCAGCTTGGACTGGAAATGGGCCAGACTCTGCGCGGGCTTCTGGACTTGGATTTCACGATTGGTGCTGCTGCGGGCCATGACAAACCTCTTCGATGAATACACACGGACCATAGAGGATGCACCAATCCCCACCCTTCCGGCACTTGAAAATACGCCCCTGGCTGGTATGCTGGTCGTTCGTGCCTGGGTAGCTCAGTCGGTAGAGCAATGGATTGAAAATCCATGTGTCGGCGGTTCGATTCCGTCTCCAGGCACCAAGTTAAAGGCCCCCAGTTTCGGGGGCCTTTAACTTGGGTGAGAAGGGATCATAGACAGAGGGCGATTAAACGGCCAGTGGACCGCCTGCGTAGACCTGCAAATCCTCCGAGGAGATCGCCATGTGGAAATCGCTGATCCTTGCCATCGGCCTCGTGGGTGGGTCGCTTGCGGCGCAGACTCCCGTGGACATTCGGGGTATGACTCGGGCCTGGACGGATCTGGGACAACCGGTGGGGAACACGTTATCGCTGGACCTGGAGGCTGCGGGCGTGGCCATTCTCCCCAGCGAGGATGGCCATGTGCGCACCCGCTTCGTGGGCGACAAGGAGCCTGATCTTTCAGGCCTTCGCACCCGGTTCAAGTCGGCGGGCAATCCAGCGGAACTGCGCATCAGTCACACGCCCCATCAAGATTTCCAATTCGAAATCCAGGTGCCGAAGAGCATCAGCCTCATCCTGCGAATGACCGCCGGTGAAGTGAAGATTCAAGGCGTCGAGGGCAGCAAGGACCTGCGGCTGCATGCTGGAGAGGTGACGGTGCATGTGGGGGATCCCAGTACCTACGGCCCGGTCTCGGCTTCGGTCTGGGCGGGCGAGATCAGGCCCGGCCCCTTTGGCGAAGGCAAGGAAGGGTTGTTCCGCCGTTTCCAGCATAAAGGACAGGGGGCCCACAGCCTCCTGGTGAAGGTGAAGGCGGGCGAGGTGATCTTCAAGCCGTGAGTGGTAGGGTGGGTTCTTTGGGCTCGTTGTGTAGCTGTGGTGTTCCCTTTCGGTGGTCCATTTTCTGAGGGCTTTTGATGACCCTTCTACGACTCGCCATCCCGATGCTGTTGCTGGTCCAACCAACGGCCACGCCTGCCCTGGACCAGCTCCAGGAACGGCTGGAAGCCTTGCCGGAAGCCCTGATCGATGGAAAGAGTGGCGGCATGCCTGCGTTGGTGGCGAAGGCCAGGGCTGGCTGGGCCAAGGCGAAGCCGGAGGTCCTCAAGCACATTCCTGAGGCCGAGGCCGGGGCCATCGACCGGACTTTCGCCCTCATGCCCACCATGAAACCACGGGAACAGGCACTGGCCGCGCTGGACCTATCGGGCAGGCTGAGCCGGTTCCAGGCACCATCACCCAAGCAGACGCTGCTTCAGGCCGATCGCGTGGCCATGCTGGGCTGGTGCCATGTGGATGCCGGTCTTTGGGAGTCGCTGCCCGAGGTAGACCAGGCCTTCAAGCCGATTATCGAGGGGGACCAGGGCCGACACGCCGCTGCCGTGACCCGGGTGCAGGCGGCCTTGAAGCGCCTTGATGCGAGCGCCAGGAAGCGGCAGGCCGTGGGCGCCAAGAAGGCGCTGGGGGAGCTGCTCGACCTGGTGGATGTGTTCGAAAAGCCCTGAGGGGGTGAGGTTCCCAGGTACGACGAGGCCCCCAACATCGGGGGCCTCGTCCTATCGTGATTTCCTCGAAGCTACTCCCCGGCGGGGCGGTAGTCATCGGCCAGGGTGACGGGCACCTTGGCCTTGATTTCCTTTTGGATGTCCTGGCTGATGGCGGCCATCCGCTGTTGCTTGAAGCCCTGAGCCACCTGGGCCTTGACGGTCTCAAAGGGGGGCACTGCGCCGCCGCCGCCCTGGGTCTTCATGCGCTCGACCTGCTCCTTGTAGAAGGCCTTCAGCTGTTCATCCGTGGGCTCGGTCGTGGCCATGCGCTTCTTGGCCAGCACCTGGAAGTAGACATTGGCCTGCTGCTGCTCGAGCTGGCGCTTCACGCTGGGATCCTTGTCCAGGCCCGTTTGCTTGGCATAGGTGGTGATGGCGCGAGACATGGCGATGCGGCTGGCCAGCTGGGCGCGCTCGTCGCGGGCGGCTGGATCCGTGAGGAAGGTCTGGGCCTCCTTGGGATCCGGGGAAAGCGTGGTGACCACTTCCCGGAACTCGGCCTCGGTGATCTTTTCGCCGCCCACATTGGCGATGACCCGGCTGGTGTCGGGCTTGCTGGTCTTGCAGGCCAGCGAAAGGACAAGGGCCGACCCGGTCATGAGGAGGGCGAATGGGGTCATCTTGGACATGAGGTCTCCACGAAATGCATCAAAGGATCCAGAATGACAGTATCTGGAGCCTCGAATGAACCGAATTGATGACTTGGCAGGCCTCGACTTGGTGGTCTACAGCGCCACCTGGTGTCCTGATTGCCGCCGCCTGGATGCCTGGCTGGCCGAGCACCGGGTCGCCCACACCAAGGTGAACATCGAGACGGTGGAGGGGGCGGCCGAAAAGCTGGAGACCGAGACCGGGAAGCGGGCCATCCCCTTTGTGCTGGTGGATGGGAAGCGCTGGGTCCGGGGCTACCACAAGGAGCTGCCCCAGCGGCTCGATGGGGATTTGCTGGTCGAAGAGTTGCTGGCGGCGAGGCAGTAACCCGCCCCGAACACGCGCTTGATGCTCGCCGGTGCGGGGGCCCGCTCGGAACAGCCCGCCGGGCTGCATCTCGCGACCCGCAAGGGTCGCGAGGAGGCGCGAATTCACGAGGATGGCCGTTCGATCCCGTTCATGGCACCCTAAGAGGTTCTCCGGGAGTCCTCTGTGGCCAGCATTTTTTCCAGCCAGTTCTGGTCCAACCTGTTCAATTCGGACCTGGCCATCGATCTTGGCACGGCCTCGACGTTGATCCATACCAAGCAGGCTGGGCGCATCGTCATTTATGAACCCTCCATCGTGGCCGTCAATACGGTCACGCACGAGGTCGAAGCCGTGGGCGACGAAGCCAAGCAGCTGCTGGGCCGGGCCCCCCAGGGTGTGCGCACCATCCGCCCCATGAAGGACGGCATGATTTTCGAAGTGGATGCCGCCGAGAAGATGCTGGCCCAGTTCATCGCCAAGGCCCGCCCCAACCGGGGCATCGCCCGTACCCGCATCGTGGTCAGCGTGCCGCCCCGGGCCCACCAGGTGGCGCGCCGGGCCGTGAAGCAGGTCTGCTACGACGCCAAGGCCGGCGAAGTGTTCCTTGTCGATCAAACCATGGTGGCCGCCATTGGCGCCGGTCTCGCCATCAACGAGAAGCGCGGCTGCATGATCGTCGACATTGGCGGCGGCACCACCGACGTGGCCGTCATCAGCTACAACGGCAAGGTATTCTCGGATTCCATCCTCATCGCTGGCGACGAGATGGACGAGGCTGTCATCAAGTACATCCGTGAAAAGTACAACGTGCTGATCTCGGAAGCCTCAGCGGAAGAAGTGAAGTGGACCTTGGGCTCCGCCTCGCCCTCGGAGCTCACCCGCACCATGGAAGTGAGCGGCCGCGACCAGTTCGAGGGCCTGCCCAAGACGCTCACCCTCAATGACGCCGAGATCCGCGAGGCCCTGGCCGAACCCATCAACGCCATCATCGACCTGGTCCGTAAGGCCCTGAACGAGACGCCACCCCAGCTGGCGGCGGATCTCATCGACCGCGGCATCTGCCTCACGGGCGGCGGCTCGCTCATCCAGGGCCTGGACGAACGCCTGCGCAAGGAGACCCACCTGCCGGTATTTCGCGCGGAGGATCCCCAGACCGCCGTGGTGCGGGGCACCGCGCTGCTGCTGGAAAACATTCCGCTCCTGCGCCGCATTCAGATCCTCGACTAGCAGGGAGGACGCATGGTCGTCCGCGCAGCGAGGTGGGGTTGGAGCCGCACGGGGTGGCAACGCCTCGCCCTGCTGCTGCTCTGGTTGGGCCATGGCGTCTGGGTGTTCCTGGGGCCGAACCCGGGCCGCCACTGGACGAATCTGGCGGGCTTCCTGTCGCGCCCTTCCCAAAGCCTGGCCTCGCGCTGGACGGATTGGCGGGCTTCTCGCCGGGACACCGGGCGCACCTTGGCCGAGACGCGCGCCGAGAATGCCCGCATGGCCGGGGAATTGGCCCAGCTGAAAACCATGGCCGCGCAGGAGGCCCCCAGACTTGCCGAAGCCGATGAGGCCGTGCGGCTGCTGGGGTTGAAGCAGCAGATTCCCCTGGAGCTCAAAAGCGCCCGGGTGATCTTCAGCACACGCCCAGGCAGCTTCGGCGGCCTGATTCTCGACCGGGGCCAGGATGCGGGCCTGGTGGCCGATCAAGGCGTGCTGGTGCCCGAGGGCATCGTGGGGCGGCTTTGGTCTGTCACCGGCACCCAGTCGAAGGTGCTGCCTGCGGATGCGCCCAATGCCTCCGTGGCGGTGATGCTCATGCGCAGCCGGGCCACGGGTGTGTTGCAGGGCCTGGGTTCAGGGCGGGCGCTCATCCGCTACGTGAGCAATCAGGAAGTGGTGCAGGTGGGCGAGGCGGTGCTGACCAGCGGCCTGGACCGTGTGTTCTCCCGGGGCCTCCTGGTGGGCTACGTGGCCGAAGTTTCCCAGGGCGATCTGGAACTCCGGGTCATCGTCAATCTATCGGCGCCCCTGGATCGCGTGAGCACCGTGCTCCTGCTCCCACCCCAGCCGCCCCTGGAAGTGCAACCGCCCTTCTTCACACCGGAACAGAAACCCCAGCGCAAGCGGGGTGCGCCATGAGGATCACGCCGCCTTCCATCACCAAACAGAACTTGCTCTGCGGGGCGACCCTGGGGCTCATCCTCCTCAGCGCGCCCTTCCCCCGGATTCAGTTCGTGCTCCACGCCATGCTGGTGATCGCACTGGCGCCCCGTCCTGGCGCGCCGCTGGTCGGAGCCTTGTGGGCGCTGGCGGCCGGGTGGTCCTTCGAAAGCTCCCTTCGTCTCTATCCGCACTTGGGCGGCACCGCCTGGGCGGATCTCAGCGTGGCGCTGCTGGCCGGCTGGATGGCCGGGCGTTGGCCGCTGGAGGGCCTCAAAACGTGGATGGTGCGGCTGGCCGGCCTGAGTGTCCTGCACCTCCTGCTCGTGCATGGCGCGGTGCGCCTGGCGGCGGGTCCCCACGCCTGGGGTTGGGGCTGGCTGGGTGTCCTGCTGAGCGTCCCGCTCTGGGGCTGGTTGAGCTGGCGGCTCCTCCACGCGGGCCCCAAGCCTGGGCGGCGCTGAGCCATGGACCCGCGGCACCGCCCCATTCTTCGTCGCAGGCTCGGGGTCTTCAAGGCCATGGCCTGGAGCCTGGTGGCGCTGCTGGTGCTCATCTACGCTTGGCTGCAGCTGGTCCGGCACGGCGAGTTCAAGCAGCTGGCCATGCAACAAGCCGTGAAGATCCGCCCCATTCCAGCGCCGAGGGGGCTGGTGCTGGATCGCAACGGGCACCGGCTGGTGGACAACCGGCGGGCCCTGCACCTGGTCATCCAGCGGGAGGACCTGCCCACCAAGCCTGAGGTGATCCAGGTCCTGGCCGACGCGCTGGAGCTGGATCCGGCCGTGCTGGGGCGAAAGATCCAGAGCTATCGCCTGGCCGGAAAAGGCCGGCCACTGGTGCTGAAGGAGAACCTCGATGAGCTGGGCATCGCCCTGGCTGAGCGCATCCGCGCCCGCTTCCCCTTCCTCAGCGTGGAAGTGGCGCCCCGGCGGGTCTACCTGGGCGATGAGTTGGCGGGCCACCTGCTGGGCTACGTGGGGGAAGTGGATGAGCCATTGATGAAGGCCAAGCCCGACTTCTACCGCCTGGGCGAGACCATCGGCAAGGAGGGCTTCGAGGCCAGCGGCAACGACAAGCTCAAGGGCGTGGATGGCCAGAAGCGTATCCTCGTGGATCAGCTCGGCACCGAAGTGGCGAATTTTGGCCAGCAGGATGCCGTGACCGGCCGCAGCCTCTTCCTCACCATCGACGCCGGTCTGCAGAAGGTGGCCCAGGATGCCATGGGCCAGGAAGCCGGCGCCGTGGTGGTGCTGGATCTGCGCGATGGCGGCGTGCTGGCCATGTACTCCAGCCCTTCCTACGATCCCAACCTCTTTCTCAACCGCCTCAGCCAGGACATGGTGGATCGCTACCTGGCCAACAACGTGACACGACCCATGGTGAACCGGGCCATCCAGGGCATCTACGCGCCGGGCTCCACGTTCAAGCTGCTGGTGGCGCTCACGGCGTTGGAGAAAGGCATCATCTCGCCGCAGACGCCCATCTACTGCGCGGGGAAGAAGAACTTCTACGGCCGTGATTTCCGCTGCGACAAGCCCACGGGCCATGGCAGCCTGGCCATGGTGCAGGCCATCGCCCAGAGCTGTGACGTGTATTTCTACGAGCTGGCCTCCCGCATGGATGTCGATGACATCTACGACACGGCGGAGAAGTACGGGCTCACGGAACGCACGGGCATCGATCTGCCCCAGGAAAAACGCACCCGCATTCCCAGTCGGGCCTGGAAGAAGAAGGCCGCGCCGAAGGATCCGAAGTGGTACGCCGGCGAGACCATCAGCGTGGGCATCGGGCAGGGCGCCGTGGGGGTCACGCCCCTGGGCCTGGCCCGCTTCTACGCCCTGCTGGCCACCAAGGGAAAGATCATCACACCCCACCTCTTCTACGGGTTCCGGGATGACGTGAAGAACAGCCTGGAGCCCGCACCGGTGCCACCCATGAAGGACACCGCGCTGGATCCGAAAAACTGGGCGGTGCTGGATGAGGGACTTCACGAGGTGGTGCAAAGCGGGACCGCAGCCTCCAATCCTTTCATTCGGGAAATCGCCAAGGTGACGCCCTTTTCGGGCAAGACCGGCACGGCCCAGGTGGCCACCTTCGTGGACAAGGCGCACTATGCACGCCAGGCCAAGAAGCTGAAAGATCATGCTCTGTTTGCCGGTTACGCCCCCCGGGAGCACCCCCAGATCGCCTTCGTGGTGGTGGTGGAAAATGCGGGATTTGGTTCCACGGCGGCCGCCCCGGTCGCCGCCAAGATGGTGAAGTACTGGTTTGCGGACCGCCTCAACAATCCCCTGCCGCCCCCTCGGGGGAGAATGGTGGATCCCTTCGCACCGCAGCAGACGGAGGCCCCCGAATGAGGGAACGCTTCCGCGCCCTGGATCCACGCCTGCTCTGGGTGCTGTTCGCCCTCATCGCCCTCGGGACGCTGACGCTCTTTTCTGCGGGGCGAAACACCTCCCAGGCCAACATCTGGCTCAAGCAGAGCATCTGGAACCTGCTGGGCATGGTCCTTCTGCTATTCCTGGCCACTGCGGATCCCCGCCGCATCTTCCGCTACAGTTTCGCCTTCTACCTGCTGGGCCTGATGGCCCTGGCGGCGGTGCTGGTGGTGGGCAAGAAGATCGGTGGTTCCACCCGGTGGTTCGTCATCGCGGGGCAGACCTTCCAGCCCTCGGAGCTCATGAAGTGGGTGACACTGCTCTATGTGTCCCAGCGCCTGGGCTCCCGCAACGTGGACAGCGTGGGCCGTCTGGAACTTTTCGGCGCCGTGGGATTGGTGGTGTTCCCCATGCTGCTCATCCAGCGTCAGCCGGATCTGGGCATGGCCCTCAGCTTCCTGCCCATTCTGCTGATTATTCCGCTCATGAAGGGTCTGCGCACCCGCTGGGTGGCGGCCCTCCTGTTGCTGATCGGCATCGGCGGTGTCGGCGCCTGGAAGGTCGTGCTGAAGCCCTACCAGAAGCAGCGCGTGATGATCTTCCTGGATCCCTCTGCCGACCTCCAAGGCAAGGGTTACCAGGTGAACCAGAGCCGCATCGCCATTGGCTCGGGCGGCCTCATCGGCAAGGGCTTCACCAGCGGGTCCCAGACGCAGCTGAATTTCCTGCCCGTGAAAACGACCGACTTCGCCTTCAGCGTGTGGGCCGAAGAACGCGGTTTCCTCGGTGTGCTCCTCGCCCTTGGCCTTTTCGGCCTGTTGCTGGCACGCATCCTCGATGCCGCCCGGGCCGCCCACACCAACGCCGAGGCCTACTTCTGCGCCGGTGCTGCAGGTATCTTCTCGCTGCACCTGCTGGTGAATGTGGGCATGGTGGCCGGGGCCCTGCCCAACAAGGGCATGGTCCTCCCCTTCTTCAGCGCCGGGGGCAGCAGCACCCTGAGCTTCTTCCTGGCCCTGGGCGTCATCATGGGCATCCTCCACCGATCGAGGGTGAAATGACCGATCTGCAACAGCGCCTGAAGGAACTCGCCGACCAGGTGAGGAGGCATCGCCACCGCTACTACGTGCTGGACCAGCCCACGGTCTCCGATGCGGAATACGATGCGCTGGAGCGGGAGCTGCGCGACCTGGAAGCGGCCCATTCGGAGCTGGCCGATCCGAACAGCCCGACCCTGCGCGTGGGCGCCCCGCCCATTGACGCCTTCGAGAAGCGACGCCATGCCTCGCCCATGCTCAGCCTGGACAATGCCTACTCGGAAGGTGAACTGCGCGAGTGGGAAACCAAGTGGCGCAAACTGGCCCCCGACGCAGACCCGCGCTACGCCGCCGAGTTGAAGGTGGATGGCCTCTCGTTGTCGCTGCGCTACGAAAACCGCAGGCTGGTCGAGGCGCTCACCCGGGGCGATGGCGAAACCGGTGAGCGGGTGTTTGAGAACGCCTGCACCATCGCCGACATCCCCCTCGTGTTGCCTGCTGACGCGCCGGACCAGGTGGAGGTGCGGGGCGAGGTGTTTCTCTCCCGCAAGCGCTGGGAGGAACTGAATCAGCAGCGGGATGCCCGGGGCGAGCCCCGGTTCGCCAATCCCCGCAATGCGGCCAGCGGCACCATGAAGCTGTTGGACAGCCGCGAGGTGGCGGCCCGTCGCCTTTCCTTCCTGCCTTGGCAGGTGCTCTGGAATGGTGCCGTGCCGGCCCCATTCCAGAGTGATCAAGGGAACGCCATGAGTTTGTTGGGGACCTGGGGATTCTCGGGGATGCCCGGAAGGGCCTCAGGCCCCATGGAGGAGATGCTTCGATTCATCGCGGATCAGGCCGAATCCCGCTTGAAACTCCCCTTCGATACGGATGGCGTGGTGATCAAGGTGCTGGATTCTCGCGTGCAGCAGCGCCTGGGGGCCACGGACCGGGTGCCGCGCTGGGCCATCGCCTTCAAGTTCCCTGCCACGCAAGTCACCACCACGGTGCTGGGCATCACATGGCAGGTGGGCCGTTCGGGCAAGCTCACGCCGGTGGCGGAACTGGAAGCTGTCGAAGTGGGTGGCTCCGTCGTGCGCCGGGCCACGCTCCACAATGTGGATGAGTTGGCCAGGCTCGGGCTTAAAATTGGCCATCGCGTCTTCATTGAAAAGGGCGGCGAGGTTATCCCCAAGGTCGTGGCCCTGGTGCCGGGCGAAGACGCGCGGGACCTGCCCTCGCCCCTCATCCCGGAAGCCTGCCCGGTGTGCGCGGGCGAGGTGGGCAAGACCGATGATGCCGAAGTGGCCATCCGCTGCTTGAACCCGGAATGCCCCGCCAAATTGATGGGCCGCCTGCTGCATTTCGGCGGCCGCTCCGCCCTGGATATCGAAGGCATGGGCGAGGCGTTGGTGGAACAGGTGGTGGCCTCCAGCCGCTTCGAACAGCCATGGGAGATCTTCACGCTGCTGGGGGAACCACGATCAGGCTTGGCCTACCTCTCTGGGCTGGAACGCATGGCTGAGAAATCGGCGCAGAACCTCATGGAAGCCCTGGATGCGGCCCGCGCCAAACCGCTGGCGCGGTGGCTTCATGCTCTTGGCATTCCCATGGTGGGTGCCCGCACGGCGGAGCTGCTGGCCGAGGCCTATCCCTCGCTGGAGGCCCTGTGGGGCGCCGATGAGCAGCGACTGCAGGCCGTCGAAGAGGTGGGCCCCAAGGTGGCCGCGACCCTGCGCGCCTTCATGTCCTTGCATCCGGGACTGCCTGCGACGCTGGCCACCTTGGGCGTGAGACCCGTGCCGCCCGCCCCCCGGGACCTCTCAAGCCTGCCCCTGGCCGGAGAGGTGGCCGTGGTCACCGGAACCCTGCCCACCCTTTCACGGGAGGAGGCCGAAGCCCGGTTGAAGGGTCTGGGCGCCAAGGTGACCAGCAGCGTCTCGCCCAAGACGACCCTGCTGCTGGCGGGCGAGAAGGCCGGTTCCAAGCTGGCCAAGGCCGAGGCGCTCGGCATTCCCATCCACGATGAAGCCTGGCTTCGAGCGCTAGAGAAGTGATACGAACCCATGTGGCATCGCGGAAAAAGGCCTGGACGGGGGGCCAAGGCCCATCCGATGATCGGGTTTTGAGCCCCCGGAATCTCCCGTGCTGACGCGTCTCGGTAAGTTTGAAATCATTCGGCTGCTTGCCCAGGGAAGCATGGGCGAGGTCTACGTGGGCCGCGATCCCATCCTGGGCCGCGAGGTGGCCATCAAGGTCATCCACACGGCGGCGGGCATGAGCCCCCAGGCCCGGGAGCGCTTTGCCACAGAGGCCCGGGCCGCAGCCGTGCTGAACCATCCCAACATCGTCACCGTCCATGAACTGGGTGAGGAGCAGGGCGTGCTCTACCTGGCCATGGAGCTGGTGAAGGGGGAGGATCTGGGCACCCTCATCCGGGCCGGGACGCTGTCCCCCAGGGACACGCTCGAGGTGCTGGCCCAGGTCTGCGATGGCCTGGCGGTGGCCCATCGGCATCAGGTGCT
>JAYVRY010000212.1:0-16195 GCA_043775845.1 Acidobacteriota bacterium
TCCGTAACGCGTTGCGTGGCAGATTTACAGTCTGCTGCCATTAACCACTCGGCCATCTCGGCATGCTTGTCCGGCGCCCCTCCCGGGGCTTGTCAATCCCTTCCGAGTTACCTCGAAAGGCCTCCCATTCGAAGCCCCTTGGGGCTGCGTGTCAGGGTCACTGCAAGGCAGGGCTTTCCTGACAGGGAACTCGAAAGGTATCACGGCATCGCGACGGCCTCAAGAGGAAACTTCTCAACTCACCTGCCCGCGTCGCGCGAGCACGCGGAACAGCGTCACGGCTGCGGCGGCGGACACGTTCAAACTCTCGATGCCGCCGGGCATGGGGATGAACAACAGGCCATCGCAGCGCTCGCGGATCTTCAGGTGCAAGCCTTCGCCTTCGGCGCCCATGACCAGCACGGTGGCACGATCGAAGGCCTCCCCCAGATAGTCCCGACTGCCCTCCCCGGCGGCCAGGCCGTAGATCCACGCCCCGGCTTCTTTCAGGTCATCCAGGGCGCGGCCCAGGTTGACCACGCGGCAGACGGGCACCCGCCCGGCCGTGCCTGCGCTGGCTCGCACCACGGTCTCGTTCACCATGGCTGAGCGGCGTTCGGGCAGGATGATGCCGTCCACGGCGGCCGCGGCGGCGGAACGGAGGATGGCGCCCAGGTTATGGGGATCCGTGATGCCGTCCAGGGCCAAGATCAGCGCTGCGTCACCCTTGGCTTGCACCTGTGCGGCGATGTCTTCGAAGGAGGCATACGTGAAAGGGCCACCCTCGCCCAGCACGCCCTGGTGACGCAGCCCCTGCGCCCGACGATCCAGGCTTTCCATGGGTTCACGGTGGATCACCACTTCCGCGGCGCGGGCTTCGGAAAGCAGCTTGGCCACCCGGCCGAAGGCTGCAGGGGCCACCCAGAGGGAGTGCAGCTCCCCCCGGGCAAGCGCCTCTTCGCAGGCATGGGGACCCAGGAACTTCATGGCTAGAAGGTCTTCTTGAAGCCAATGGCCGCCAGGTGGCCCATGCCTTCCATGCGGATGCGGGTGCCCGCCGGGCGGTAGCCTGCGGAGCTCCAGACTCCGTTCAGCAGAGAACTGTCGTGATCCTGGTTCTGTCGGTATTGGAAGCCGAGGTTCAACTCCCCGCCCCACACCTTGTACCCGGCGCCGATGGAGAAGGCCGCCGAGTTGGCACCCCCCAGAAGGGGCTCGATCTTGGAATCCTCGATGCCACGCTGATCCAGGAAGAGGCCGCCCCGCAGGGTCCAGAACTTGCCGAGATCCACTTCCACCGAGGCGCCCAAGCCCAGGTGACCCTTGCCACGCGGTAGCTCACCTGGCGCAGAGACCGTCCCCGAGGGCGTCTGCACCGAGGCGAAGGTGGGCACCTGAAGGTTTGAGGAGGTCCAGCGCATGTTCGCTTCCCAGGTCATGAGCGGCGACAGGCGATGACGGATGCCAAAGGTGGTCTGAGAAGGCAGCGAGAGGGTCCCCTGCCCAGGTGTGGCCTGGGAGGCCGCCACCAATGCCGAGGCGCGGGAGCCGGCTCCCAAGGGCGGGGTGCTCAGACCATCGTTGGCATAGGTCCCCAGAATTCCGTTCCGGAAACGGGCACTCATGTCCAGATCTCCCTTCAGGCCGGATTGGTGGGCGAAGCCCAACGTCCAGCGGGGGCTGAGGGCCCAGCGGAGACCCAGCGAGTAGCTGGGCACGGTCTTGTTGCCGCTTTGCCCCACCCGCTGCTCCACCAACCCGTCCACCAGGTTGGTGCCCGAGGCTGCCTGGGCCGGATTGTCGGGCACGTTCAGCCGCATCACGCTGCTGGAATCGAAGGAAAGGCGGGCCACACCCAGGCCGATGCCGATCGAGAGATTGGGATTGAGTGCCCAGGCAGCCTGGCCCTCCAGGCGACGGGCGGACAGGTCAAGGCCATCGCCCAGGTAACGGCTGGGGGCATCGTCCAGGAACTTCCCGTGCCGAAGGTAGGGCTCGTCCACCTTCAGACCGAGGGTGAGCATGGACGAAAGGCGAGTGGCCATGCCAAAGGCGCCGAGGGTTCGGTTGCGGTCCGTGGTGAAGCGACTGACCTGGTCCGATTCAAGGGTCTGCTGGAAGGAGCTCATTTCCAGGCCTGCGGCCAGGTAGAAGCCGCTCTTCTCCTTCAGCGAGGACAGCAGGGCCGGATTGATGGCGGCGGCCTCCAGGCTGTAGCCATAGGCCACCTGCACACCGCTCCTCGAGATGCCTACGGGATCTGCGGCAGGCAGCGCCATGCTTTGGGCAGCCACCGGCAAGGCCACAACGCCCAGCACCAGTCCCAACCCCATCATTCCACGAACCACTTGGGTCATACCCCACGCCTCCAGATACACGCTTCTTGAATGGTCTGAACCCGGAAAGAGTTCAAACCCAAGGTTCCAGGATCGCCAAAAGCGGCCGATTCACCAAGCGAAGTGTTCCACCCAGTGCTGGGCTCAATGCTCCGATTCGCCCATGAAGCGCACCAGCAACCGATCCACCAGCTCCCAGACTTCCAGCAAGGCCGCCAGGCACATCACCAGTCCGAAGCCCAGGGCCATGGCCCGGCCCCAGGGGCCCATGATGACCCGGCAGAGGGTTGGCCACTCCCAAAAGGCTGCTGGCAGCTTCAGCCGGCCGTAGAAGGCCAGCGTCGACAGGAGCATCCCGCCCCAAAGCAGGTAGAAAAACCTCAGCGCTCGAAAGAGGACATCCCAGGCAAAGGGACGATGACGGGGAACAGGCATGGAGGGACCAGCATACTTCAGCGGTGCAGGATCTGCCATCCAAGGCGAAGGGTTAGCGCCACCACCACCCCGATGAACACGTCGCGGACCCACCGGCTGCCCTTGCTGAGGGCCACGTGGGCCCCCAGGTAGCCACCCACCCCATTGGCCACGGCCATGCCCAGGGCCACCGAGGGAATCCAGCTCCCATGCCACACAAAGAGGGCCATGGCCGTCAGGTTCGAGGCCCAGTTCACGCTCTTGGCCATGGCCGAAGCCCGCAGGAAGTCGAAGCCGAGGATGGCCACGCAAAGAAATATCAGCAGCGATCCCGTGCCGGGGCCGAAGAACCCGTCGTAGAAACCCAAGGCCAGGGCAATGACCGCCGCCAGGCTCCGCTGATGCCCGATGCCGAAGCGCGGCGCATGGAGCTGGCCCAGGTCCGGCTTCAGCAGTGTGAAGGCCAGCATGACCACCATGAGGCCCAGCATGACCGGCCTCAGGAAGTCCCCATGCACCCGGTAGGTGAGCCAGACGCCCCCCGTGGCACCCAGGGCTGAGGCGAACACGGGGCCGATCATCTCCCGCCAGGAAAGGGTCCCCGACCGGAGGAACTTCCCGGCCGCCATGGTCGTGCCCGTGCAGGCCACCACCTTGTTGGTGCCCAGCAGCACCGGCAGCGAGGTGCCCGCGGGCAGGGCGATCATGAGCGCGGGCACCGTGATGAGGCCGCCGCCGCCCACGATGGCATCCACAAAGCCGGCCAACAGAGAGGCCAGCATAAGGAGGAGGAGCGCGGAAAGCGAAGGCACCCGCTCAGACCTTCAGGATCTCCGCTTCCTTGTGCTTCATGGCCTCATCGATCTCCTTGATGTGGCCATCCGTCACCTTCTGAATGTCCTCCAGGGTCTTCTTGGCCACATCTTCGGAGATGTGGTTCTCCTTGGCCTTCTCCAGCTTCTTCACATCCTCGTTGGCATCGCGGCGGATGTTGCGCACGCCGGTCTTGATCTCCTCGCCCAGGCGGTGGAGCACCTTCACCAGTTCCTTGCGGCGCTCTTCGGTGAGCATGGGGATGGGCAGGCGGATGACGTTGCCATCGTTGCCAGGATTGATGCCCAGTTCGGATTTGAGGATGGCCGTTTCGATGGCCTTGATGGCGCTCTTGTCGAAGGGCTGGATCACGAGCATGCCGGCCTCGGGCACCGAGACCGTGGCCATCTGGTTCACGGGCACCACGGAGCCGTAGTAGTCCACGTGGACGTTATCCAGCAGGCTGGCATTGGCCCGGCCCGTACGGATGGTGGCCATTTCCTTCTTCAGGGCTTCGACGGACGAATGCATGCGGCGCTTCGTCTCCTGGAGGATGGCATCGGGGGTCTGGGCGGTCATGGGCACCTCGGCAATGGACAACCTTCCTTTATACAGCAGGGGACGATCGGACGCAGAGTCCCCCTGCATGCTAGAGTGATGGCACTTTCCCGAGGTTCCCATGCGCACGCTCAGCCTGTTGGCCCCTTTGGCATCCCTGGCCCTGTTCGCCGCCCCTGCCTCCACGGAGATGGCCCTGACCAGTGCCGATGGCTTCGCCCTCAAGGGCACCCTCACGCTTCCCGCCACCAAGGGCAAGGCCCCGGTGGTGATCCTCGCCCATCAGTTCCGCGCCGACCGCACCGGCTGGGCCCCTCTGGTGGAGCGCCTCGCGGCCCGGGGCATTGGCACCCTGGCCTTGGATCTCCGCGGCCACGGCGCCAGCACCCAGAAAAACGGCGCAGAAGTAACCGTGTCCGGTGACTTCCTGGCCTCTGCCAAGACGGTGGGCTTCGACCACATTCCCGGCGACCTGGTCCAGGCCGCCGCTTGGCTCCGCAAGCAACCCGGCGTGGATGGCCGCCGCATCGGCCTCGCGGGGGCCAGCGTGGGTGCCCTCTCGGTCATTCTGGCGGCCCCAGACGTGAAGCCCCAGGCCATCCTCAGCCTCAGCCCGGCAGGTGATGGCGCCTTCCCCAGCGGCGTCCGGGAAAGCATGAAGGGGGCCGTCCTTCGCGGCAGGGCCTCGACCCTGGTGCTGGCCTCCGCTGGCGACAAGGAAGCCACGGAAAATGCCGTGGCCATGAAGGATCTCCCGGGCGTGGCCTTGAACCTCTATGAGGGCGATGCCCACGGCTTCGCCTACTTCAAGGAGCGCGCCGACCTCATGGCCGTCTTCTTTGGCGAATACCTCACCTATCACCATGCCGGCAAAGCCTACGCCGCCCCCGCCGCAGCCAAGACGCCCGGCACCGCCAAGAACATCATCAATGAAAAGACACTGGCGGAGCGGACCAAGGGCGAAACCACCAAGTAGTCCTATGAGCGCACAAAAGGAGATCGACCACCTGGGGGGGGTGGTCGATCTCCTTTTGTGCGCCCTATTGGAACTGCTGGGATTCCGTGGAGCCCACCAGGGCCAGGGTGGAAGCCAATCCACCACTGATGGCCTGGGCCACCTCGTCGAAGTAGCCGGTGCCCACTTCGCGCTGATGCTTGGTGGCGGTGTAGCCGTGATCCTCGGAAGCGAATTCCGCTTCCTGGAGGCGGGCATAGGCGGTCATGTGCTCGGTGCGGTAGGCGCTGGCCAGTTCGAACATGCTGTGGTTGAGGCAGTGGAAGCCCGCCAGGGTGATGAACTGGAACTTGTAGCCCATGGCGTTCAGTTCCCGCTGGAAGATGGCGATCTCGTCATCCGACAACTTCTTCTTCCAGTTGAAGGAGGGCGAGCAGTTGTAGGCCAGCATCTTGCCGGGGAATTCGGCGTTGACGCCCTCGGCGAATTCCTTCGCCTCCTTCAGGTCCGGCGTGGAGGTCTCACACCAGATAAGGTCGGCGTAGGGCGCGTAGGCCTTGGCCCGGGCGATGGCCATCTGGACGCCGCCCGTGATGCGGTGGAAGCCTTCGGGTGTGCGCTCCCCCGTGAGGAAGGGCTGGTCGCGCTCATCGATGTCTGAGGTGATGAGGCGAGCCGAGTCAGCGTCCGTGCGGGCGATGATGAGGGTGGGCACGTCCATCACATCCGCCGCCAGGCGGGCCGCCACCAGGGTGCGGATGAAGTGGGCGGTGGGAATGAGCACCTTGCCGCCCAGGTGGCCGCACTTCTTTTCGCTGGAGAGCTGATCCTCAAAGTGGACACCCGCGGCGCCCGCCTCGATCATGCCCTTCATGAGCTCGTAGACATTCAGGGGGCCGCCGAAGCCGGCCTCCGCATCGGCCACGATGGGCAGGAACCAGTCACGGGTGATGCCACCTTCGCCATGCTCCACCTGATCGACCCGCTGGAGGGCGTTGTTGAGGCGCTTGACCAGAGCCGGGACTGAGTTCGCGGGGTAGAGGCTCTGGTCGGGGTAGGACTGCCCCGAGAGGTTGGCATCGGCGGCCACCTGCCAGCCGGAACAGTAGATGGCCTTCAAGCCGGCCTTGGCCATCTGGACCGCCTGGCCCCCTGTCATGGCGCCCAGCGCCCGGGTGGGTTCGTCGTTCTGCAGCAGCTTCCAGAGCTTGCGGGCACCCAACAAGGCCAGCGTGTGCTCGATGCGGATGCTGCCGCGGAGCTTTTTCACCGTCTCGGCCGTGTAGGGCCGAGTGATGCCTTCCCAGCGGCTGGCGGAGAGGTCGTCTTCGATGGGAGGGATGGGGAAGCGGGGGGTCATGGAGCACCTCTAAAGGGTTGTGGGTGGCGTGATGTCAAAGATTGACCTATTCTGGTCCGAGTCAACGAACAACTGATTTGATAGGGGTTGAATTGAAAATTTCAGTCAATCCGTTCCTTATTATTTGTAAATACATGTAAATAAGATCCCATGCCCTCAGCCGCTCCAAACAAACCTGCCGCGCGCCTTGGCGCCAAGATTCGCCTCCTCCGCCGCCAGGAGGGCCTCAGTCAGGTCCAGCTAGCAGAGTCCCTGGGCATCAGTCCCAGCTACCTGAACCTCATCGAGGGCAACAAGCGGCCCCTCACGGCCCCCCTGCTCATCCGCTTGGCTCAGCAGTTCAAGCTGGATTTGAAGGCCCTGGCGCCCGAGGAGGACCAGCGCCTCTCCGATGACCTCATGGAGGCCTTCGGCGATCCCCTCTTCGAGCCCATGGGGCTCCAGGCCCAAGATGTCCGCGAGTTCGTCCAGAACAGCCCCCAGCTGGCCCGGGGCGTCTTCGAGCTGTACCGCGCCTACCAGCACTCCCAGGACAGCCTGGGCACCCTGTCCGACAAGCTCAGCGACGGCCAAGGCTTCGATCCCGAGGCCACGCGCCTGCCCTCCGAGGAGGTCGGCGATTTCATCCAGCAGGCCATGAACCATTTTCCGGAACTGGAAACCGCCGCCGAAGCCCTGTGGAGCAGCGCTTCCCTGGAACCCGACAACCCCTACCCCGGCCTCCTGTCAGTCTTCGAGTCGCGGGGCATCCAGGTCCGCATCCACCGCGTGTCTGATGGGCCCGGCCTCCTGCGCCGCTATGATCCGGACCGCCGCAACCTCAGCCTCTCGGAGCTGCTGCCCCAGCGGAGCCGCACCTTCCAGTTGGCTCATCAGTTGGCCCTCCTGGAGCACAGCGATCTGCTGGACCGCCTTACCACCCACCCGCTGCTTCGCACCAGCGCCTCCCGGGCCCTGGCGCGAGTGGCCCTGGGGAACTACTTCGCCAGTGCCGTGGTGATGCCCTACGAGCGCTTCCTCCGAGCCGCCAAGCTGGAGCGCTACGACATCGACATCCTGGCCAAACGGTTCCAGGCCAGTTTCGAGCAGGTGTGCCATCGCCTCACGACGCTGCGGCGACATGGCGCCGAGGGTGTGCCCTTCCACTTCCTCCGCCTGGACATCGCCGGCAACATCTCCAAGAGCTTTTCCGCCTCGGGCATCCGCTTCGCACGCTTTTCCGGCGCCTGCCCGCGTTGGAACGCCCACGCCGCCTTTCTCACCCCGGGCCTCATCCGCACCCAGATCAGCGAAATGCCCGATGGCCGCAAATACTTCTGCATCGCCCGCACCCTGCAGAAAGACACCGGCGGCTACCGGGGCCAGCACGCCATGCAGGCCGTGGGTCTGGGCTGCGACATGGGCCACGCCAAGGAACTCATCTACGCCGACGGCCTGCGCCTGGATCAGCCGCCGGTGCCCATCGGGGTCACCTGCCGGCTCTGCGAGCGCACCGACTGCGAACAGCGCGCCTTCCCGCCCATGCAGCAGGCCTTCAAGGTCGAAGAAAACCTGCGACGAACTAGCTTCTACGCCCGCATCGAAGGCAGCTGAACCGAAAACGAAACCCGCGAATGACGCGACTCGCCCTTCGGGCGCGCGAATGGCGAACGGTCATCCTTCCGCCTCCACTCACGGGGCGGATCCGCCGACTCTTGAAGGACGGCAGAGCCGCCCCGTGAGTGACCAGCCACGCCACGCGCGGCTGGGGGCTGAAGGCCCAGGCGGCCTGCACCGCTCTATTCGCGCCCATTCGCGGTTCCATCTTTTCGCGAAACGGTGGCTGAAGCAGGCCGATATTCAGGTCAGCGAATTTGGTCAGCCTCGCCCCAGTCGTCCCGCCGGTTCTTCGATCCAGCGATGCGCCGCAGCCGCCGCCAGGATGGCCAGACCCAGCGACAGGCTGAAACCCAGCTGCCCCGTGAGATGTGGCGCCACCAGTTTCATGGTGAAAGGGTGCAGCAGGTAGAGGCCGAAGCTCCAGTCGCCCAGACGCGAGAACACCTTCCCGATACGGCCCGGCTCACCATTTCGGGTGAAGGCCGCCAGTGCCACCAGGATGGTGATGATCAACAGGTAGCGATAGCGCAGCCAACCGGTCAACGCGGTCAGATGATCAAAGAACTGCGGCGTGGGGCGTAGCAGCAGCCAGAGCAGGGGCAGGGCCAGGAGCAGCGTCACCTTGGGATCCAGGCGTTCTTCGCTGGCGGCGTGCAGCCCCGCCAGCAGCCCACCCCAGGCCAGCAGGAAGAGCTGGTTGGGCGCCAACACGTAGGCGTGGAAACGATTCCACTGATCCGTCGCCATCACATCATGCAGCGTGGAAGGCAGGCTCCAGAGCCATAATCCGATGGCGAGGAATGCCAGAAAAACCAGGCCACCGCGCGGCCCACTCTTTTCCCGCACCCACGCCAGGGCCGGATAGGCGAAGTAGAGCAGCGAGACCAAGCCCACGTACCAGCCGCCGATCACCAGCGCGTGATTGGGATGGAAGGCGCCAAAAGTGAGCGTGAGGTTCTCCAGCAGGTAGCGCAGGGTGGGACCCGGACCCATGCCCAGGTGGAACATCACATTCATGGCGCAGGCCAGGTAGAACACCGGCGCCAGCCGCAGGAAACGACGCAGCCAGAAATGACCAACACCCTCTTTCTGAATGCGCTGCCAGGAGGCCGTGCGGAAGAGAAGGAATCCGCTCAACACAAAGAAGGCCGACACGCCGTAGTTCCCCAGCTTCGCCAGGGCCATGTTCTGCCCCGAACCCGAATGGGTCAGCTCGAACCAGACGCTGAGGTGGTACACCGCCACGCACAGCGCCAGGATGCCCCGCAGGGGATCCAGCAGACCCAGGCGGGTGGCCTTGCTCGGTTCAGTCGCCACAGGAGTCCCAGCCAGAAAGATCATCCACAAATGCTTCAGTCAAAATGCGATCTATCCACAGATTACACAGATTACACAGAGAAATACGCGCCTTGGAGTGGGCCAAGAAGCTGGGCCTGTGGCCCTTTCAATCTGTGTGAATCTGTGAAATCTGTGGACCTGCTTTTGGCATTGGCCTCTACCGGTAGCTAACCACGCCGGTGCCCTTGACCAGGCGCCCCATGACCCAGGCGGGTTCTTCGGCGGCGTGGAGTTCGGCGAGGACTTCTTCCAGCCGTTCGGCCTTCACCACCAGCACCATGCCCACGCCCAAATTCAGGGCCTGGCGGGCATCCTCGATGCCGAGGCCGCCCTTTTCCATCAGGTAGCGGAACAGGGCCGGGATCTGCCAGCTGGCGGTATCGATTTCGGCGTTCAGCGTTTCGGGCAGCACGCGGGGAATGTTGTCCGTGAGGCCGCCGCCGGTGATGTGGGCCATGGCCACCAGCTTGTGCTCCTTCACCAGCGGCATGACCTGGCTGAGGTAACTGCGGTGGATGGCCAGCAGGGCCTGGGCCACGGTTTGGGTGGTACCAGGAACGGTGTCGTTCACCTCGAGCTTCTCCAGCTCGAAACAGACCTTGCGAGCCAGTGAGTAGCCGTTGGTATGCAGGCCCGAGCTGGGCAGGCCGATGAGCACATCACCTTCGCCCATGGCGTCGAGACGCGGCAACAGGTCTGCTTCATCGACCACGCCCACGATGGTGCCCGCCACATCCACTTCGCCTTCGGCGTACACACCCGGCATTTCCGCCAATTCACCGCCGATGAGGGCCGAGGCTGAATTCCTGCAGGCGATGGCCATGCCCTTGACGATTTGTTCGATGACTTCCGGCTCCAGCTGCTGGGCCGCGATGTAATCCAGGAAGAAGAGGGGCCGAGCGCCCTGCACCAGAATGTCGTTGATGCAGTGGTTCACCAGATCCTGGCCCACGGTATCCCAGATGCCAGCGCGGCGGGCCACCTTCATCTTGGTGCCCACGCCGTCCATGCTGCTCACGAGGATAGGCTTGGCCTCGGCGAAGCGGGCGTCGAAAAGTCCGCCAAAGAGGCCGATGTCGCTGCGGACACCGGGCGTCTTCGTGGCTTTCACATGGGGCTTGATGCGACGCAGCGCCTCGTCCTGACGGCTGATGTCGACGCCGCTGGACGCATAACTGACCTTCTCACTCATGGCCCCTCCCGAATCTTTCATGATCCCACAGGGTTTCTTCCTGGCCGAGGCCAAACCTTGCACCGGAAAAGGCCTATTCTTGGGGTGGAGGGGTTATGGAAGATCTCCGAGTCAGCCCCGTTGGCGTTCCTGCCTTGCAGGGGAAAGCTCCTATTCGCCCGGTCCAGCTCAATGCCTCTTCCATGGCCAGCACCCTCTCCACACAGGGCTTAGCCCAGGACCATTTCCAACAGAACCTCAACCAGGCCGCGCTTACTCCGGCGGTGACGCCCGCCAACACGAGCCCCGACAGCAGCCAGGGGGCCGCTGATTCCCTGCTGACCTCCCTTCGAGTGCCCCAGGCCACCGCCATCGCCACCCCGACCTTGACCGTACTGGGTGATGCGCTGGCGCCCCAGAGCACCCGTGACGCCCTTTCCGCCTCCGACCTGGCCCTCCAGACCGCCCTGCGGTTTGGTGCAGGCGTGGTCGGCACGGGCACCCCCGCCCTCACCCTGCCCGTCCAGGGAACGGCTCTGGTGCGGGATGCCAGCCCCGTGATGCGCATCGGCAATCTCCAGCCCCAGACCGGCAACCCCAGCCCCGACGCCTTCCAGCGTTCCCAGGAAGCCCAGAACCGGGTTCCACGGCCATACCTGGCCAGCCCGCCGACGCCACCCACCCCGGGCCTGGATCTGATGGCTTGATGTTGCCCTGAGCCCCTTTTGACCTCATCTTTCCTGGCGATCCTGCCGATGAGGTGGGGTTGGGAAGGAGGGACGCATGAATGTGAACGCCATCGGCGCCCTCAGCGCCTACACCTACCAGAACACCCTGGCCCAGACGGGCAGCACCAACCAGGCCCTCAGCCAAGCGCTGGCGGCAAGCCAGTCCCAGTCCAATGACATGGGTTCCCTGCTATCCAGCCTGGGTGGCACGGACCCCCTGGCGACCGCCAGCGCCAGTTCGGGCCTGGAGGCCTTGTCCGGCCTGACCTATTCGGCCTCGGCCGCTTCCGGCCAGGGCGCCAGCGCCGTGCTGGCCCAGCTCGGCAGCAAATCCAGCAGTGCCTCGTCACTCTTCTCGGGGACAGATGGTCTGTCCATTTCCACCGCCGTGATGTCGCCGAGTGCGACCGAAGCCCTGGTGCGCTACACCTACGACCAGAGCCAGAACCACACCGCCTCCTCGGCCGCCACCGCCAGCCAAGCCATCGCTTCGGGGCAGCAGTCGCTGATGGCGTCGACCCTGAACCTGTTGGCCTGAACCTGTAGGCCTGAACTCGTAGGCCTGAACATAGCCGACCGCAGGGGCGTAGACTGGCAGCATCATGACTGGCCTGCCTGCCCCCTCCATCGACCGCGCCGCCTCCGAAGCCGCCGTACGCGACCTCTTGCGGGGGCTGGGACAGAATCCGGATTCGCCTGAATTGCGGGATACGCCAGCCCGCGTGGCGGATTTTTGGGCCGAAAGGTTGGCGGGATACGGCGTGGACCTGTCGGCCGAACTCAAAGCCCTGCCCGGTGACCTCGCCCCCGTGCCGGTGATCCTCGAACGCATTCCCTTCGTGAGCACCTGCGAGCACCACCTGGCCCCCTTCGAAGGTCACGCCACCATCGGCTACCTGCCCGGAGCAGGCGGCACGGTGGGCCTCAGCAAACTGGTGCGGGTGGTGCAGGCCTATGCCTGGCGCCTGCAGGTCCAGGAGCGCATGGCCCAGCAGATCGCCGACGCGTTGCAGCTGCATCTGCGGCCTGCGGCCTGGGGTGTCCAATTGGTGGCCATCCACACCTGCATGGGCCACCGGGGCGTGAAGACTCCGGGCGTGCCGGTGCGCACCACCCTCCTGGGCGGAACCTGGGAGGCGAATCCTCCCGCTCCCTTTCGAGGCTGAGGGAAGGCCATGTTCACAGTCACCTCTAACCCCGAACACAATCGGTGGTACCTGACCCCATGACCATGCTCCGCCCCATCCTCGCTGACATCACCACCCTTCGGGTGGACGCCATTGTCAATGCGGCGAAGCCCTCGCTCCTGGGGGGCGGGGGCGTGGACGGGGCCATCCACCGGGCCGCAGGGCCCGAGCTGCTGGAGGCGTGCCGGGGCCTGGGCGGGTGTGTGGTCGGAGAGGCCAAACTCACGAAGGGATATCGCCTTCCGGCCCCCTATATCATCCATACCGTGGGCCCGGTGTGGCATGGCGGCGCCAGCGGTGAGCCCGAGTTCCTGGCCTCTTGCTATCGCCGCTCCCTGGAGCTGGCGGAACAACACCAGCTGCGCAGCCTCGCCTTCCCCAGCATCAGCACGGGCATGTACGGCTATCCCTTCGTCGAAGCAGCCCAGGTCGCCATTGACGCAGTGCATGTGCACATAGACCGGGGCAGCCAGCTGGAGGTCATTGACTTCTGCTGCTTTTCACCCTTGGATCTGGCCGTCTACGAGCGGTTGCTGGAGCCTTGCTGACCGGGTCTTCGGTTCAACGGGCTTCGGCTACCCTGGTCCCATGTCGCTGCCCACCACTGAACTCAAGCTCGGCTACGAGCTGTTCTCCAAGCTGCTCAACTGGGCGGCAGGGAAACGGCAATCGAAACGGTTGGAGGCCCTGAAGTCTGCGGCCTTTCAGGAACTGCTGAAAGGTGAAGGGGCGGATCTGGATCTGGTGGCCTCCGCCCTGAAAGAGATCCACAAGGCGGCCGACACCTCCGCCAAGGCCATCCGCCTGGAAAGCCTCTACGACACCGCCACCCAGCCCACTGCCAAGCCCAAGAAACCCGAGCGGCGGAAGAAACCCGTCAAGAAGGAACCGGCGCCCAAGGGTTGAAGGAGGCCCCATGAACCTGGTGACATCCGACATCCGCATTTTCGTGGACGCGGACGCTTGTCCCGTGAAAGACGAGATCTTCCGCGTGGCCACGCGTTGCGGGCTGAAGGTGCTGGTGGTGTCCAACTCGCCCCTGCGCCTGCCGCGCAGTCCCCTCATCGAGGGGGTGGTGGTGGCCAAGGGCCAGTTCGACGGCGCCGACGATTGGATCGTGGAGCAGATCACGGACCGCGACATCGCCGTGACGACCGACATCCCCCTGGCGGCCCGCTGCCTGGAAAAGGGCGCCCGGGCCCTGGATGCCAAGGGCAAGGTGTTTTCGCCCGAATCCATCGGCGATGCCCTGGCCAGCCGTGAACTCATGGCCCATCTGCGGGCCATGGGGGAGATGGGCGGCGGGCCACCGCCCTTTTCCGCCCGGGACCGTTCGACCTTCCTGCAACGGCTGGATGACCTGATTCAGGCACTGAAGCGCCTGAAGCGGTAGACTGCAAGCTAGGGCTGAGTCGGCTTCACCCTTTTTGTGATCGGATTCGCCATGGCCAGAAAGCCCAACTACAACTTCGAGAAGCGCCAGAAGGATCTGGCCCGCATCAAGAAGAAGGAAGAGAAGTTGCAGAAGAAGGCGCTAAAGAAGGACGCCCTGGGCAACGACATTCCCGAGACGGAAGAGTCTGATGAGACCACCGATGAGGGTGACACTGAAGGTGATGCAGAAAACGCATGAGCCCGCTCGCGATATGTCGTGAATGAGGCTCTCGGCCGGTCGGTATTCGTGGTTGGCCACGAGTCCTAAAAGTTCCAGAATTTATTCAATGCTTTGACTTATTGCTTTGGCATGGAGATGGCTCTACCTTGGGTGCCGCCGAGTTCGGCCCCACAGGAGACACCATGTCCTTCACCGATTCCAAGACCCACCAGAACCTCAAAGCCGCCTTTGCAGGTGAGAGCCAGGCCAACCGCCGCTACACCTGGATGGCCCAGGTCGCGGAGAAGGAAGGCCTGCCGGAAGTGGCCGGGCTCTTCAAGCACAGCGCCGACGGCGAGACGGGTCATGCCCTGCGGCACCTGATGTTCCTGGCCGCGCAGGCCGGTGACCCGGCCACGGGCCTGCCCCTGGGCGACACGCTCACCAACCTGAAGTCCGCCGTGGCCGGTGAGACCTACGAATACACCGACATGTATCCCGAGTTCGCTCGCGTGGCCCGCGAAGAAGGCCACACCGAGATCGCCGCCTGGTTCGAAACCCTGGCCAAGGTGGAACGCTTCCACGCAGGCCGCTTCCAGGACGCCCTCACACGCCTGCAGTCCGGCGCCATCTCCGCCCCCGACGCCGATATCGCCAAGCACATCTGAGGTCGTAGTTCCGCCTCGCAACCAGCTTGGAAGTTTGACAATGAATAAGAACTTTTATCCACAGATTTCACAGAAATCCCGCGCAAGCATGCCGTATTGAATCTGTGTGGATCTGTGAAATCTGTGGACCCAATCCTTCCCTTTTCGAGGAGGAATCCCAAATGACCAACCTCACCTTCGACCCCGCCACCGAACGCGCCCGTTTCGAGTCACGCCAGGCCTTCCTGGCCCGCCAGGCGGCCCTGCGCCTCGAACTGGCTGAAGGCATCACGTTCCAGCCCGAAACCGCCGAAAGCGTTGAGGATCAGGTGATCGAGACCCTGTGGGCCGAAGGCATGACGCTGGACACCGCCCCGCCCGAGGATGTCGCGGAATCCCGCGCGGCGTTCTCCGTCCTCGCCCCGTGCCGCGAGGACGGCGGCCAGAGCGTGGTCGCCACCTTGTTCCTGGGTTTCCCGGATTCTGTGCGCGACGCCAAGCTGACCGCCCTTCATCGCTTCCCCGAGCAACTCTGGCTGCAACTCAGCGATGGTTCCTTCGCCGCACCAGCCGTGGACCGCGGCACCGCCGGGCCCGAGGATCGGCTGCCTTCGGTGCTGGCCCTGCGCTACCTGATTCCGGACGGCTGCAGCATCGTCGCCCTCGTCTCCAACCACGCCGAAGTCTCCGGCTGCTGGCCCGCGCCGGCTGCCTGGGGCGCCTGGCCTAGCTGAGGAGCACTCCTGGACTCCCCCATCGGGACCCCCTCCGAGGTTCGCAGGAGAACGGTTTGCCAGACCCAAGTCAGCGTTCCCAGTCCATTCCAACCAACCGAAGGGGGTAAGCATGTCAAGCGATAGCAAATGCCCATTCTCCGGCAGCACCGGCAGCCATGCTGTGTCCGGAGCCCCGACCAATGCAGGCTGGTGGCCCAAGCAGCTGAACGTGAAGATGCTTCACCTGCAGTCCTCAAACTCCAACCCCATGGGCGAGGCGTTCAACTATGCCAATGAGTTCAAGAGCCTTGACCTGGATGCCGTCGTCAAGGACCTCCATGCGTTGATGACGGATTCGCAGGACTGGTGGCCTGCGGACTACGGCCACTATGGGCCGTTCTTCGTCCGCATGACCTGGCATGCCGCAGGCACGTACCGCATCGCGGATGGTCGCGGCGGCGCTGGCACCGGCGCTCAGCGGTTCGCCCCCCTCAACAGCTGGCCGGACAACGGCAACCTCGACAAGGCACGCCGCCTGCTCTGGCCGATCAAGCAGAAGTATGGCCGCAAGCTGTCCTGGGCCGACCTGATCGTCCTCGCCGGCAACGTTGCCTTGGAGTCCATGGGCTTCAAGACCTTCGGGTTTGGGGGTGGCCGCCCGGACATCTGGGAGCCGGAGGACGAGATCTATTGGGGTCCCGAAACCAAGTGGCTGGGGGACGAGCGCTATAGCGGCGACCGTGAGCTCGCCAACCCGCTCGGTGCCGTCCAGATGGGCCTTATCTACGTGAACCCGGAGG
>JAYVRY010000213.1:0-4418 GCA_043775845.1 Acidobacteriota bacterium
GCCGGAACAACGGGCTTTCTTCTGGGAGATCGCGGGCCTCCTGAGCCAGATCCTCTCCGCCTCGGCAGTGGCCCTGTGGATCGAGGATCCGGAAGAGATCCGCCCCATCCTGGCCTACAGCACGCTTCCCCTGTCGGCGGACTTGCAGCAGCAGATGCTGGCCCATGCCACCTTCCATCTGCCCATGGTGCGTCAGCAGGACCTGCGGTTGATCACGCGCAATGACATGACGGACGCGCCTGAGATCACGGGCGCCTTTGCCACCTACATGCCGCTCCTGCTCAACGAGACCTTGCACGGCCATGACCTGCTGTTGGTGTTCCGCCAGGAGGACCACTCCTTTTCCATCTCGGAAATCGAGGTCATCCAGCAGCTGGGCCGGATTCTGGGGCTCCACATGCAGGAGGCCCGGTTGCACGAGCGCTACCACCACGCCTTCCTCTCCGTGAGTCATCGCATTCTCCAATCCAGTGAAGGCCGGATGCCGACCCTGCGCCCCCACAGCCTGGCCACGGCCCGGTTGGCGCGGGACCTGGCCCTGCGGCTCGAACTCACCACGGAGGAAGTGGAAGCGGTGAGCATCGCCGCCATCCTGCATGATGTGGGCCTGTTGTTGCTGGACCCGGCCATGCTCAACAAGCCCGTTCTGGACAGCGAGGAACTGAAAAAGGTCCGCAACCATCCAGAGCTGGCGGCCGTCTTCCTCAAGGACCTGCGCTTCCCCTTCGATGTGGTGAAGATGATCCGGCATCACCACGAACGCTGGGATGGCCGGGGCTATCCCGATGGCCTGCGCGAGACGAGCATCCCCATCGGTAGCCGCATCATCGGGCTCATCGAAGCCTATGAAGTGATGACCAGCGGCAAGGGTTACCGGAATCCCAGGGGGTTTCGACAGGTGCTGGCGGAGATTGAAAACGAATCGGGTTCCCAGTTTGATCCCAAAGTGGTGGAAGCCTTTGGCGAACTCCTGGCACGAAAGGGTGAGCAGGGGTAGTACGCTCACCTCTGGAGCCGACATGTCCTTCACCCCTTCCCAGCGCGGATTCATCATGGCCCTGGCCCTGGCCCTGGCCGTGGTGATGGGTCTGCTGCTGATGAAGGCGGGGCCCAACGTGATCCTGGAAGTGCAGCGGGAGAACGAGGCCGAACTGATCTTTCGCGGCGAGGCCCTCGCCGCCGCGCTCAAGCTCTATGCCGCCAAGACCGGCCGCTATCCCACGAACCTGGAGGACATCCTGAAGGTCCGCCCCCGCATCCTCCGGCAGAAATACCTGGATCCCATGACCTCAGATGGCGAATGGGAGATCATCACCCAGGTTCAGCCCGGTGCTTCCGGCAACAAGGAGGGGCTGCCCATCATCGGGGTCCGCAGTCGAAGCATGCTGAATAGCATCCACATCTACCAGAACAAGACCCTCATCCATGACTGGCAGTTTTCCGCCGAACAAAACCTGCTGGGTGTGACCGACGGGATCAACAAGGGACTGGGTCTGCCTCCGGCCACGACCACGACCAAGCCTGGCACCACCAATGACAAACCGGCGCCAAAGGAGTAGGGGTGGACTGGAAAGCAGCACTCGTCCTGGTCCTCTCGGGCGCGGTTCTCTCCGCCCAGGACTTCCAGACCTGGGCCCGGAAGCTCGAAGCGCGCGGCATTACCGTGTCCGCGGGCATCTGGGATGCCAGCACGGGCAAGGCCCTGGAGCGCCATCACGATGAGCTGGCCCTGGTGCCCGCCAGCACCACCAAGGTGGTCACCACCTATGCCTTGCTCAAGACGCTGAAGCCCGACTTCACCGTGGAGACCGAAGTCTGGGGCGACCTGAAGGATAGCGTGGTGCAGGGAGATCTGCTCTTCAAGGGCGGTGGCGATCCCCTGCTCATCAGTGAACGGGTCTGGATGCTGGCCCAGGCCCTCAAGAAGCAGGGCCTCCAGCGGGTCACGGGCAACCTGCGGCTGGATCAAAGCGCCTTCGACAGCCAGCGCGCGCCCCAGGGCTGGGAGAACACCACGGTGGATACGCTGCCGCCCGTGCTGCCCCTTTCCGTGAACTTCAACCGGGATGACGCGGGACACATCGCGGCGGACGCCGAACGCCAATCCCGGGAGATCCTCCAGAAGATCCTCCAGGAGACCGGCATTGTCATCGAGGGCAAGGTTGGCATTCCCTGGAACGGACGCAAGCTCCTGGGTTGGACCTCTCCACCCCTGCGCGAGCTGGTCGTCGACATCAACAAGTGGTCGAACAATTTCATGATCGAGATGCTGGTGCGGAAGTACGGCGAGGGTTCCTGGCTCCGCGGCGTCAAGCGGATCCAGGCCTTCTACCAGACCGCCTTCGGCCTGGGTGCGGATGCCATCAACATCACCGATGGCTCCGGCCTCAGCAAGGACAACCGCCTCTCGGCCCGCACCCTGGCCATCATCCTGCGGGGCGCCTACCACGACTTCGAAGTGGGGCCCGAATTCGTCGCCTCCCTGAAAGTCATTGGGGGCGAGCCTTGGAAGCTGAAGATCAAGGATCCCAACCTCACCCGGCGGGTCCGGGTGAAGACCGGCCACCTGGACCGGGTCACCAGTCTCTGCGGGTATGTGCAGACCCTGGACGGCCAGGTACGCGTCTTTGCCATCCTGCTCAATGGCCCCGGCCGCGACGAGGATATCTGGGAGCAGGTTTCGCGCTGGGCCAATTGACAGCAGACCAATTGTTGGGCACCCGGTAGGCCCGGACGATAAGGCGAGCAGGAGAAGCCATGTCCCGCATCGCCATCGTGGATGACAGTCGTCTGGTGCGGGCCTTCGCGGCGGGGGCGCTGCGCGCCAAGGGGCACGAGGCCCTGGAAGTGGCTCCGACCTCCCCGGCCGATGTGTTGACACAGCTGCGCGAGGCCTCGGTGGATCTGCTGGTCGTGGACCTGCTCATGCCCGAATGCCCTGGGCCCGATCTCATCCGCGCCATCCGGGGCGATGAAGCCCTGCGCGACCTGCCCATCCTCATCGTCTCGGCCCACCATGACGAGGAGGCCCTGAAGCCGGTGGTGGCCCTGGGCATCTCGGGCTTCCTGCTGAAGCCGGTGGATGCCGCGACCCTGGCCGCCAAGGTGAACGAGGCCATTGGCGGCTGAGGGGTTTGCGCCGGCCGAGGGGTCCGTGACGCCGCTGAATCATGGCTTCAAGGAAAGAGTCAATACGTAAGGTCATCGACGGAAGCCGGGATGTGATGGGGAACAGACTCTAGACTGGTTTCATGGTTGTGAAAGACACGCCGGACCCACGGGGCCTGGCCTCCCTGATGTTTGGCGCCTCCCTGTTGGGCTTCGCGGCCATGCTGGTGCGCTGGGCTTCCCCGGCAGGGCCCCTGGCTGTGGGCTTCTACCGAATGCTCTTCGCGCTGCCCTTCGTGGCCTGGATGGCCGCCCGGGGGCCGGCGCGGCAGGCCTCGGTCCAGGCGCGATCCTGGGCGGTGATCGCAGGGCTTTGCTTTGTCCTCGATCTCTGGATGTGGCATTCGGCCCTGCACCACACCAGCGCCGCCAACGCCACCTTGCTGGTCACCCTGGCGCCCATCTGGGTGGCCGTGGTGTCGGTGGTTTGGATGGGAGCGCGCCTGCGCCGCCGGTTCTGGACCGGCATGCTCCTGGCGCTGGCCGGGGCCCTGGTGCTGGGGCTCGCCAAGGGCGCCCGTTGGGGCACCGGCCTGGGCGAACTGCTGGGTGCCCTGGCCTCCCTGGCCTATGCGGCCTTCACCCTGGCCCTGGGCCGGGCCCGGCGGGACCTCAGCGCCCCCGAGGCCCTGTTCTGGGTGGCCCTCTGCGGCACGATTGGTTTCGGCGTCTTGGGGTGGCTGCAGGGCGAGGCCTTCTCTGGCTATCCAGCGCAGTCCTGGTGGGCGCTGCTGGCCCTGGGCGTGGGCGTTCAGGTGGTGGCCTGGTGGTTCATCACCTGGGGCATGGGCCACCTCAGCACCAACCTGGGGGCCATGGGCCTCATGACCCAGCCCGTGGCCACGGTGATCCTGGGTTGGCTGTTGCTGGCCGAACCGTTGCGGCCGCTGCAGGGAGTCGGGACGCTGCTGGTGCTGGCGGGCGTGACCTTGTGTGCCTTCGCCCCGCCGGTGCCCGAACAACCCTGAGCTTCCTCGATCGAAGGCAGCGCCGGCTTCGACACACTGCCACCCCGTCACGACGCTTTCACACCTTTCTGTCACGGTCATCTCATGCCCTTTCCTCGGTCTCTGACACACACCTCACTGCTGGCAGGCTTGCTCCTCGTGGCCTCCGCTCCGCTCTGGGGCCAGGCCATCGAAGCACCTGATCAGGGCTGGAACCTCCATGGCCAGGCCACCGTGGTCACCCAGTCCATCGGGAATTTCACCTCGCCCTACCAGGGCCCGAATTCCCTGCGCCCCGGCCCG
>JAYVRY010000214.1:0-59040 GCA_043775845.1 Acidobacteriota bacterium
CGGCAAAGAGCAGCCACTCGATGGCCCAGCCCATCACGAAGGCCCGGATGAGGTGCTGGGTGGCCGTGGGATTCACGAGACCGATGGCCACCCAGATGCCCACTCCGGTGGCCGCGCCGAAGATGCTGGATAGCCAAAGCAGGCCCTTGGCCCGCCCCCACAGCCAGGCCTGCAGTTCGAGGTCCGCCGCCCGCTGGGCGCGGTATTCCATGACCACCAGCCAGATCCCGGCCCCCACCACCAGGTGGGCGATGGAGACATGGATGATGCTCATGAGACCGATGATCCAGCCGCTGCCAAGAAAAGGCAGGTCCCACACGGGATGGTTCATGGCTGCTCCTGTCTGGCTGTGACGGGGGCCTGGGCAGCCCAGCGCAGAATCACCCACAACAAGGCCACGAGCCCCACCAAGGTGAGCCCGAAGACCCCCAGGGACAGCCAATCCGTCTTGTGGGGCAGGGCGCCGGGATGGAACCCAAACGCGGCGAGGCTGGCATCCCTGGCCTGGTCCCGCAGCAGGATCATCCCCAGAACGGATGCCATGGCCAGACCAAGGGGCGGCCACACGGCCCTGGCCGGAGCGCCCGTCTGGCTGGCCGGAATGGCCATGAGCAAGGCCAGGGCGCCGCAGGCGATGGAAACCCACATGGTGAGGCCGGGGGTCGTGTTGGCGTTCATGAGCAGATCGAACACCGACGCGGGTTGCGCCACCAGCAACCAGGTACCCCAGGCGGCCTGGCTGGCGGTGGCCCCGATGAACCAGCGCAAGCCTGCCTGGCGGGCATAGGCGTGATCCCGCCAGCCCCCCCAGCCCGCCAGCAGCAGGCCCGCCACGGCCGCGATGCCCGCCACCATGTGCAGGTAGCGGGGCCAAAGGGTCGTATCGGCGGTGTTCAGGCGCAAGCCGTGGGGCGAAGCCGCCGCATGGGAGGCCCACAAATCCGGGCGCAAGGACAGGGTGGTGACATTCACGAGCATCAGGCCCACCCCCAGCAACAGCAGGGCCCCGGCGATTCCAGTCACGGCATGGAGCTTCTCGGAAGCGGCGGAGCCCACAAAGCGGTAGAGCAGCGCGTAGCCTGCCATCAGCATGAAAACGAGGCCCAGCCAGGGCACGGCCATGAGGACCGAGGCGGTGTAGAAGAAGGGTCCGTAAGTCAGTTGAACGAAAAGCAGGGGCGCCACGCCCAGCGTGATGGCAAAGGTCACTGCGGCGGGCAGCAAGGGCGCCAGGCGGCGCACCAGGTCACGATCTTCCGGCTTGCCCCGCAGGGCATGGACGGCCGCGATGAGGCTGCCCCCCACGCCCACGTTCACCGCCATCAGGTGAAGGGTGAAAGTAACGAGCAGGAGCGCCTTCAGGGCTGCGGGTGGCATAGGCAGGGGCAGTGGATCTGGTAGTGGAATGGGCAGGGGTGTCATGGAAACTCCAAGGTTTCGATGCCGTGACAGAGAGCTTCGGCCCCAGCGTACCGCCATCCTGCCGATTCCCGCCTCGGGGAACGTCCAAGGCTTGGTTAGACTGGACCTTCGCGAGGTGTCCGTGGGTTTGCTTGACGGCCTGTTCAACCAATTCAAGAAGGGCCTGAAGCGCACCCAGGAGTTGGTGCTGGCGCCCATGGCCCGCCTGCTGGGCCTACGGCGGCTGGACGAGGCCCAGTTGGAGGAATTGGAGGATCTGCTCCTCCAGGCCGACCTTGGCGTGAAGGCTGTGAACCAGCTGATGGCGCGCCTTCGCGGTGAGATGAAGGGCTCGGCCGATATCGATCCCAAGGCCGTGCTGAAGGACGAACTGCTGAAGCTTCTCCGGCAGCGCCCCGCTCAGCCCTTTACTGCTTCGGGCACCCAGGTGGTCCTGCTGGTGGGCGTCAACGGCGTGGGTAAGACCACCACGCTAGGCAAGCTGGCTGCCCACCTCAAGGCCCGGGATGAGGCCGTGCTGGTGGTGGCGGGCGACACCTTTCGTGCCGCCGCCATCGACCAGCTGGAGCTATGGGGCGAGCGGGCTGGGGTGCCCGTCATCCGCAACCAGATGGGCGGTGATCCGGCGGCCATCGCCTTCGACGGGGCCACCAGCGCCAAGGCCAAGGGCACACCCTGGGTGCTCATCGATACCGCCGGCCGGCTGCATACCAAGGATCACCTCATGAAGGAGCTGGACAAGATCCGCCGCAGCCTCCAGAAGGTGCTCCCGGACGCCCCTCATCGTGTCCTGCTGGTCTTGGATGCCACCACCGGGCAGAACGGCCTGGTCCAGGCCGAAGCCTTCGCCCTGGCTGCTGGCGTCACCGACCTGGTGCTCACCAAGCTGGATGGCAGCGCCAAGGGGGGCGTGGTGGTGCCCATCCTGGATCGTCTGGGCCTGCCCATTGCCTTCGTGGGCGTGGGCGAGGGCGTGGACGATCTCATCCCCTTCAACGCGGAAGCCTTTGTGGACGGGCTGCTCGATGTCTGACGATCTCAGTGCCGACCTCAGCCCTGGCCTCGCCTGGGCCTTGGCCACCGGCGGCCCCTGGCCCGATCCCGACGCCTTGGAAGGGGATGCCCGCTTCATGGCCCTGGCCCTTCAGCAGGGGCTCAAGGGCGTGGGCCTCGCCAGCCCCAACCCCCCGGTGGGCTGCGTCCTGGTGAAGGACGGCCGCCTGCTCGGGAGCGGAGTCCACACCCGGGCGGGCGATCCTCACGGCGAAATCATGGCCCTGCGGGACGCCGAAGCCCGGGGCGAGGCCACCCAAGGCGCCACAGCCTACGTGACCTTGGAGCCCTGCTGCCATCACGGGCGCACGGGCCCCTGCACCCTCGCGCTCATCCAGGCCGGCATCACCCGGGTGGTCGTGGGGGTCCGCGATCCCAATCCCCGGGTCGATGGGGGTGGTCTGGCCATTCTCCGGGCCCAGGGCATCGCCGTGGAGGAGGGCATCCTCTGGGAAGCCTGCCAGCGTTTCCATGCCCCCTTCTTCAAACTCATCCGCACGGGACTCCCCTGGGTCACCCTCAAGCTGGCCCTGGGCTCCGATGGGTCCCTGGGCCCGGTGGATCAGACGACGCACGTGACTCCGCCTGAGGTCCAGCGCCTGGCCCATGCCCTTCGGCGGGCCTCGGAGGCCATCGTGGTGGGCCGCCACACCATCGAGGTGGACGATCCCCAGCTGACCGACCGGTGGTCGGCGCCCACGGCCCCCCACCGCAGCTTCGCCCGGGTGGTCATGGACGAATCGGGTCAGGTGCCCGCCTCTGCCCGGGTTTGGACGCCGGTGGCGGGACAGCCCGCCTTCAGGGCGGTGATTGGCGACCCGGTACCTCTCCGGGGGGTGGAGGACTTGCACCTTCCCCCGGAAGGCCGGGGTTGCAGTTTGCGCCACCTGTTGCACGAGCTTGCCGCCCGGGGGGCGGGCCGAGTGCTGGTGGAGGGGGGGGGCACCCTCGCTGTAGCCTTCATGGCCCAGGGTCTGGTGGATGAATTCCACCGCTTTCAAAGCCTTCGACCCGCAGGCGGAAGCCCGCTGCACTTGCATCTACCCGATGCGTGGCAGATTCGGGCCACGGGGACCTGGCCTCAGGGACGGTGGGAAGTCTGGCGCTGAAGATGCGTTGGCCGGCACTGGCACGCTCCTTGACCTAACCTTGCGGTCACCCCTTCTTTCAAAGCCTCGGAGTCACCCATGTTGCTCACCCCTTTTCCACGGACGGCAGGCATCGGATTCATGGTGGCGACCCTCGGCATCCTAAGTGGATGCGGTGGGGGCAGCAACGAGGGTCCCAGCAACGTGTCGGTGAGCGTCCAGGGGCAGTACGAAAAACGGGTGCTCTCCGCCTCGGGTTTCAGCGCCACCCTCAGCACCCTTCCCACCCGTTACGCCTTTGCCCAGGTGATCAACAGCTCCTCGGGCCAGGTAGAGGCATCGGGCACTCTGGATGCCGGTGGCTCACGCACCTTCTCGGTCCCCAGGGGCATCACCTTCTATGTGGCCATTTACGCCACCGCCGAGGTTCCCAACACCTCGGGGACCGGCTTTTATTTTTATGGCAACACCAAGAAGGCTTCTCCTTCCAATACTTATGTAAGTACTGATGCCTTCAATCAGGTCGGCACCTGGGCCACCACCAGCGCGGATGTCTCCAACAGCAATGGCGGCAACTTGACCTTGAAGGCCACGGAAGCCACAGGGGAGGCCGGGGCTTTCGCCATCGCCGACCAGATGACTACTTTCGCCCTGGGCATGCGGGGCCTGGAGCCGACCCTGCCTCTCCCTGAACTTTACGCCTTCTGGAATCCCGGGACCGGCACCACCTATCCATCGGCGGCTCGAACCCCGGGTGGGGCCGTCCTGGTCCAGAGCCAGGCCATGGGCGGTCGGGCCATTTTCCAGCACAGCGTCCGCTACGCCGGCCCTGCGGCGGCGGACCGGGGGGCCGACGCCTACAACGACAGCGTCCTGGGGGATGCCTTCGCTCACCTGCTGGTGGCCGATGACAGCCTGGCCAAGGGCGGCGGCACCTTCGGGGCCATCGTCCGCCGGGACAACGATCACGGCTTCATCAACGCCACGGATGCCTCCGAGCCCAGCATCGCCTTTTCGAGCGGCTTCAGCACCTTCCTTTCCGCCGCCATCCGCCAGAATCCCTACGTTTATGACATCCCCTCAGGCGGTGGCCTCCCGGCTGTGTTCCGCCTGGATCAGCACGTGGGCTTTGCCCCCACGGGTGGCGGCGAGTTCTACGCAGGCTCCGTGGCCCGCTCTCTCTGGGGCATCTGGACCAACGGTTCGGTCTTCAATGGCAGCCAGGCGGGACTCAAGACCATGTGGAGCGCCACCATCCCCAGCGTCGCCACCTTTGGTTATGAGTACGGCAACACCCCGCTGGCGTGCTACCCCACCTATCTGACAGGCCTGACCCGGCTGGCGGGTTCCCCCGCCTTTGTCCCCATCCAGAACGAGCTGTACCTGGAAAACGTGGGGAACGGCCTGGATCCCACCTCCAATCTGTACCTGAACAGCACGTCCCTATGGCGCCTCCCCTCGATCCCCTTCGCGGATGCCGGCTCCTTCCCCACCTACTCAGCTGGCTGGTCCTTCGATTGGAACCAATCCCAGGCCTACCGGTTCACCCACGGCGGAGGCCCCCGCACCCTGACCCTCAGCACGTTCGGGGCCGGTCTGGTGCTCGAACTCTTCGACAGCCAGGGCCTGCTGCGCCAGACCACGGCTTCCTCGGCCGGGAATGGTGTCATCAATCTGTCCAGCCTGTCGGTCGGCACCTACATGGTCCGGGTTCGGGTCGATCCCTACGTGGTCTACCCCAACGGCACGATTACCTACAATCTATCGGTGAATTAACCCCCACCCACCAATCGCACCACTTCCAGCCGGTCCCCCTCCCTCAGGGGGGCCGTGGCGTGGTCAGCCTTGCGAACGACCTCGCCGTTCAACTCGATGGCGCTGCCAAAAGCGGGCAGGTCCAGCCAGGTCGCCAAGTCCGCCACCGTGGCCAATTCCGGTGTCTCGCGCAGGCCGCCGTTGAGCAGCAGTATCACCAGACCCCCGCAGCGGCCTGGAAGCCCTTTTCAAGATCGGCGATGAGGTCCGGCTGATCTTCGATGCCCACCGAGAAGCGCAGGAGACCATCCGTGATACCCAGGCGGGCCTTCACCTCGGGGGCGGTCTTGAGGTGGCTCATGCTGGCGGGATGCTGGATCAGACTTTCCACGCCGCCCAGACTCACCCCCCGGGTGATGACCTTCAACGCCTCGCAAAAGCGCTGGCCCGCGATGAGTCCCGCCCCCAGCTCGAAGCCGATCATGGCGCCGAAGCCCTTGTCCATCTGCCGGAGGGCAATCTCATGCCCTGGGTGCGTGCTCAGCCCCGGGTAGTCCACCCGCGCCACGTGGGGCTGCCAGAGCAACCACTGGGCCAGCGCCTGGGCATTGTCGGAGGCGCGGCGCATGCGCAGGGCCAGGGTCTTCAGGCCCCGATGCAACAGCCAGGCCGCCATGGGATCCAGGGTGGGGCCCAGGAGCTTACTGACATGCCAGCAGGCCACCACGTCAGCCTCTGATCCGGCCACCACACCCGCCACCACATCCGAATGACCCGCTAGGTATTTGGTGGCCGAAGCAACACTGAGATCAATACCCAGAGCCAGTGGTTTCGTATGGATGGGGCTGGGGAAGGTGTTGTCTGCCACGGTGCGAATGCCGTGTTTCTTGCCGAGGGCCGCCACGCCGACCAGATCCGTCATGGCCAGGGTGGGGTTGGAGGGTGTTTCCACCCAGATCATCCGCGTCTCGGCTTGAATGGCCGCCTCCCACTCGCCCAGGTCCAGGGTGTTCTGCACCCAGGTCACCTTCAGACCCCGCTCGGCCATCCAGCGGCGGATGAGCTGCTCGGTACCCAGGTAGATGGCGGCGGGGGCCACCAGGTGATCCCCGGTTTTCAGAAAGGCGTCGAATGTGAGGGCAAAGGCCGCCATCCCGGAAGACGTCACCAGGGATCGCTCGGCACCCTCCAGTTCAGCCAGGACCGCTTCAACTTCACTGGTATTGGGATTGCCCCAGCGGGTGTAGAAGGCCGGGGGTTCGATGCTGGCAGCGAAGTCCGCGCCTTCGCTGTTTTCCATGAGCTGGAAGACAGAGGTCTGGAAGATGGGCGTAGTCACGGCCCGGGTAGTATTGAAGTGTTTCCCGGCGTGGATGGCGGTGGTGGTAGGTCCCCAGGGTTTGGGCATGGGCAGGCTCCAGCCCCTAGGATAGGCCAAGGAGCCCGTCCAAGTAATCGATAGGGGCTGCATTGATGGCAAAGGGCTTCCATGCAAGGAAGGGCTCGCAGGGCGGTGCGGGTTCACCGTTCAAGCGCCGTGGCGCCGCATGGGAGCCCTTTGCCATCAACCCTCCGGGCTGGGGCGGCAGCCGTCGGGATGCTGCGTTAGACTCCTCGTCCTTGGAACCACCAAGGCCTTCGTCGCCTTCCTGGCCTCCCTCGGCTGGCGCCCCAGTGCAGCCCCCACCCATTACTTGGACGGGCTCCTAACGCTTCCAGAAGACGATGGCCAGGGCAACAACGGCGAAGGCAATCACCACCACCAACCGCCAGACGGTGGGCTTGTCATCGGGCAGGTCGTAGGTGCCGTGGTCTTCCATGGCGGCTCGCGTCAGCTCATCTTCAGGGGCGGGCGCCAGCCCCCGGCAATCCACGCAACGGAAAGGTTCGCCGGGCGTCATGACCGCGTCCACCACCGAACTGCCGCAGGACTGGCAGACGTGGACCACACCGGGATGGTAGGCCTCCAGGGCCGAGGGGATTTCGTTCGTCATGCGTCACCTCCGCCTATCGCACGCAGCGGGCTTCGACTTGGACACTCTGATCTTCCACTCCTGGTTCAGGCTCATGCGCTCAGCATGGGGCGGGTATCAATGTTTGGCTAGAGCCTCGACCAGCACTTCGTTCACGAGCTTGGCATCCAGGCGTCCCTGGCCCGCCTTGAGGACCTGGCCCACCAGGAATCCCTTCAGGCTCTCCTTGCCGTTCTTGATCTGGCCCACGGGGCCGGGATTCGCGGCCAGAATCTGCGCCACCAGGATTTCGATGGCGCCACGGTCGCTCACCTGGGCCAGGCCCAGCCGGGCCACGATGGCCTCGGGGCTGCCCTCGCCGGCCACCAGCAGAGGGAAAACCTGTTCCTTGGCGGTTCCAAAACCCAGGGCCCGGGCCTCCACCAGACGCACCAGTTCCGCGAGGGTTTCCACGGGGACCGGAAAGCTTTCGATGCCGATGCTGTGTTCGTTCAAGGTTCGACTCACTTCGCCCAGCATCCAGGCCGCCGCACCCCGGCCGGAACCGCCCTGGCGGGCCAGGGCCTCGAAATAATCAGCAAAGGCAGGGCTCTGGGCCAGGGTCTGGGCTTCATCCAGGCCCAGGCCATGAGCCTCGCGCCAGCGGCGGATGCGCTGCTCGGGCAATTCCGGAAGCAGGGCTCGGACAGCCTCGATCTCGGCAGCCTCGACGACCAGGGTGGGCAGGTCGGGTTCCGGGAAGTAGCGGTAGTCCATGGCCGCTTCCTTCGTGCGCTGGGCCTTCGTTTGCCCGGCGGCCGCATCCCAGCCGCGGGTTTCCATCCGCACAGCCTCGCCCCGCTCCAGGAGGCCCACCTGACGTTCGATTTCGTGATCCAAGGCCTGCCGCACGAACCGGAAGGAGTTCAGGTTCTTCACTTCGACTCGGGTTCCAAAGGCCAGCTCGCCTGCCTTCCGGACGCTGACGTTGGCATCGCAGCGGAAGTTGCCTTCCTCCAGGTTGCCCTCGCATATACCCAGGGCCACCACCAGCCGATGCAGGGCCTTCAGGTAGTCCGAAGCCTCCTGGGCGCTGCGCAAATCGGGCGCCCCCACGATTTCCAACAGGGGTACGCCGGCTCGGTTGAGATCCACGTGGCTGGTTTTTCCGCCCATGTCGTGGTGGCTTTTGCCAGCATCCTCTTCGAGGTGGGCCCGTTCCAAACGGATCCGCACGGGCCCTTCCGAGCCCCGAACCCGGGCATCTCCAGGAATGTCCAGGAAGCCGTTTTCCACAATGGCCACGGGCCCTTGGGTGATTTGGTACCCCTTGGGCAGATCGGGGTAGAAATACTGTTTGCGGTAGAAGGTGCTCTCCGGGCGGATGGTCGCTTCCACCGCCAGCCCCAGGGCCAGGGCCATGCGCACGGCTTCGGAGTTGAGGGCGGGCAGGGCTCCGGGCAGGCCCAGGCAGACGGGGCAGGTCTGGCTGTTGGGCGGTGTTCCCGTGATGTTCCGACAGGCGCAGAACATTTTCGACCGCGTTCGCAGCTGGACATGGACCTCCAGGCCGATCACCGCTTCATAGCCAAGCTTCATCGTGACTCCAGGTCCCAAGTCTACTTCGACCCCACCTACTTCCCGAGGCAGAACCCACTGAAGAGAGCATCCAGGGCGCTGTCGGCCCGGTCTTCCCCTGTGAGCCGGGCCAGCAAGCTCCAGGCACCCTGAAGGATGGAGGCTGGGAGTTCTGGCGGGCAACCCGGTTCCAGTCCCAGGAGCAGCTCCACCTGGTGCACCAGGTCGTTCAGCAATTCCACTTGGCGAGCCGTGGCCAAGGCGCCCAGGCAGGCATCGGGGGCCAAGCCCCCCAGCAGGCGTTCATTTAGCGCGACCTCCAGGGCATCCAGGTCGCCCTGGTTCGCAGCGATAGCCACGCCTTGGGCGGTTTTCTGGTCCGCGAAGGACCGGACTTCCAGGACCTTGCCTCGGAAGGGTGCCAGGGTTGATATCGAGATGTCGGAGGCCTCCTCGCCTGCTGGAACCAGATGCAACACCAGGTCCACATTCTCAAGCACGGGACCCACCCGCTCCACCCCCAACCGTTCCACTAGATCCTCGGTGGCCCTCAACCCGGCCGTGTCGAAAAGCCGCAGGGGCAGGCCCCGCCACTCGCAGCGCACTTCGAGGACATCCCGGGTGGTGCCGGGAAGGTCGGTCACGATGGCCCGGTCCTCGCCAGCGAGGGCATTGAAGAGAGTGCTCTTCCCGGCGTTGGGCCGCCCCACGATGGCCAGGCGAAGGCCATCCCGCAGGGATTTGGCCGCGCCTGCGCGGACTTGTTCCACGTGGAACCGTTCAAGTAGGGGGTCAAGATCTTCCCTTAAGTCCTCTGGATTTAACGAAATTCCTTCTTCCTCGCCGTAATCCACCACTGCTTCCGCCCGGGCCATCCAGGGGGCCAGGAGGCGGCGGGCTTCCGTGATCCATTCCGGCAACGCCCCGGCACGGGCCTGGGCTAGGCGGATCTGGGTATCTGTATCCGCCGACACCAGGTCGCGGAGGGCTTCCGCCTCCAGCAGGCTCTGTTTGCCGTTCAAGAGGGCCCGGCGGGTGAACTCCCCAGGTTCGGCCTGCCGCACACCGAGCTTTCCCAAGTGTTCCAGGAGCCGCTGCACCAGCAGGGGGTTGCCGTGAACCTGGAATTCCACCAGATCCTCACCCGTGTAACTGGCTGGCGCCGGGAAGAACAACACCAGGGCGCGTTCGCGGAATCCATCCCAGCGCAGCATGCGCAGCGAAGCCACTCGCGGCTCAGGCAGCGCTACCAGGGGCGAAAGAACCTCCGCCAGACCAAGCCCTGATACCCGCACCAACGCCACCGCCGAAGGCAGCAGGGGCGTGGCGGGAGCACAAATGGGATCGGAGGCCGGAAGCACCGGGCCAGTCTACTTCCTGAACACCTTCACGGGCTTGAAGGTACCCGTGCCTTCGCTTTCGGTGCCCAGGCCCTCTTCGCGGCTGACCACCAGATGCACCCAACGGCGCTCCCGGGCGCTGAGGGCACCCAGGGTGTGGCTGCCCAGTTCCCGAGCCTTGGCGGCGGCAAACTGACCCATGGCCATGACTTCCTGCATGCGGAAGAGGCGAGCGCCTTTCACATCCAGGTAGGCCAGCTTCTGGTCTTCGCGCTCACCCTGGGCTTCGTGCACCAAGAACTGCAGCGCATCCAGCGCCACGCCCCGGTTGGCGCCCATGAAGGAGGCATCGGGCCCGGCGATGGTCACGCGGTTTGGAAAGGCTTCTTCGTCACCTGAGGGCGCGAAGCGCGCTTCCAGGCTCAGACCCAGGTGGGCGCCCCAGCCGGCGATGAGCTCGGGAATGGATTCCAGCGTGGCACCACTTTTCCGCATGATGGACTCCTACACGGTGATGGGCTGGGGTTGGTAGGAACGCATGACCCACCAGGTCTGAGCGAGGCCGATCAGGTTGAACACGAAGTAGTAGATCGTAAGCCCGGCGGGGCTTTGCGCAAACATGAAGCTCATCATGACGGGCATCATGACCATCATCATCTTGCGCTGGGCCGGATCGCCCACGGCGGGCGTCATGGCCTGCTGGGCGAACATGGACGCGCCCATAAGCACGGGGAAAATAAAGAACTTGTCCGGGGCCGACAGATCGGTGATCCAACCGAAAAAGGGCGCGTGGCGCAGCTCGAAGACGTTGTTGAGCATGGACCAAAGGGCCAGGAAGATGGGCATCTGAAGCAGCATGGGTAGGCAGCCGCCCATGGGGTTGTGGCCGTTCTTCTTGTAGAGGGCCATGAGCTCTTTCTGCATCTCGGCCTTCTTGGTCATGTCGCTGCCGAACTTTTCGTACTTGGCCTGGATGGCCTTCTGGTGCGGCTCGAAGTCCTTCATGCGCAGCATGGAGATGGTCTGCTTGGTGTTCAAGTGCCAGGTGGCTAGGCGGATGATCAGCGTGAAGAGCACGATGGACCAGCCCCAGTTGCCCACCACGGCATGGACCTTCTTCAGGATCCAGAAGAGCAGGTGGGACACGGCGCCGAAAAAGCCGTAGTCGATGACCTGGGTGAAGGGCCTTTCGAAGGCCAGCAGGGGCTCGGCCTTCTTGGGCCCGAGGTAGAGGGAGGCTTCCAGGCGGCCATTCTGCGCCAGGAGGTCGTAGCCAGTGGTTTCGCGGCCAGCCGGGCGGGGCAGCTTCCACAGGGCGGCGAAGTAGTGGTTGCGCTGACTCTTCACATCCTTTTCCAGCCCCGCATCCAGGCCCAGGCGATCCGAGGAGGCGGGCAGGACCTTGCGCTTGGCCATGCCAAACCAGGATTCATGCAGCAGGTCATTCCAGGTCACGGCCTCCACGCTCTTTTCGGTCAGCGAGAACACACGGCTCAACTGCTTCACGGGCTCATCGCTGGTGGGGCTCGAGATGAGCATCAGGCTGGCATTGCGGGGGGAGGTGCCCTCGATCTTCAGAACGTGGCCCTGGGTGGGCACGGTGTAGGTCAGCCGCTCGCCGATGGCGTTCTCGAAGATAACCACGGTGCTGTTGGGGCCTTGTTCATCCCGCACGGTTTCAAAGCCGGCGCCCTTCAGGGCCCCGAGACCCGCGAAGGTGGCGGGGAAGAAAGGGGTGCCATCCTGCCGCCAGATCACCTGCTTGAGGGCGCCTGTGGCCACCTGCCAAGTGAGGGTGAATTCGCCAGAGGCCAGTGTGTGCATGGCGGAGGGGGCGGCTGTCTTCACGCCTTCCGTGGCCTGAGCCAGGGCGGGAGCGGGGTTGGGAACCGGCGTGGGCTCGGGCGTTACAGGCTTGGCTGCAACGGGCGCACCTTGCTGAACCTCGGCCTTGGGGACCGGCTTGGCATACCGCGAGGACAGCCAGAACTGGCCGCCCAACAGGATCATGCTGCCGACAACGAAGAGGATGACATTGCGGTTGTTCATGGGGTATCCGAAGCGGGAAGACGGTTCAAGGCGGTCCGAAGCTGGTTCTCAATGTCGTGGAACGTGATCGTGTCGAGCGGTGGAGCGGTTCGGCTGGGGCGCACCCACACCACCCATGGGTGGTTCTGGAGGGTGTCCACACCGGCAAGAAAGGCCATCCGTACCTGACGGCGGAACCGGTTGCGTTGGACCGCGCCTCCCGTCCGCTTGGGTGAGGTCACCAGGAGCAGGGGTCCTTGGTCTTCCGTTCCACGCCAGGCGCGGATATCCAGGGACGACGACAGCCCCAGCAAGGGCCGGGGCGGGGGCGTCGGAACCGCGTGGTCTTTGTGCCGCACCGTGCGGAAGCGGCCTCTGTAGATCACGGACGGGAACTAGAGGGCCAGGACGTGGCGACCCTTGGCACGGCGGCGCTTGAGCACCAAACGGCCATTCTTGGTCTTCATACGGCTCAGGAAGCCATGGGTCTTGGCGCGACGACGGTTGTTGGGCTGAAAGGTCCGCTTCATGATTCCACCTCGGGGGTCCCCTCCCGGGGAGGAGGACGAACCTTCGAGCCTAGCAGTGAGTGGCTTCGGGCTCAAGGGGATTTCCGCTCTCCCATCCTCGCGGATGGGTGCTAGATTGGGTTCCCCCCCCGCGAGCCAGGCGTGGACGGAGTGTGTGCCGCACCCTCCGCTAACCAAACGCGCCCGCGATTTGTCCCACCCATGCTGGTGAACCATGCGCTCCGCCGATCCCACAACCCTCTGGGACACCATCCGACTTGGCCTCTCCAAGCAGCTGCCCGAGGCGAGCTTCAAGGAGTGGGTCACGCCCTGTGAGCCCCTCAGCGTGAAGGATGGCGTCCTGTGGATTCAGGTGCCCAGCGCCGCCGCCAAGCTCTGGATCGAGCAGCAGCTGCCCGAGGAATTCAGCGATGCGCTGGCCCAGGGCGGTCTTGGCGATCTGCAGCTCGAGTTCCACGTCAACGGCACGCCCACCGCAGAACCCAAGCCCATCCCCAAGAAAGCCGCTTCGGTGACCTCCGTAACCACCGAGCAAACAGTGGCCTTTCCCCATCTCTTCAACCGCTACACCCTCGACCGCTTCGTGGTTGGCCCCGGCAGCCAGCTGGCCTTCGCTGCGGCCAAGGCCGTGGTGGACAGCTACGGAAAGGCCGCCACGCCACTCAGCATGAACCCGCTGTTCATCTACGGTGGCGCGGGTCTCGGCAAGACCCATCTCATGGTCGGCATCGGCAAGGGCCTGATGGAACGCGATCCCAAGCTGCGGGTGGTCTACCTCAAGGTGGACAACTTCTTCAACGAGCTCACGGTGGCCATCCGCGCGAAGAACACCGAGCCCATGCGCAAGAAGTATCAGCAGAACGATGTCCTGCTGCTGGATGACGTGCAGACGCTTGGTAAGATGGAGCGCACGCAGGAAGAAATTTTCCACATCCTTGAACACCTCCTCCAGCACGGGAAGCAGATCGTCATCACCTCCGACAAGCCTCCGCAACGGCTGGAGGGTTGCCATGAGCGGCTCATCACGCGCTTCAAGTGGGGACTGACGGCGGACATTCAGCCGCCTGATTTCGAGACCCGCATCGCAATCCTCAAGAAGAAGCTCGAGGATGTGGATTTCCGTCATGTTCCGCCCATTCCCGAAGATGTCCTCACCTTCATCGCCCACAAGGCCAAGGGGAGTGTCCGAGACCTGGAAGGGTTCCTCACTCGCGTCATCTTCCAGGCCAGTCTCATCGGCGTGCCGCCCTCCCTGGAGATCGCCCATGCGGCTTTCCAGGGGCAGAGCGGGGAAGAGCCCACCGCTCCGGTTCATCCGGACCGCATCTTCCGCATGACGGCGGAGACATTCAATGTCTCCTTCGTCGACCTCATGAAGAAACGCTCTCGGCAGCAAGCCATCCTGCTTCCCCGGCAGGTGGCCATGTATCTGGCGCGCGAGATTGCCTCACAGCCTTTTGCCGACATCGGACGCTCTTTCAACATGCACCACTCCACCGTGATGAACGCCATCGACTCGGTGAGGGACCGGATGAAGCGAGATCCGGAATTCCACAGGATGGTCCAGGCCCTCTTGAACAGCATCCATTGATTTGTTTCGTTTTATGTTTTTATCCACAGCCTTCCCTGCGGTTGGATCCACAACGGGGTGTTCTTCGGAGGCGTGGCGTGTTCCAAGGGCTCTCCTGCACAGGCTTCACGGGCCTTTCCACAGCCTGTCCCTGGTCGCGAAACTCCGGTAGGATATGGGTTTGACACAGCTTTCCACAGGTTGCCCCGCTCCTCAGCATCATCAAGGGTGATTCATGAATCTTCAGTTACAGGTTTCCAAGGATCGTTTAGACCGGACACTCGGTCTGCTGAAGCACGCCCTTGACCGTCGGGTAACCCTTCCCATCCTTCAGCACATCCTCGTGGACGTGCGGCAGAAGGAAGTGGTCATGAAGGCCACGGACATGGAACTGGCCTTTGAGGCCACCGTTCCGGGCGAAGGGCAGGGGCAGTGGACCATGGCCGTGCCTGGGAAGAAATTCATTGAGACCGTGCGTGTCTTTCCCGATGGGATCCTCAGCCTCGAGTGCCCCGATGCCGGCGGTCGCCTGTGGCTGCGGGCCAAGGGCATGAACTCTGAGCACAACATCCAGCCCGGAGAAGGCTTCCCTGAGCTGCCCGCGCCCAGCAAGGAACTGCCGGTAGTCAAGATCCCCGTGCTGCGCCTGAAGCGGGCCATCCAGCTGGGTTCCATCGCCGTCAGCAAGGACGCGACCAAGCCTACGCTGTCAGCCGTATTGCTCCACCTGACCAAGCAGCATGTGCGCGTCGTTTCAACCGATGGCTTCCGCTTGGCTGTGGCCGAAGTGCCCTGCGAAACGAAGCTCAAGGATGAAGTCCGCCTCATCGTTCCCAAGCGTGCCCTTGACCTCATCCCCACCCTGTTGGGCGATGAAGGCGAGGTGGAACTTTGCTGGGACGGAACGACGCTGTTCCTGGACCAGCCTGGCCTCAAATTCAGCACCCGCCTGGTCACAGGCAACTACCCAGCTTACGAAAAGGTGCTCCCTGCCGAGCTGCCTAAGCGCGTGATCATGGACCGGGAAGTCTTCCTGCGCACGCTGCGTTTCGTGGGCCTGAAGAAGGACGACTACAACAAGAACGTGCGTCTGTTCTACGAATTTCCGAACCTCCGCACCGTCTTCCAGCACCCCGACGAGGGCGTGAACCAGGCCACACTGCCCTTCACGGGCGAAGAACAGCCCTTCGAGCTGGCTTTCAATATCGACTACCTCACGGAGCTGCTGGAGCGGCTGCCCGGCGAGGAAGTGGTCTACCAGTTCAAGGACGAGGTGGGCCAGGGCGTGTTCATGTCGCCCAGCCTGGAAGATTTCAGTTTCCGTTATGTCCTCATGCCCGTTCGTTTCGCCAACAGCGCCACGGCCTGAACCGCGCTGGAACACCGCACTTCACCGTACCCAACCAAGTGAGTCTTGATGTCTGAAGAAGTCCTTAGCGCACGCGTGCACACCCCCCTGGAAACCGACAGCTACACCGCCGATAACATCACGGTCCTGCGCGATCTCGAAGCCGTCCGCAAGCGCCCCGGCATGTACATCGGGGACACCGACGATGGCAGCGGTCTCCACCACATGGTCTACGAGGTGGTGGACAACTCCGTGGATGAAGCCCTCGCGGGCTTCTGCAAGCAGGTCAATGTGATCCTGCATGGCGACGGCAGCTGCACCGTGGAAGACGATGGCCGCGGCATTCCGGTGGATATCCACAAGGAAGAGGGTCGCAGCGCCGCCGAAGTGATCATGACGGTCCTGCATGCCGGCGGAAAATTCGACAACACCAGCACCGACGGCAAGAACGCCTACAAAGTCTCGGGCGGCCTCCACGGCGTGGGCGTGTCCTGTGTGAACGCACTGTCCTCCAAGCTGTGGCTCACGGTCTGGAAGGATGGCCAGGAATACGCCATGACCTTCTCCCAAGGCAAGGCCGACGCGCCTCTGAAGAAGGTTGGACCCACGGCCCGGCGCGGCACCCGGGTGCGTTTCCAGCCCGATCCCGAGGTGTTCAACAACGTCCTCGATTTCAGCTTCGAGACCTTGAGCCAGCGCCTGCGCGAGCTCAGCTACCTCAACCAGGGCGTCCACATCCGCATCCTGGATGAGCGCACCGGTGACACCCACGATTTCGTCAATGCCGGTGGCATCAGCTCCTTCGTGGAACATTTGAACCGCAACAAGGTCGTGCTCCACAAGCCCCCGATCTACATCAAGGACGAAAAGCAGGACACCACCGTCGAAGTGGCGCTCCAGTGGAATGACTCTTACCAGGAGACCCTCTACTGCTTCACGAACAACATTCGCAACCGCGACGGCGGCGCCCACCTGGAGGGCTTCCGGGCCGCCATGACCCGCGTCATCAACAGCTACGCGGAGAAGAACAACCTGCTCAAGAGCGCCAAGGTGAGCCTCTCGGGCGAGGACGTGCGTGAGGGATTGACCGCCGTTGTGAGCGCCAAGGTCCCTGATCCCAAGTTTTCCAGTCAAACCAAGGATCGCCTGGTATCGAGTGAAGTGAAGGGCATCGTCCAGACCATCGTCTACGAAAAACTCTCCGCCTTCTTCGAAGAGAACCCGCGCGAGGCCAAGGCCATCCTGGAGAAGGCCATCGAGGCCGCCCGGGCCCGCGAGGCGGCCCGCAAGGCCCGCGAACTGACCCGCCGCAAGGGCGCCCTGGATGGCGGCGGCCTACCCGGCAAGCTGGCCGATTGCCAGGAAAAGGATCCGGCCCTCAGCGAGATCTTCCTGGTGGAGGGTGATTCCGCCGGCGGCAGCGCCAAGCAGGGCCGCCATCGCGCCACCCAGGCCATCCTGCCTCTGAAGGGCAAGGTCCTGAATGTGGAAAAGGCCCGCTTCGACAAGATCCTCAGCCACAACGAGCTGCGCGTGCTGATCCAGGCCCTGGGCACCGGCATCGGCAAGGAGGAATTCAAGGTCGAGAACCTCCGCTACCACAAGGTCGTCCTCATGACCGACGCCGACGTGGACGGATCCCACATCCGCACCTTGCTGCTCACGTTCTTCTACCGACAGATGCCCGAGCTGGTGGAGCGCGGTCACCTCTACATCGCCCAGCCGCCGCTCTACAAGGTCAAGAAGGGCAAGACCGAGAAATACCTCAAGGACGAACGGGCCCTGGAAGAGTTCCTGTTCAGCAAGGCCCTGGATGGCTGGAGCCTCACGCTGCCCGACGGCAGTGAGCACAAGGGCGCCGTCCTGGTTCGCGAAATGAAGAAGTGGGGTGAGGTCCAGCAGCTCTATGGCAAGCTGAGCCGCCGCGGCTATGCCCGGCCCCTGGTGGATGCCCTCTTGGCGGAAGGCCTCCTGGATGTCGATCGTTTCGACAGCCGGGAAAACCTCGAAAAGTTGGGTGCCGCCATCGTGAAGCAGAAGCTGGGTACCTGCGAGATCGAGACCACGGAAGCCATCGAATTGGCCGCCGAAGGCGAAGATCCCGCCTCGACCATTCCCGCCAGCCACCGCCTGCGGGTGGTGCGCATGCACCTGAGCCGCCCCATCACCCTGTGGATCGATACCATGGTGGCCCACTGGGGCGAGTTCCGCCGCCTGGCGGCCCTCCAGGTTGAACTGGCTGCCTTTCGTGGGGGTGAGCTCCGGTTGCGTCGCCTCAAGGATGTCAAGGAGGCCGCCAAGGACAAGGAAGAAGAGTCCGAGGAAGGCACCAAGCTGGGCAAGGAGCAGGTCTTCAGCGATCCCGAATCCATGCTGGCCATGGTGATGGAAGAAGGCAAACGCGGTCTGGGCATCCAGCGCTACAAGGGTCTGGGCGAGATGAACCCCGAGCAGCTCTGGGAGACCACCATGGATCCCGAGCGCCGCACCCTGCTGCAGGTCCGGGTCGATGACGCCGTGGAGGCCGACGAGATCTTCACCATCCTCATGGGCGATGCCGTAGAACCCCGGCGCCGCTTCATCGAGACCAATGCCTTGTTGGCCGAGAACATCGACATTTGATGCGCGGAATCTGGCCTTCGGCCACATTCCGCGTGAATGAAAACCCGTTTGTTCCACGTGGAACCATGAATCCCAACTCCACCACCTCCTTGTTGAATTAACGCGAAATGTGGCCGAAGGCCGAATTTCGCGCAGAGAGACCCCATGACCCGAGTCGAACCCCTCGAAATTGAAAAGGAAATGCGGAAGTCCTACTTGGACTACGCCATGAGCGTCATCGTGGGCCGGGCCCTGCCCGATGTCCGCGACGGCCTCAAGCCCGTGCATCGCCGCGTGCTGTTCGCCATGAAGGAAGCCGGCAACGACTGGAACCGGGCCTACAAGAAGTCCGCCCGCACCGTCGGTGATGTGATGGGTAAGTACCATCCGCATGGCGACTCAGCCATCTACGACACCTTGGTGCGCATGGCCCAGCCCTTCTCCATGCGCCACGTGCTGGTGGATGGCCAGGGCAACTTCGGCTCCATCGACGGCGACTCCGCAGCGGCCATGCGTTACACCGAGGCGCGGCTCTCCCGGCTGGCCGCCGAGCTCATGGGCGACATCGACCAGGACACGGTGGATTTCGGGCCCAACTACGACGGCAGCATGGAGGAACCCCTCGTCCTGCCCTCCCGCTTCCCCAACCTGCTGGTGAACGGCTCCCAGGGCATCGCCGTGGGCATGGCCACCAGCATCCCCCCCCACAACCTGCGGGAGTGCTGCAGCGCCCTGGTGGACCTCATCGACAATCCGGCCTTGGGCATGGATGGAATCATGGCCCACATCAAGGGCCCCGACTTCCCGGGCGGCGGCATGATGCTGGGGACCGAGGGCGTGGTGGATGCCTACCGCACCGGCCGTGGCCGCTGTGTGGTGCGAGCCAAGTCGCACGTGGAGCAGATCAAGCGCGCGGGGGACCGCGAGCAGATCGTGTTCACCGAGCTGCCTTACCAGGTGAACAAGTCCACGCTCATCGAGAAGATCGCGGAACTGGTGCGCGACAAAAAGATCGACGGCATCAGCGACCTGCGGGACGAGTCTGACCGTGAGGGCATCCGTCTGGTGGTGGAGCTCAAAAAGAACGAGCCCAGCGACATCGTCCTGAACCAGCTCTACCAGCAGACCCAGCTTCAGAACAGCTTCCCCATCACCATGCTGGCCATCGTCAACGGCCAGCCCCGGGTCTGCACCCTGCGCGAGATCCTGCAGGAGTTCATCGGATTCCGTCGCGAGGTGGTCACCCGCCGCACCCTGTTCCAGCTGCGCAAGGCCGAGGAGCGCCACCACGTCCTCATGGGCCTGAAGATCGCCCTGGATCACCTGGATGCGGTCATCAAGCTCATCCGCGCCGCCAAGAGTCCCGAAGAAGCCAAGGCTGGCCTCATGGCCGGTGCCTTCGCCACGGCTGCGGCCATCAAGAAGGATCCCACCCTTTGCCTGTCGGCCGTGCAGGCCCAGGCCATCCTGGACATGCGCCTCCAGCGCCTCACGGGCCTCGAGCGGGAGAAGATCCTCGACGAGCTGGCCGAGCTGGAAAAGACCATCGCCAAGCTGAAGGCCATTCTGGCCGACGAGGGACTGCTGTTGCGGGTCATCAAGGAAGAGCTCCAGCAGGTGGCCGACCAGTTCGGCAACGACCGCCGCACGGAAATCACCGGCTACTCCGGTGAGATCCGCATGGAGGACGTGGTGCCGGATGACCCGATGGTCGTCACCATGTCCAAGGCCGGCTACATCAAGCGCACCGACCTGAACGCCTATCGACGCCAGCGTCGCGGGGGCAAGGGCAAGGTGGGTATGAAGACCAAGGACGAGGATTTCGTCGAACAGCTCTTCATGACCAAGGCCCACGACACCCTCATGGCCTTCACCGACAAGGGCATTGTCTACGCCCTGAAGGTCTACGACCTGCCGGAAGCGGCCGCCTCCACCCGGGGCAAGCACATCCGCAACCTCATCTCCCTGAAGGATGGGGAGAACGTGGTGACCCTCATGGCCCTTCGGGAGTTCCCCGAGGGTGAGAACCTGGTCTTTGCCACCAGCGACGGCACCATCAAGAAGTCCAGCCTGGCGGCCTATGCCAACATCCGGGCCAACGGCCTCATCGCCCTCAACATCGATGACGGCAATGCCCTAGTGGCGGTACGTCGCTCAACCGGGAGCCAACAGATTGTTCTGGCCACCGCCCAGGGCAAGGCCATCCGCTTCCCCGAAGAGGATGTCCGGGCTACGGGGCGGGCCACCACGGGCGTCCGTGGCATGAAGCTGGCCTCCAAGGACCACATCGTCGACATGGAAGTGGCCGACCCCCTGCCGGACCTGCCGGAAGGCGTGGAGCCCGACGAAAGCACCGAGGACCACGGCATGCTGCTGACAGTCTGCGAAAAGGGCTATGGCAAGCGCAGCCTGGTGCAGGATTACCGGCTCCAGGGCCGCGGCGGCACGGGTGTCATCAACATCCGCGCCGGGGTGCGCAACGGTCAGGTGGTGGGCTTCATGCTCGTCAAGCCCGGGGAAGGATGCCTCCTCATCAGCCAGGAAGGCATGGTCATCCGCTTCCTCATCGACGAGGTCCGCAAGACCGGCCGCAACGCCCAGGGCGTTGGCCTGCTCAAGCTGGCCAGTGCCGATGACCGCGTGGTAGGCCTCGCCAAGATCGATGCCAGTGCCATGGCCCTGGATGAAGAGGATGATCTCACCGAGACCGAAGTGGCCCATCCCGGCCCCGACGAAAGCGGCGAACAGCCCAAGCTAGATCTTTAGGCTTTTCCTGATTATCGGCCTGCTTCAGCCACCGTTTCGCGAAAAAATGGAACCGCGAATGCCGCGAATGGGCGCGAATAGGGCGGATGCAGGCCGCCTGGGCCATCGGCTCCCAGCCGCGCGTGGCGTGGCTGGCCACTCACGGGGCGGCTCTGCCGTCCTTCAAGAGCCGACGGATCCGCCCCGTGAGTGGAGGCGGAAGGATGACCGTTCGCCATTCGCGGTTTACTGCTTTCCAGGCTGAGTGTGGCCGATAAGCAGGAGGCTTCTTATCGCGGAATGAAAACGGCGCGGGTTTGCCCGCGCCGTTTTCATCACAGGTAGGAGGCCCAGTCCCCACCCGGCAATTCCATGGCATCCCGCTGGAGGGTGGGCAGGCGTTCCACATGGAACAGGTAGACCCAGGCAAGGTAGCCCTGGCCACCCTCGAGGACCACGGGCAGGAGCTCTCGACTGAACAATCCCTCCTCGACGCCTTCGAGAGGGTCCAGGTCTTCCAGGGCGGATTCGAGGTCGGCCTCGTCTTCATAGCCCACAAAGTCGCCTCGAACCCAGCCGGGTCCCGGGGGAGGAAAATCTGGCGGCGGGGTAGGGACCAGGGCGGGGTACCCGGCGGTGAGGTGGAAGAGTCGCCCAGCCACCCAACCCCCCGTAATGCCCTCGGGGTGGGTGCGCTTCAACCAGGCGTGGTTGGCCCCCCCCTCCCGGAGGGAGCCGTACACGAACAATCCATCGGCTGAATTCACACCACCCCCCAAAAACATACCGCCAAAACGCAAAGCGTTTTGGCGGTGATAGCGTGCACGAGCGGCGAACGAACTATTCAGGGATCGGGAACTGATCCGTGAGGTGGAACACTTCCTGGCGAACCCGGGCAAAGGTGCTGTCATCAGCCCGATGCCGGAGGGTCACGTCGAAGAAGCGGGCGATCTGATCCATCTCCTCTTCCTTCATGCCGCGCGTGGTGAGGGCGGGGCTGCCCAGGCGGATGCCGGAGGGCTTGAGGGGCGGGTTGGGATCGAAGGGGATGCCGTTCTTGTTGGTGGTCATGCCGGCACGGCTGAGGCAATCCTCGGCCTCGTGGCCCAGGAGCCCGTGGTCGCGGAGATCCACCAGGAAGAGGTGGTTGTCGGTGCCGCCGCTGACGATGCGCCAGCCCCGTTCCTGCAGGCCCTTGGCCAGGGCGTGGGCATTGCGGATCACCTGACCGCTGTAGGCCTTGAACTCGGGCTGCTGGATTTCATGGAAGGCCACGGCCTTGGCCGCGATGACATGCATGAGGGGGCCACCCTGGACACCCGGGAAAACGGAACGATCCAAGTCTTTTGCATACTGTTGTTTGCAAAGAATGAGGCCACCACGGGGGCCGCGGAGGGTCTTGTGCGTGGTGGTGGTGACGTAGTCCGCATGGGGCACGGGGCTCGGATGATGGCCCGTGGCCACGAGTCCAGCAATGTGGGCCATGTCCACCATGAGCAGGGCGCCCACCTCGTCGCAGATCTCGCGGAAGAGGGGGAAGTTCCAGGTGCGGCTGTAGGCCGAGGCGCCCACCACGATCATCTTGGGCTTGTGCTCCTTGGCCAGGGCGCGGACCTCGTCCATGTCGACCTGTTCGTCTTCCTTGCGCACATGGTAGGGCACGAATTTGTAGAGGATGCCCGAGCTGTTGAGCGGGTGCCCGTGGGTCAGGTGGCCGCCATGGGCCAGATCCAGGCCCATCACCGTGTCACCGGGCTTCAAGGCGGCCAGGTAGACGGCCATGTTGGCTTGGGCGCCGCTGTGGGGCTGGACGTTGGCATGCTCGGCGCCGAAGATCTGCTTGGCGCGGTCACGGGCCAGGGTCTCGATGGTGTCGACGTTGGTGCAACCACCGTAGTAGCGCTTGCCGGGATAGCCTTCCGCATACTTGTTGGTGAAGTGGGAGCCCATGACCTGCATGACGGCGCGGGAGGCGTAGTTTTCCGACGCGATGAGTTCCAGGTGGTGCCGTTGGCGCTGGACCTCCAGTTCGAGGGCCTGGAAAACAGCTGGGTCGGAGGTTCGAATCACTTCGTACATGGCGGGGGCTCCACAAGGTGATGCCCTTATCCTAGCCGCGACCGGGGCCTTGGCAGACCCCGTCTTCGTGAACAGGGTCACAGCTCTGGCCTATGAGACACTGGAGGCTGGAGATTCTATGCCTTTTCTTCCGCCCCACGATGGTTCCGAACTGGAGCGCTTTGAGCATCCCCTGGCCAGTCGTTATGCCAGCAAGGCCATGGTGCGCCTGCTGTCGCCGCTCTACCGTCAGCGTGTCTGGCGGCGGTTGTGGATCGCGCTGGCCGAGGCCGAAGCCGAACTCGGCCTGCCGGTCACGCAGGCCCAGATCGACGAACTGATAGCCAGCCAGGACACGGTGGATCTCGATGCCATCGCGAAACATGAGGCGGCCCTTCGTCACGATGTGATGGCGGCCATCCATGCCTGGGGCGAACAGGCGCCGGGCGCGCGTCCCATCATCCACCTGGGCGCCACCAGCTGTTTCGTCACCGACAACGGCGATCTGCTCATCGTGCAGGAGGCCCTGGCCCTGCTGCGCCGCCGCCTGCAGGACGTGCTCGCGGCCTTGGCGACCTTCGCGGCCCAGTGGCAGGACCAGCCCACGCTGGGCTTCACGCATTTCCAGCCCGCCCAGCCCACCACCGTGGGCAAGCGCGCCAGCCTGTGGATCCAGGATCTGCTGCTGGATTTGGAGGATCTCGACCACATCATGCGCACCACGCCAGTGCGTGGCGTGAAAGGCACCACGGGCACCCAGGCGAGCTTCCTCGAATTGTTCGAAGGGGACGGAGCCAAAGTGGAAGCCTTGGAGCAGCGCTTTTGCGCCAAGGTGGGCTTTCCCGCCATTCCCGTCTCGGGCCAGACCGCCACGCGCAAGCTGGAGGATCGCATCGGCCAGGTGCTCTGCGGCATCGCGGCCTCGGCGTCGAAGTTCGCCTGCGACCTTCGGTTGTTGCAGCACCTGAAAGAAGTGGAAGAGCCCTTCGAATCCAAGCAGATCGGCTCTTCCGCCATGCCCTACAAGCGCAATCCCATGAGAAGCGAGCGCATCAATAGCCTCGCCCGCTTCGTGCTGGGCCTCATGCCATCGACCTACCAGACCAGCGCCAACCAGTGGATGGAACGCACCCTGGATGACAGCGCCCACCGCCGTCTCACCATCAGCCAGGGCCTGCTGGCTGCCGACGCCATCCTGGTGCTGCTGCGCAACGTGGCCTCGGGCCTCGTGGTCTATCCGAGGATGATCGAAGCCCGGCTCGCCCAGGAACTGCCCTTCATGGCGGCCGAAGTGTTGCTGATGGAGGCTGTGAAACGTGGCGGCGACCGCCAGGACCTGCACGAACGCTTCCGTGTGTCCGCCCTCGAAGCCGGACGCCGCATCAAGGCCGAAGGCCGTCCCAACGAATTACTGAAGCTGCTGGCCGAAGATCCCGCCTGGGGCATGAACGAAGCGGAACTAACCGCCCTGTTGGATGCCAACCGCTTCACCGGCCGCGCCGGCGATCAGGTGCGCCAATTCCTGGCGGGCCCTGTCGCAGAAGCCCTCCAGGACCATGCCCCCGCAGACGAAGCCGCCGTGCGGGTTTGAACTGCAATTGAGATCAGTTCTGTTTTTGTTTTGAATTTCCCCAAAAAAGGTTGTCCGATGCTGAAGCTTGCTGTGATTGGTGCCCAGACCCTGCTGGGACGTGAATTGGTCGGCGCCTTGGAGGCCCGCGAAGCTTCTGTGGTGCCACTCTCCACTGGCCCCCTGACCGTCGAAGAAGAGATCGGCGATTTGGTGGTCTTCGCCCCGAGCCAGCTGCTCCTAGAGGGCCTGGACGCCGTGATCCTCGCCGACACGCCGGACATGGCCCTCCTGGAGGGATTCCCGGGTCGTATCCTGGATCTCCGGGCTGAGCCCGAAGTCCGGGTCGATCCCATGCCCCTGGCGGGTCCCTGGCCCAAAGGTGTGAAATCCCTGCGCGGGCGACCCGCCCTGGAACAGGTGCTGGCACTCCTCCCCACCTTGCTGGATGGCTTGGGTGAAGTGGGCGGCACCCACCTGCGCTCCGTGGCCTGGATGGGGGATCGCGGCCTCGACGGCCTTGTGGAGCAGACCCTCGCGGTGCTGAATGGTGAGGATCCCGACCTCACGAAGCTGGGCTACCGGCAGGCCTTCGAAGTGGTGCCTGTGACCCCACCGGCCGGTAAGGGTCGGCTCATGGAGATCCGGGTGCCATCTTTCCATGGGGACCTGCTGGTCCTCCAGATCCGCGCGGCCGAGGGCAAGACCATCGTGAAAAAGGAAGCACCCATGGGGGTGAAGTGGGTGGAGGGCGCCCCCAGTTCCCGCGACGTGGCCATCAGTGTCGACCTGTTAGTGCACATGGACCTCGCCACCGATGGCAAGGCTGCCATGGTAACCCTGGGTTTCGACCCCGTGCTGTGGGGCATCCTGCGGCCCGCCATGCGGGTGCTGGGGTTGATGTAGGCAGCCATGGCCAAGAAGCTGGATGAACCTCAGGAGCGCGGGGACTTCTTCAAGTCCCTGGGCACCCTGTTCGCGGGCTTCGTGGCCAACCGGATCGAAGACGCCGTGACAGGTCTCGGGCCCAAACTGCTCCGTCCCCCCGGCGCGCTCGACGAGCTGGAATTCCTCACCAAGTGCACCCGCTGCGACAAGTGCATGAAGGCCTGTCCCGAGAACGCCATCCTCCTGGCGGCACCCTCGGCGGGTCTGGCCATCAAGACGCCCTATATCGATCCCCGCAGCGTGCCTTGTTTCCTATGCACCACGCTGCCCTGCGTGACCGCCTGCGAAGACGCAGCCCTCCTCTGGCCCCGCGTCCGTTTGGCCGATGGCAGAGAATGGGAAGGACCCAAAGCCACCCGGATGGGCACTGCCCGCGTGAAGCAAAGCCAGTGCGTCACCTGGGAGACGCCGGATCGCGATGCCCGCGAATGCCGAATTTGCGTGGATCGCTGCCCCTATCCCGAAGAGGCCATCCGCATCGTGCCGCCCGCTGAAGGGAAGACCATTGGGCATCCCGAAGTGAGCGCGGATGTCTGCACGGGTTGCGGTTTGTGCGTCTTCGCCTGTCCCGCCGAACCTGCGGCCATCGTGGTGGACGTTCGACGGGATTGAGTTTTAACCGCAGATGTCGCAGATGGCCGCAGATGAAGGGCAGGCCTTTGTTTTTATCTGCGCAGATCTGCGACATCTGCGGTTTCAAATTCCGTTACGCGATGCTGATCCCGTCCATCTCGGCCACTTCATGGGCGTTGAAGCTGGAACGAACCAGGGGCCCCGCGTAAACCGTGGCGAAACCGAAGGCCTTGGCCTTGGCGCCCAGGTCGGCGAACTCGTCGGGGTGCACGTAGCGTTTCACGGGCAGCTGATGGCGGGTGGGGCGCAGGTACTGGCCCAGGGTGAGGATGTCCACGTGGGCTTTGGCCAGGGCTTCGAAGGTATGCATCAGCTCGGACTCGGCTTCACCAAGTCCGAGCATGAGGCCGCTCTTGGAGCGGAAGGACGTTCCATAGAGGGCCGTCCCCATGTCCTTCGCGTGCGCCAGCACACGAAGCGTCCGCTCAAATCTTCCCGCAGGTCGAACTTCAGGATAGAGGCTGGGCACGGTCTCGGCGTTGTGGTTGAACACGGCGGGACCCGCAGCCACCACGCGGGCTACGGCGTCGAGATCACCCATGAAATCCGGCACCAGCACCTCGACACCCACGCCGGGATTGCGGCGGCGGATGGCCAGCACCGTGTCGGCGAAGTGGGCGGCGCCGCCGTCTGGCAGGTCATCCCGGTTCACGCTGGTGAGCACGGCGAAGCGCAGGTTCAGGGCCGCCACGCGCTCGGCGGTCTCCTGAGGTTCGTGGGGATTCAGATCCCTGGGCTTGCCGCTTTGGATGCTGCAAAACCCGCAGGCCCGGGTGCAGACCTCGCCCATGAGGAGGAAGGTGGCGGTGCCGTGGGTGAAGCAGTGGGTGCGGTTGGGGCAGCGGGCCTCTTCGCAGACCGTGTGCAGGTCCGAATCCCGCAACCCCGTCTTCATGGCGTGGAGGTCGCTGAGTTTCACCCGCTCCTTGGTGATCCATTCGGGCAGGCGGGGGTGACCTTCCAGCACTTCGCGGCCGACGCGTTTCGAGTAACGGGGCATCTAGACTCCTGATCCTTCAGTTTCCCAATAACATTCTGGAATGTCCAAGTCGCTTTCAAGACTGCTGCGCCGCGAGCAGTTCGCCTTCCTGGCCCGGGATCGGTCGGGCTGGGAAGCACACCTGGCCCACATGCACGCCTTCCTGGGTGAGGGCCTGCAGGCGGCGGATCCGACGCGCCCGGTGCTGATCCTGGGCGCTGGGTCGGGACTGGAGGTGCCCTGGGCCTTGGCGCCCAGGCACACCACCGGCTGGGACGCGGACCCCTGGAGCCGGACCTGGACCGCCCTGCGCCATCGCCGCTGGGCGCCCTGGGTCTTCGAAGATCTCACGGGCGGTCTCACCGCGCTGGAGACCACAGCCCGCCGGGCGGTGGCGGAGCCGTGGTCGGGGCATCGCCGGGACCGGGACACCGCGACCAGGCGCCTGGCGGGCCTCCTGCCCTCCCTGCAGCCCGAGCCCCGCGCCCTGCGAGCCTGGCTGGCCCAGCACCAACCCGGTGCCATCCTGGCGGCGAATGTCATGGGGCAGTTTGGCGTGGTGGCCGAACGGGTGGTGGAGGTCGCATTGGGATTTGCGCCGTGGGATTCCGATCCGGATCGCATCGACCCCTTGGCCGAGGCCCTGGAGGCCTGGACGCGACGGGCCATCCTCGCGTTCCTGGTGGCCTTGCGGGAGAGTGGCGCCGAGTTATGGCTGGCCCACGATCGGGCGGTGGTGTTCAGCGGGGGCAGCCTGGCCCTGGGTTCCTGGGAGGATGACTGGGGGCGTCAGGTGCGGGGTGAAGGCTCCTCGTTGGAGGCCAGTGACGCCTTGGTTGGCGTGGACGCCTGCCAGGTCCTGCAAGGCGCCGGGCTGCAGCTGGCGGTGAAGGAACGCTGGCTCTGGCCCGTGGCTCCCAATCAGCGGCATCTGGTCGAAGCGTTGTCACTGCGTCGGAGAATGTGATTATTCCGTGTCGGGCGTCAACCCTTGTCCCCACAAGGGCCAGCCCTGGCCATAATGGGTTTCCTTGGGGTGTGTCGGGTATGGCGTGGTTGGGTTGGGCTTTGGCGGCGTTGGGCTTCATGGGCCTGGCCCATGTGGGCAGCGGGAACGCCTCTTGTGCTCCTGCTGGCGCCGTCTATTCTTCTCTTCCGCGAACGGCTCCAGCCCCCAAGCTGGCGGGCCTCGCGGCTACTCTTCTTTCCGGCCCATGGCTGATGGCCCGCTGACCCAGGAACTTTGAACCATGCCTAACTATCGAAGACTCCTCCTGGGCCGGCGCCTTGCCAGCGAGGAAAGTCACGAGGCCCGTATCAGCAACCCGGTCGCCCTGGCCGTGTTCAGTTCGGATGCGCTCTCCTCCGTGGCCTACGCCACGGGCGAAATCATGGCGGTGTTGGGACCTTACATGGCCATGGCGGCCTTCGGGCCCGCCGTCCTGTCCTGGTCCTGGCCCGTGGCTGTGGGCATCGTCCTGCTCCTCACCATCCTCACCATCAGCTACCGCCAGACCATCTTCGCGTATCCCAGCGGGGGCGGGGCCTACATCGTGGCCAAGGAAAACCTGGGTGAACTGCCCGCCCAGGTGGCCGGCGCCTCGCTGCTGGTGGACTACGTCCTGACCGTGGCGGTGAGCGTGTCCGCTGGCGTCACGGCCATCACCAGCGCCTTCCCGGCGGCGGACGCCCACCGGGTGTTCATCGCCTTGGCCGTGGTCGCCTTCATCGGGCTCATGAACCTGCGGGGCGTGAAGGAAAGCGGGGCCATCTTCGCCTTGCCCACCTACGGCTTCGTGGTGTCCATGTTCGCCATCATCGCCCTGGGTTTCTGGCGTTACTTCGCCGGGGGTGTGGCAGTCGGTGAGCACCATGTGGTGGTGGCACCTCCCTTGCCCGGCTGGCTGGCCATCTGGGTCTTCATGAAGGCCTACTCGGCGGGCTGCACGGCCCTCACGGGGGTCGAGGCCATTTCCAATGGGGTGTCGGCCTTCCGGGAACCCACGGCTCAGAATGCGGGCAAGACCATGATTTCCATGGTGCTCATGCTGGGGGCCATGTTCCTGGGCATCACCTGGCTGGCGAACCACTTCGGGCTGGTGTACACGGGGGAGGGGGAATCCCTGCTCTCCATGCTGGAGCGGCGGATCCTGGGGGATGGTCCTGGCCTGCCCCACCTCACCTACCTGCTCATGCAGGCCTTCACCATGCTGATCCTGTGTCTGGCGGCCAATACGGCTTATGCGGATTTCCCGCGACTGGCGGCCATGATGGCCCGGGATGGCTACCTGCCCCGGCAATTCGCCAGCCAGGGCGATCGCCTGGTCTTTTCTAACGGCATCTTCATCTTGTCCTTCATGTCGGGCGTCCTGCTCTGGATCTTCAACGCGCGAGAACACCATTTGCTGCCGCTCTATGCAGTGGGTGTGTTCCTGGGGTTCACACTCTCCCAGACCGGCATGGTCCGCCACTGGGTCAAACTAAAAGGCCAGCGCTGGATCCTCAAATCACTCATCAATGGCGCCGGCGCCATCACGACCTTCATCGTGATGGTGGTCATCATCGGCACGAAGTTCTTGCACGGCGCCTGGGTGGTGGTCCTGGTCCTGCCCATCATGGTGGCGGGCTTCTTCAATATCCACCGCCACTACATCCGCGTGAAATCCATTTTGGCGGGCAGCCGGGCGGATTTCATCAGCCCCCGCAAGAACCGGGTGGTGGTGCTGGTTTCCGGCATCCACTCCGGCGTGGTGCAGGCCCTGAACTACGCCAAGGTCATCGCCGACCATGGCGATGTGGAAGCCCTTACCGTGGACTTCCCCGATGAGCATGGACGCGACAGCGCGGCGCTGGAAAAGCTCCGCTCAGACTGGCATCGCTACTGCGAGGGCATCCCCCTGCGCTCGCTCCGGAGCCCCTACCGGAAGACCGTGGAACCCATCGTGGAGGAGCTGGACCGCATGCGGCGCGTGGAGCCGGAGTACACCATCACGGTCATCCTGCCGGAATTCGTGACGGGTCACTGGTGGGCGAACGTGTTGCACAACCAGACGGCCTGGCGCATCAAGACCACGCTGCTCATGAAGCCAAAGACCGTGGTGATCTCAATTCCCTACCACCTCGAACCCCTGGTGGAGTAGCCTCCATCAAGGAGCCTGTCCAAGTATTCGATAGGGGCTGCATTGATGGAAAAGGGCTTCCAGACAAGGAAGGGCGCGCTGGGCGGTGCGGGTTCACCGTTCAAGCGACCTGACGCGGTATGGGAGCCCTTTTTCATCAACCCTTCGGGCTGGCGCGGCAGCCGTTGGGATGCTGCGTCAGGCTCCTTGTCCTTGGAACCACCAAGGCCTTCGTCGCCTTCCTGGCCTCCCTCGGCTGGCGCACCAGTGCAGCCCCCACCCAATACTTGGACAGGCTCCTAGGAGCGATGGCATGTGGAGTTTGAGACGGATCCTGTTGGGGAAGCGCCTCTCCAGTGACGAATCCCAGCACACCAAGATCAGCAACCCCATTGCCCTGGCGGTGTTCAGTTCGGACGCGCTCTCCTCGGTGGCTTACGCCACCCAGGAGATCATGGCCTCGCTGTCGGGCTCGCTCCTCCATGCGGCAGGAGCAGGCGCCCTGGCCGGGGCGGCGGGCCACGCCATCTTCGGCTGGTCCATTCCGGTGGCGCTGGGCATCGTGGCGCTGCTGATCATCCTGGCCGTCAGCTACCGGCAGACGATCCTCGCCTACCCCGGCGGGGGCGGCGCCTACATCGTGGCCATGGAAAACCTGGGAGATCTCGCAGCCCTCACGGCGGGGGCCTCTCTCCTGATCGACTACATCCTCACGGTGGCAGTATCCGCGTCTTCCGGCGTGGCGGCCGTCACGGCAGCACTGCCCGCGCTGGCGGGGCACAACGTCGCACTCACCCTGCTGTCCATCGGATTCATCGCGCTCATGAACCTCCGCGGGTTGAAGGAAAGTGGCGCCTTCTTCGCCATTCCCACCTATGGGTTTGTCGTCAGCATCTTCCTCATGCTCGGCTACGGAACCATCAAGCTGGCCATCGGTGGAGGCCCCACGCCGGTCCAGGTGCAGCAGGCGGCGGAGCAGGGCACCCACCTGGCCGGCTTCGCCATGGTCTGGATCTTCATGCGGGCCTACAGCGCGGGCTGCACGGCACTCACGGGCGTAGAGGCCATCAGCAATGGCACCACGGCGTTCCGGGATCCGGCTGGGCCCAACGCCGCCAAGACCATGATTGGGATGGTGCTCCTGCTGGGCGTCATGTTCCTCGGCATCACCTTGCTGGCGCACAGCTTCAACGTGACCTACCACCACAGCGCCGACCCGGCTGTGGTGGCCGAAACCCTGCTCTCCAAGTTGAACAAGGCCATCCTGGGCGATGTCAGCCACGGGCTCCCCAAGGCCATCTATTACGTGGTTCAGGGCTTCACCTTCGCCATCCTGGTGGTGGCGGCCAACACGGCCTTTGCGGATTTCCCGAGACTGGCGGCCCTGCAGGCGCGGGATGGCTTCTTGCCGCGGCAGTTCGCCAGCCAGGGTGATCGCCTGGTGTTTTCCAATGGCATCTTCCTGCTTTCCCTGTTCTCGGGCCTGCTGGTCTGGGCCTTCCACGCCAACACGGACGTTCTGCTGCCGCTGTACGCGGCGGGTGTCTTCATGGGGTTCACCATCAGCCAGACGGGCATGGTGGTCCACTGGCGCAAGGAGAGAGGCCCGCACTGGCACGCCAAGGCCGCCATCAACGGCCTGGGAGCGATCACGTCCTTCGTCGTGTTGCTGGACATCGCCATCACCAAGTTCATCCATGGCGCCTGGGTGGTGATCCTTCTCGTGCCCATCCTGGTGGTCATCAAGTTCAGCATCCGGCGGCACTATGTGGGCGTGAAGTCAAAACTGGCGGCCAGCCGCACGGATGCCAGCCTGCCCACCAAGCACCACGCCATCGTGTTGGTGAACGGCATCCACAAGGGCGTGGTGCAGTCGTTGCTCTACGCCCGGCACATCTCGGGCGACCGCGTGGAAGCCATCATGGTGGATCTGGGTTTCGACGGCACGCATGCGAGCCCGGCCTTCGAAAGGTTGCATTCGGACTGGGTCACCTACGGCATGGGGGTGCCCCTGCGGAGCGTGCCGAGCCCCTTCCGCAAAATGGTCGAGCCCATCGTGAAGGAGGTGGAACTCCTGCAGGAAGCGGAACCGGAGCTTTGCATCACGGTCATCCTTCCCGAATTCATCCCCCACCACTGGTGGCAACAGTTTCTGCACAACCAGAGCGCCTTCCGCATCAAGGCGGCCCTGCTGATGAAGCCCGGGGTCATCGTGACCTCCGTGGCCATGCACCTGCCCTGATCCCAACCAAGGGGATCCCACGCGTTGACCAGGCGAAACCTGGCCATCGCGCCTGCTGGATCCCACTCAGCGCAGACGAGACAGGGGCCGCGACAAGAGTTCCTGGCCACTGAGCAGCTCGGCCAGAGTCTGGTGACGGGGGCTTAGCACCATGCAGAAGAAGCTCAAGGGGAAGCAGGTGACCGAGAGCATGTGGACCAGCGAAAAGGCCATGCGCCGCTCGGGCGTGTTTTCGGGCAGGGTGACGCCAAAGAAGCCCATCATGGGCGACTGTCCCGTGAGCACCAGGGGGGCCATGAACAGCATCCAGGACACTGCCAGCAGGTAAGGGATGACCAGGGGCCAAGCCCCCAGGAAGAGCCGACTCGGGCCGACGCCCAGGGCCCAGGCAGGCAGCAGGATGGCCACGCCCTGGACAAAGATCAACAGCAGCGCTTCCGTGGCCTCGACCTTCACCAGGGGCCAGAAGCTGGCGGCCGGTTCCGGGGTGCCCAGGGTGGGTTGGGCGGGCATGGTGGGGGATGGATCCAGGGCCCGGGGATATCCCATCTCGTTGGGACTGACCTCCACGGATACCGGGGCCACGCGGCCCAAGGCGGGGGCCGTGAGGGCCCTGGGGGGCGGCTCGTAGCTCACCTGGGCCAGGGCCGAAGCCTGGAACAGCATGGGGCGCGCCTGCCGGGCCGGAGCCAGGGCCAGGCCGCACTCCGGGCATTCCGCCGCGAGGGGCGAGAGGCGGGTATGGCAGCTGGGGCAGGTGCGACGAAGCGGCGTGCTCATGGGAATCCACTATCCAATAAAGCGGGCGGATGGAGAACCAGTCTGACAAAAGTCACTGACATGGCTCCCTCGGGCCGTGGGACCATCGAACCTTGCCTCCTGGATGACCATGTCAACACAGCCCACTCCACACACTCTTCCTGCGCCACCGCCGGCCTTCCGTTGGCTGGTCCTGGTGGTCATCAGTCTGGCCATGTTCGGCAACTACTATGTCTACGACGCCATCAGCCCCCTGGCCGATGTGTTGCAGAAGCAGCTGGGTTTCACGGATGGCAATATTGGCCTTCTGCAGGGCATCTACAGTGTCCCGAACATTGTGATGGTGCTCCTTGGCGGGATTCTGATCGACCGCATCGGCGTAAAGCGGGCCACATTCATCTTCGGGGTCCTCTGCTTCCTTGGGGCGGGTGTGACTGCCTTGAGTCCAAAGCTTTGGATCATGGCCTCCGGCCGCCTCATTTTCGGGCTGGGGGCGGAGAGCCTCATTGTGGCTGTCACCGCAGCCGTGGCGCAGTGGTTCCGCGGCAAGGAACTGAGCTTCGCCTTCGGAATTAATCTCCTGATTGCAAGGCTCGGATCTTTCGCGGCCCTGAATAGCCCTTCCTGGGCACGTTGGGCTTTTGGTTCCTGGCGCACACCACTGCTGATTGCAACCGTCTTCGGTTCCGTGTGTGTGATCGCAGCTGGGATCTACTGGCTCATGGAGAATGGCGCGGCCAAGAAATACTCCCTCGGCTCTCAGGGAGGCACGGACAAGGTTGTGTGGGGGGATCTCCTGAAGTTCAGCCCCACCTACTGGTACGTGGTGGCCCTTTGCATCACGTTCTACAGCGGGATCTTCCCGTTCCAGACCTTTGCGGTGAAGTTCTTCCAGGATGCCCATGGCGCTACACGGGAAGCCGGTGGCTTCCTCTCCTCCATGCTCACGCTATTTGCCATGATTGGCACGCCACTCTTCGGCCTGATGGTGGATCGGGTGGGAAAACGAGCCCTCTTCATGATGCTCGGCAGCCTGCTGTTGATCCCCGTCTACCTTCTGATGGCCTACACCCACGTGAGCCTCTATGTTCCGATGGCACTCATGGGTATCGCCTTCAGCCTGATTCCGGCCGTCATGTGGCCTTCGGTTGCCTACCTGGTTCCGGAAGAGAAGCTGGGTACTGCCTATGGATTGATGACACTCATTCAAAACGTGGGCCTTGCAGGCTTCAACTTTCTCATCGGTTGGGCCAATGACCACGCAGGCGCGAGTGCGGCCAACCCGGCCGGCTATCGACTGGGCATGTGGATTTTCAGTTCGCTTGGATTCTTTGGATTCATGTTTGCCTACCTGCTTCGCCGGGCGGAGACAGGACCGAATGCGAAGGGGCTCGAAACCATTACGACGGCAAACCAGCCAATCTGAGGCGCTACACTTCAGCAACTCCTGGAGACCTCATGACCCGCTGGCGTAGGATTCTGGCTCACCTGGCCTCAAGCCTGGTCTGCCTGGCCATCCTGTTGCCCGCGCTGGCCTGTGGGCCCGGACCGGCGCCTTCCGGGCCGCCCATGCCCCAGGCGCAGGTGGCGCCCCAGGACGCCGTGCCGGGCCACGCCCGGGAGACGCTGGTGTACATCCGCAAGCATGGCTTCGCGCCTCCGAGTTACGTGGGAGGCCGGGTCTTCGGCAACTACGAGGGGCTGCTGCCGCGCTACAACGCCCGCCGCAAACGCATCGAGTATCGCGAGTGGGATGTGCGTCCCAAGGCCGAGGGCCGCAGCCGCGGCGCGGAACGGCTGGTCACGGGCAGCGATGGTCGGGCCTGGTATTCGTCGGATCACTACCGCAGCTTCGTTGAGGTCAAATGACGGATCTGGATGACGCCCTCATCCAGCCCTGGTGTGGAACCGCCGAGGCCTTGGTGGAGGCCACCTCGGGTCAGGATTTCGTTCGGTGGTTGCGAGGCTCGCGCATGCGCACGCGCCAGGGCCTCATGGATGAATGGGCCGCAGCCACCCAGTTTCCTCCCCACTTCGGCGCCACCTGGGATGCCTTGAGGGATGCGCTGGCCGATCTGCCCGAAGGCGGCACCTTTCTCGTGCTGGAGGCGGAGCAGCTCCTACGGGAAGCTCCACCCGAAGACCTGGCCACCTTGATGGCGGTGCTCCAACAGGCGCGGGCGGATCTGGCCCCCAAGGCTTTGCGCCTCATTCTTCAAGCTGAACCCCAGCACTTCGTGACCCTGCAGGAAGGCCTGCGGAACCTGGGTTAGCGTCCGGCCTTCTTCGCCTGATAGGCCTGGAGGGATCGCAGGGCTTCGGCCCGCACCTTGGCCTGGAACCAGGGCGTCCACCCCAGCATCAGCCCTGAGACTCCGAAGGCCTGCCGGGCCCAGGCCCAGAAGCTGAAGCGATCCCGGTGGGTGCGGATGAGGCCATCTTCCAGCGTCAGCGTGGCCTCGATGCGATTGAGGACCGGCCTGCCTGTGCGGGTGAAGGTGTAGCGGGCTTCCCACCGGACCCGCACCGTCGGATCCGTCTCGTCCAGAACCCGGTGACTGAGGGTCAGATCCGTGGAGCGGCTCAGGAGCATGGCCCACATGTCGCATGCGGCCTGTCGGTCCAGGGTGCCGAAGGCTGGATCCTCGAAGGTGGCCAACCGGTGGTAACAGGCGCCCATGGCGGCCGCGTCGCCTTGAGCAAAGGCCTCGTAGAAGCGATGGACCACATCGGCCCCGGCCATCAGAACTGGGCCTTGAAGGCTTCGAAGGCCTGACTCAGCTCCGCGAGTTCTTCGCGGAGAGAGGCCACCTCCGACTCCAGCTGATCGATGCGCCCGGAGCGCGGCGCCGTGGTTTCGGAAGGCGGGGCCATGGACACCTCGACCTCACCCGACAGCAGGTGGGCCAGCCGGGCTTCGCGGGAGCCGGGGGCCCGAGGAAGGCGGAGTACCAGCGGCGGTTCAGCTTCCATGAGCACGGCCAGGCAGCTCTCCACCTCGGCCAGATCGGGGAAGGCATACATGCGCCGGGTGTTGGTGCGCAGCTCACCGGAGGTCTGGGGCCCCCGCAGCAGCAGCTCCGCCAACAGGGCCGCCTCCTGCACGGAGAGATTCCACGTGGGCTTGGCGGTATGAGCCACCTTGAGCACGCGGCCGGGCCAATGCTCGGCCAGGCCCTTCTCGATGAGGGAAGCCACCGTCTCCTGCACCTCGGGCTCGCTCAAGGACAACACGGGCTCGCGGTTGCTGGATTGATTGCAGGCATTCAGCAGGGCGTTGAGCGATAGCGGGTACACGTCCGGTGTGCTCAGCTGCTTTTCCAGCAGGCAGCCCAGGACGCGGCATTCGAGGGGCGTGAGGTCAGTCATGGAAGGGATTTAGCCACAGATGAACGCGGATGAACACGGATGAAATGCGGGCGCCTACTTCCCGATGACGCCCGTCATGGGGCTGCTGGCGCTGGCGTAGAGCCTCTTGGGCATGCGGCCGCTTTCGAAGGCGAGGCGTCCGGCCTGCACGGCGAAATCCATGGCCTGGGCCATCTTGGTAGGCTCGCCGGCCTCGGCCACGGCGGTGTTGAGCAGCACGCCGTCGGCCCCCAGCTCCATGGCCAGGGCGGCGTCGGAGGCCGTGCCCACGCCTGCATCCACGATCATGGGCAGCTTGTAGGATTCGACCACTTCCTTGATGAGCAGCAGGGTCATGGGGTTCTGCACGCCCAGGCCCGAGCCGATGGCGCTGCCCAGGGGCATGACCGCAGCGCAGCCCACGTCGCACAGTTTCTTGGCGAGGATGGGATCGGCGTTCACGTAGGGCAGCACGATGAAGCCCTCCTTCACGAGGATCTTCGCGGCTTCCAGGGTTTCCTCGTTATCGGGGTAGAGGCTCTTCTCATCGCCAATGACTTCCAGCTTGATCCAGTTCGTCTGCAGGGCTTCGCGGGCCAGGCGTGCCACGCGCAAGGCATCCTCGCGGGTGTAGCAACCGGCGGTGTTGGGCAGCAGGGCGATGTCCTTGGGAATCCAGTTCAGGATGTTGTCCTCGCCTGTGGCGCCCAGGTCGAAGCGGCGCACGGCCAAGGTGACCATGTCCACCCGCGCGGCCCGGTAGCAGGCCTGCATGGTGGCGAAATCCTTGTACTTTCCGGTGCCCAGGACCAGGCGGTTGTGGAAGGTCTTGCCGGCGATGACGAGGGACATGAGGGGCTCCGAACCTCCAGTCTATCCTTGGTGCATCGTGGTGGCTCCAACCAGACGGCGGAGCCGGTCCTGTCGACGGATGGGGACCACGGGAACAGCCAGAGCAAGGGCGTTGGCCAGAGCCTGGCCTGAACCAAAGTGAGCCAGGTGCCCGGTCTAGAGCCGCCAGGGTTCCTGCAGGGAGTGGGCTGTCAGGGCGAAGGGATCCATCAGTCCCTCCGCAACCAGAGCATGGCGCCACAGAGGATGATTGGTAACAAGAAGCTAGGTTTCATGGGGCATTTAGTGTCAATACGCATGCGTATGGTCATCCATACGGTGTGGTATGGTAAACTGCTCGGACCACCTGTCAAGGTCCCCATGTCCACACCAAAGAAAAAGGCCCGCCCCGCCACTCCCCTTTCGCGGGAGGCCTGGGTGAAGGCCGCCACCAACCTCATGGCCCAGGAGGGCGTGCAGGCCGTGGCCGTGGAACCGCTGGCCCTGGCGCTGGGGGTCACGAAGGGCAGCTTCTACTGGCATTTCAAGAACCGGGATGAGCTCATCCACGCGGCGCTGGAGGCCTGGGAACAGGATCAGAGTCGGGACGTGGTCACGCGCTACAGCGGCATCGAGGACCCGCGCCGACGGCTACGGGTGCTGCTCTTCGCGGCCTTCGAGGATGTGGAGAATGGGCGCTTTTTCGCGGCCCTGGCGGTGTCCAGCGAAGATCCCCGTGTTCAACCCTTCCTTCATCGTGCCTCCGAGCGGCGCCTGGCCTTTGGCGTGGCGGCCTTTATGGATCTGGGGCTTAGCGAAGTGGAAGCAAGAGAGCGTTCCCTGCTGGCCTACGCCGCCTACGCGGGGTACTTCCAGCTGCTGCGTACCACGCCCGAGGCGGTCAAAGCGGTGACGGATCTCAGCGGGTATGTGCGGCGCCTGGCCGATGCCCTGGTGCCCGCGGAGTTGCGCTAGGGCCCCGGTCATGGGATGCTGCACGTTCCAACGGAGGAGCGATTCCCATCAGTATCGACGGCGAGGGTGATGAACCTGGTGACCCGGCGGGAAAGGGGTGGATTGCCGAAGGGAACGCGGTTCATCAACGCGCCCCCTGGACGTCGAGGCGAAAGCCCGGCGGCTGTCGTGCCGGTCACCCGGCGCGGAGGGCCTGAGGCGCAGCGGCGGGAGGCTTCCCTCCGCGTTCCTGAGGGCACCGTCGGCACGCCGAGGTTTCCATGAACGCATCCCCCGCAGATCTCCGAGGCTGGCTCAGCGCCAGGCTGATGAAGCTGTGCGCTTCGGACACCACCTCGGGCTCGGAAGATGCCGGACTGCCGGATCTGCGGAAGCTGCTGAATGAACTTGGGGCCACCCTGGCGGAGCAGCCTGTGGCGCCGGGCCGCACCAATGTGCTGGCCACCTGGGGACGCCCGCAGGTGCTCTTTTCCACCCATCTCGACACGGTGCCGCCCTACCTGCCGCCGCGCCGGGAAGGGGACACCTTGTTTGGCCGCGGCACCTGCGATGCCAAGGGGCAGATCGTGGCCCAGTTGGCGGCCATCAAGGGCTTGCTGCAAGAGGGCCACACCGGCTTCGCCTGGCTGGGCGTGGTGGGCGAAGAAACCGACAGCGTGGGAGCAGCCGCGGCCCTGGGCCTGGCGGACCGTCTGCAGGATGTGAAGGCCCTCATCAATGGCGAACCCACGGAGCTGAAGCTGGCCACTGGACAGCGCGGCGTGCAGCATGTCTGCCTGCATTGCACGGGTCGCGCCGCGCACAGCGGCAGTCCGCAGCTGGGCCACAACGCCACCTGGCCCCTGCTGGAATGGCTGCAGCGCCTGCGGGAACAGGAACGGCCCGTGGACCCGCAACTGGGCCCCGAACTCTGGAACCTCGGTCTGCTGCAGGCGGGCGAGGCGCTCAATTCCGTTCCCGCGAACGCCGAAGCCCACCTCATGGCGCGGGTGGTGCCGGGCAGCACGCTGCTGATGGAAGTCCGACGCCTGGCGCCGCCCGAGGGTTCCGTGGATCTTCGGTTGGATGAACCTGCGGATCTCTATCCGGCCGTGCCAGGTTTCGACCATGCAGCCATGCCCTTCGGTTCGGATGCACCGGCCCTTCGCAATCTGGTGCCCGATCGCACCGTGGTGCTGGCGGGGCCCGGAAGCATCAGCGTGGCCCACACCCTGAACGAGCACATCACGCTCGCCGACCTTGAAGCTGGTGTGGCCCTCAACCGCCGCCTGGCCCTGCATTTTCTGGGAGACTAGACCATGACCACCCACCCTAAAATCCCCGTCACCGTTCTGGGCGCCACCGGCGTCGTGGGCCAGCGTTTCGTGCGCCGTCTGGCCAATCATCCTTTGTTTCGCATCGAGCATCTGGCGGCCAGCGAGCGCAGCTCGGGCAAGCGCTACCGTGATGCCTGTGCCTGGCGCCTGGATGGCGAGCCCTACGGCGGGCTGGGTGATCAGGTCATGGCCGAAGGCACGCCGGAATTCGCACTATCCCCGGTGGTGTTCAGCGCCCTGGACACGGCTCCTGCCATGGAGTTGGAGCCCGCCTTCGCCAAGGCCGGCGCCATGGTCTTCTCCAACGCGGCGGCCTTTCGCATGTCGCCGGATGTGCCGCTGCTCGTGCCCGAGGTGAACTCGGCGCATCTGGGGTTGTTGGACATCCAACGCCATCACCACGGCTGGAAAGGCGGCATCGTCACCAACGCCAACTGCACGGCCACCGTGCTGGTGATGGCGTTGGCGCCCCTGCACGAGGCCTTCGGCATTGAAGCCGTGCTGATGACTTCCATGCAGGCCATCAGCGGCGCGGGCTACCCCGGCGTGGCCAGCCTGGACATCCTGGGCAACGTCATCCCCTTCATCCGCAACGAAGAACCGAAGGTCGAAGAAGAAACACCCAAGATGCTGGGCCGTTTCAATGGCAAGACCGTGGACCTGGCGCCCATGGCCGTCAGTGCCCTCTGCCACCGCGTGCCCGTCATCGAAGGGCACACGGAAGCCGTCAGTGTGCGGCTGAAGGGCAACCCCTCCGTCGAGGCGGTGCGCGAAGCCTTCCTGGCCTGGAAGCCCGAACCCCAGCGCCTGGGCCTCTTCTCGGCGCCCGCCACGCCCATCCATGTGCACATGCTGGAAGACCGGCCCCAGGTGCGTCGCGACGTGGAAAAGGACGAAGGCATGAGCATCCATGTGGGCCGCATCCGGCCCTGCCCCATCCTCGGCATCAAGTTCGCACTGCTGGGCCACAACACTGAAAGAGGGGCGGCGGGTGGCAGCATCCTGAATGCGGAACTCGCTCATGCGAAGGGGTACTTCCAGTGATCGTTCTCAAGTTCGGGGGTAGCAGCGTCGCGGATGCCACCTGCATGCGACAGGTGGCGGGACTGGTGCGGGCGGCCCTGGCCAAGGCGCCCCTGGTGGTGCTGTCCGCCATGGGCAAGACCACCAATGGCCTCTTCGACGCGGCCAAGGCCGCCGAGGCGGGCGACTTGGCGGAAGCCATGGCGCGGCAGCGGGTCCTCATGGCCGCGCATCGCAAGGCTGCGGAAGAGCTCTTCGACGCCGCTGTGCCCGAGCCGTTGGACCTGACGCTGACGGACCTCTTCGGTGAGCTGGAACTGCTGCTCCGGGGCGTGGCCATGCTGCGCGAACTGAGCCCCCGCAGCATGGATGCCATCGCCTCCCTGGGTGAGCGGCTCTCCACGCGCATCTTCGCGGCTTTCGTGGGCGGCGCCTGGGTGGATGCCCGCACGGTGCTCCGCACCGACGAGGTGTTCGGCGAAGCGGTGCCACAGCAGGACATCATTCATTCACTGGCCGCCATGCACCTGCAGCCCCTCCTGGGTGCGGGTCGCATCGTGGTCACCCAGGGCTATATCGGCGCCACGGCCGATGGCCTCACCACGACCTTGGGCCGGGGCGGCAGCGATTATTCCGCCGCCCTCTTTGGCGCGGCGCTGGGGGCCGAAGAAGTGCAGATCTGGACCGATGTGGAAGGCGTGCTCACCTGCGATCCCCGCATCGTGCCCGAAGCCCTGCCCATCCCCGATCTCAGCTTCGCGGAAGCGGCGGAATTGGCGGCCTTCGGTGCCAAGGTCCTCCACCCCGCCACCATTCAGCCCGCCGTGGAAGCGCGCATTCCCGTCACGGTGCGTCACACGCAGAAACCGGACGGCCGCTTCACCACGATCTCAGCCGAGGTACGCACGGGGCGTCCTATCACAGCCCTGGCCAGCCGCGGCCCCGTGACCGTGCTCACCGTGAGCAGCACCCGCATGCTGGCCCAGAGCGGTTTTCTGGCGCGGCTCTTCGAAGTGTTCGGTCGCAGGGGGGTGAGCGTCGACCTCGTGGCCACGGCCGAGGTGAGCGTCTCCCTCACGGTGGAAGCCGATGTGCCACTGAAGCCGTTGATGCAGGATCTGTCGGCTTTCGCCACGGTGGAGGTTCATGAAGGCCGGGCCATCATCGCGGCGGTGGGCGAACGGCTGAAGTCCACGCCCGGTCTGGGTGGGCGCCTGCTGACGGCCCTCGGCGACATCAACGTCGAGATGATCAGCATGGGGGCCAACGAGATCAACCTCAGTCTCGTGGTGAAGGAGGAGAGCACCGCCGAAGCCCTGCGCCGCCTCCATCGCGTGCTGGTGGGGACGCCGTGAGCGCGCCGCGCATCGGACTCTTCGGTCGGGGCCGTCTGGGTTTGGCCATCGCCGCCGAAGCGGGCGAAGCCCTGGCCTGGCAGGTGGATCGGGGCGAAGCCCCGGGTGCTGCCGTGGCCGTGGCCATTGATGCCAGCGTCGCGGAGGCCGTAGAGGCGCATCTGGAGTGGGCCCTGGCGACGGGGACCGACCTGGTGATCGGCGCCACGGGCTGGTTCCTGCCCGATCTGGAGGCGCGCATCGCCGGGCGTATCGGCGTGCTGACGGCCTCCAACTTTTCTCTGACTGTGGCCTTCATGGCGCGGTTGGCCACCGTGATGGGGCGCTTCGCGGCTCTGGATTCCGCTCGGGATCCTTATCTCCTCGAGCACCACCATCGCCTGAAGGCCGACGCGCCCTCAGGCACGGCGAAAACCCTCGCCGCGGCGCTCATGGCCGGTTGTTCGCGCAAGACGGAGTGGACCCTCGGCACGCCAGGCCTGCATCAACTGAACATCGGCGTGGTCCGCGCCGGTGCGGAATTCGGTACCCACACCGTGGGGCTGGATGCCCCGGCCGAGGTGCTGGAGCTGACCCACACAGCCCGGTCCCGCGCTCCCTTCGCCCAAGGTGCGCTTACGGCGGCGCGGTGGCTTCAGGGCCGCAAGGGTTTGTTCACCATGGATGACCTGGCCGCTGACCTACTCGATCCCCTCTTTGCCAACGTGGCCGAGGGGGGATCGCCCGCTCGCCCCACTCGCACTGCGTCCCCCCTCGTGCTCCCCCACGGGGCTTCCGGGCAAAGCCCGGATTCCCCGTCTTCTGGAGGCAAGCCATGACCCTGGACCTGTCCGGCCTCGCTGTCGCGCTGGCCACGCCCTTCACCGCTTCGGGTGAGGTGGATTTTCCCGCCTTTCGCAAACTGGTTCGCCACGTGGTGGCGGGTGGCGTGGATACGGTGGTGCCCTTGGGCACCACCGGCGAAGCCTCGACTCTGCTGGATGCCGAGCGCGACGCCATCATCACGGCCTGCCTGGAGGAAAGCCAGGGCCATGCGGTGGTGGTGGGCACGGGCCACAACGCCACCCGCCAGGCCGCGGCCATGACGAAGCGCGCCCAGGAGCTGGGTGCCGCCGGCGCCCTGGTGGTGACGCCCTACTACAACAAACCCAACCCCGACGGCCTGGTGGCTCATTACGCCGCCATTGCCAAGGCCGCGCCGGGCTTTCCCCTGGTGGCCTACAACGTACCGGGCCGCACGGGACAGAACGTGACCCCGGCCCTGCTCATGCGCCTATGGGAGAACCCGCAGGTGGTGGCCGTGAAGGAGAGCAGCGGGAATCTCGCCCAGATCGCCGAGGTGGCCCGCACCCTTCCCCAGGGCAAGACCCTGCTCTCGGGCGATGACAACCTGGCCCTGGCGGCCATGGCCGTGGGTGCCACCGGCCTGGTATCGGTGCTGGGCAACGCGCTGCCACGGGAAACCGCCGCCATGGTCTACGCGGCGCGCCGGGGCGATGGAGCCGAGGCCCTGCGCCTGTACCAGCAGTTGCTGCCACTCATGGAGGCACTGTTTGTCGAAAGCAACCCGGTGCCCCTGAAGGCGGCTCTTCAGCTGCTGGGCATCGGTTCGGATGGGGTGCGGCTGCCCCTGATGCCCGCCTCGGCGGCCACTCGCACCCTCCTTGCCAATGCCCTTCGCCTCGCCGCGAATGGCACCCTTCCAGGAGTGAAGTGATGACCATCGATGTGGATCTCATCCGTGCTTTCTTTAGCCAGTCTCCTGAGTCCTTGCTGACGGATCCCCAAGCCCCGGTCATGCACCAGCTGCTGGTAGCGGGCCTGGAGAAGGGCCTCATCCGCGCCGCCGAGCGCCAAGAGGATGGCACTTGGGTGGCCAACACCTGGGTGAAGCAGGCCATCCTCTGTGGCTTTCGTCGCACCAGCCTCATCGAGATGTCGGGCCCCGGTTATCCCACCTTCGACAAAACGGCTTATCCGCCGCGCCATTTCGGAGTGGAGGATGCCGTGCGGCTCGTGCCCGGCGGCACCGCCGTGCGCCGGGGGGCCCACATCGCCCGGGGCGTGGTGCTCATGCCACCGGCCTACGTGAACGTGGGCGCGTTTGTCGACGAAGGCACGATGGTGGATAGTCACGCGCTGGTGGGCAGCTGTGCCCAGATCGGCAAGCGGGTGCACCTGTCGGCGGCGGCCCAAATCGGCGGCGTGCTCGAGCCGGCAGGCGCCCGGCCCGTCATCGTGGAAGATGACGCCTTCGTGGGTGGCCTCGTGGGCCTCTTCGAGGGCATCGTCGTGCGCAAGCGCGCCGTGTTGGCATCGGGTGTGGTCATCACGGGCAGCACGGTGATCTACGACCTGGTGAACGGCTGCGAGCTGCGTCAGGAGGTGCCCGAGGGTGCCGTGGTGGTGCCGGGTTCGCGCCCAGCCTCGGGTGACTACGCCAAGGCCCATGGGCTACAACTGTCAGCGCCTTGCATCGTGAAGTACCGCGACGACAAGACCGACGCGGCCACGGCGCTCGAACAGGCGCTGAGGTAGGCTGTCCAAAAAGATCCACCACGAAGACACGAAAACCAACTGGTTTCTTTGATCTTCTCTTCGTGCTTTCGTGTCTTCGTGGTGAATCAGTTCTTGAACCGATGTAGAAGGAAGCTCGCGTGAATCCAGCCTCCCGTTTGTCCCTCCTCAAACCATCCCCCATCCGCGCCATCACGGATGGCACGCCACCCGGTGCCATTCCCCTGGGTCTGGGCGAACCCACCTGGGACCTGCCGGAGATCGCCCGCAAGGCCCTGCTGCGGGAACCCGGCCCCTGCGCCTACGTGCCCCATGTGGGCCTGCTGGAGCTGCGGCGCGCGGTGGCGGCCTTCCACAAGGCCCACGTGGATGAAGTGCTCATCACCACCGGTTCGCAGGGCGCGCTGTTCTCCCTGTTCCAGGCCTGGGTGAATCCGGGATCCAAAGTGTTGATGCCCGATCCGGGTTTCGTGGCGTACCCAGCCCTGGCCCGCATGGCGGGCGCCGAGCCCGTAACCTACCGCCTGTCGGCGGATCGGTTTCGCCTGGATGCCGGCGAGCTGATCCGCGTGCTGGATGCCACGCCGGATGCGTCGGCGGTGATCCTCAACCTGCCTTCCAATCCCACGGGCGGTGGCGGTGACCTCGCTTCGCTCAAACGCGTGGCGGAGGCCTGCACGGCCCGGGGCGTGCTGCTCATCTCCGATGAGGTCTACCGTGACCTGCACTTTGGCGTGCGGGCACCCAGCCTGCGGGATGTGACCGAGCGCGGCGTGGTCACCAGCTCCGTGAGCAAGGGCTGGGGGGCCCCGGGGCTGCGGGTGGGCTGGGCCGTGGGCGATCCCGCTTGGCTGGCCCCCGCCCGTGTGGTGCATGGCTACGCCGTCACCGGCACCGCCACGCCCGCCCAATGGGCGGCCTTGGCCCTCATCGAGCATTCCGACACCGTGCTGGTTGAAGCCCGTGCCGCCGTGCAGGTGCGCTGGGAGGCTCTGGCCGCTGGCTTGCGTGAGGAACTGGGACACCACGTGACGCCTCCCGATGGCACCTTCTACCACTTCATGCCCCTGCCTTCTTCCGCTCACACCGATCCCCTGGCCTTTTGTCTCAGGCTCCGCGACGAAGCCAAGGTGGTGCTCATTCCCGGGTTGGCCTTTGGCGAAGGTGGACGGGGCCATGCCCGGCTCAGTTTCGCGGCAACGCCCGAACAGTTGAGGGAAGGCGTTCGGCGGCTGGCCCCATACTGGTGACCGCTGGATGCTTGGGAACCCTGAGCGCTGGCAGCACGAATGTCCCGGAGTCCCTTTCATGATCGCCTTCGAGTCCCGTGTCCCTGACCATTCCCGTTCGCGCGTGCTGGTCGCATCACTGGCTGCCCTGGGCTTGTCCCTCGGCTGTCGCGGTCCCGAACTCCGCGTCTCGCGACTTGGCCTCAGGAACGAACCGTTTCACCTCAGGGTTCAGCTCCCCGAAGGGCCCGACCGTGAGGCCCGCGAAACCATGCTGCGTGCAAACCTCAATGCCACCCTGAAGGCCAACCATGCCCTGGTGGCAGCCGAAGACCAACAGGAGCGGGATCCAATTCTGTTGATCCAGGTGGAAGAAATGTCTCGGGGAGATGTCACCAAGCAGACCATCTCTTCGAACGCGGCGATGGGCGCCACCTTTGGGGCCGTTGGCGGGTTCCAGGCGGGGGCCGAAACCGCCTCGGCTGTGTCCACCGGAAGTCCAAACCTGAAGGAAACCAGGGACAGTCTGGTCTTCGTCGTGGTGACCACCGTGGCGGGCGCAACCGTTGGGGCTGCGGCCGGAACGGTGGGCGGGGTGTCCGATGGCGTGGCCCGGAGTGTCTACCACGACCTCCGGCTGGGCTACCGGCCCAAACACATCGTCTGCAAGGTCTCCTACGCCTCCAGCGGCAACGCCATGCCCCTGCAGATCGGTTCGACGGATGCCTGGGCCGTGCTCAAGGAGATGCGCCCCATGAGCAAGGATGACGCGCACCAGAGTGACAAGTTGCACCTGGAGGAGGCCCGGGCCCTCGCGATCATTGTCGATCGCATCCTGAACCAGGCGATGCCGCATGAGTGAGGCAACCATCCGCGCACCTCTATCCACGCCCCTTCAGCGTCTCTTGCAAACCCTCGACGATCAGCGCCTGGCCCTGCTGGGCGAGCTGGAGACGCTCCGTGAGGACGTGCTCAAGGTCCGGCCTGGGCCTGAGGCCTGGTCCATTCTGGAGATCCTCGAGCACGTGGTGGTGGCCGAGTCCGTGATCCTGCGGGGCCTCCCGCCGCGATCAGGATTGGTGGCCCAGCCCCGCAACCTGGGGCACCGTCTCAAATATGGTTTGGTGACCCTCATCCTTCGTTTCCGCATTCCCGTGAAGGTACCCTCGCGGCGCATGCTGCCCACGGGCCAGGCTTCGCTGGCAGAACTGCGGACGGCCTGGGATGCCCACCTGGCCTGGCTTCGCGCCTTTGTGGCAGAGGATGAAGCCGCCGCGCTGGAGTCGGCTTTCTTCACCCATCCCATCGCCGGACCCATCACGCTGGTGCAAGCGCTCCGCATGGACCTGCTGCATGTGGGCATCCACCGGCGGCAGATCGCCAAACTCCGACGCCACACGGCCTGAACCCTCCCTTCACGAACCCAACCCTGGCTCCCCATGACTTCCCTGTTTGCCTTCGATGAGGCCGCCTGCCGCCACCTGGCGGAAGCGCATGGCACGCCCTGCTTCGCCTATTCCGGCACTGCGGCAGAGGGCCAGTTCACAGCCCTGCGCGCCGTGCTGCCCAGCCGCGTTCGCCTCGCCTACGCGGTGAAGGCCAATCCCCATCCGGGCCTGCTGGCCCGTTTCGCATCGCTTGGCGCCAGTTTCGACTGCGCCTCCATCGGCGAACTCACCAGGGCGGAAGCCCTGGGCCTGCCCCCGGGCCGCACCTTCTTCGCGGGCCCCGGCAAGCGCGGGGAAGAGCTGCGCAAGGCGCTGGCCATGGGGGTGCGGGTGCAGGCGGAAGGGTTTGAGGACCTGGCGCGCATCGATGCCCTGGTGGACCGCGAGACGGTGGTGAACCTGCGCGTCCATCCCGCCTTCGACATCGATGAGGGCAACCGCATCATCGGCGGCAGCGGCCCTTCGGCCTTTGGGGTCGATGAAGAAGATGTGTCCGAGCTGCTGGGCCGAGCCGCCAGCCTTCGCCACGTCCGTATTCGCGGCCTGCATGTCTTCGCCGCCAGCAACCAGCGGGACGCATCCAAACTGCTGGCCATTCACAGCGCGGTGCTGGACTTGGCGAAGCGCCTCAGGGAAACCCATGGCCTGGTCCTCGAGCAGATCGACCTGGGTGGTGGCCTGGGCATCGCCTATGCACCGGGCGCGGCACCGCTGGATCTAGCAGTCCTTGGACAGGGATTGTCGGATCTGCTGGCGCGGCATCCCTGGTTCAAGGGCGAGTTGATCCTGGAGCCGGGCCGCTTTCTGGCGGGGCCCTGCGGCGTCTACCTGGTGCGGGTGGTGCGCATCAAGGAGAGCCGCGGCACCCGTTTCGCCATCCTGGAAGGCGGCATCAACCACCTGATCCGCCCGCTCCTCACGGGTGAACCCTTCCCTGTGAAGGCTGTGGGCCGGGGCGAAGGCTCTGTGTCCCACACCCTGGCTGGCCCCCTCTGCACCAGCCTGGATCGTCTGGGCGTGGTGGGTCTGCCAGACCTGGTGGCGGGGGATCTGCTGGTCTTCGGCACCACGGGCGCCTACGGCCTCAACGAGGGGATGACTCACTTCCTGAGCCATCCCGTGCCGCCGGAAGTCTGGGTGGACTGATCAGCCCAGCAGCACGATCCAGGCCGCCCGCTGGTCCTTGGGCATGGCCTTGATCTGTTCCAGGAGCTTCATCCGCAGGTTCCAGCTCTTGTCGCTGGGGAAGAGGGCCCGGCCGCGCAGGAGGTCATCCTGGGCTTCCTCCCACTTGGTCTGGCTGGCGTGGGCGGAGCAGAGCAGCAGGTGCAGGCGCCCCGCCCGGAAACGGAGGCCTGCATCACTGGGCTCAGCCCGCAGCAGGGCGTTCATGACCTTCTCGGCCGCCTCGAGGTCGCCGTTCTGCATGTGTTTCTGGAATTCCGGCAGGCTGGCTCCCGTCACCCCACCAGGCAGACCGGCACGGGCCTTTTCCAGCAGCTGCGCGCCGGAGGCATCACTGGGGCTCGTGGCCACCAGGGTTTCGGCCCGAAGGAAAGCGCGGAGGGGATCAGTGCCCAGGGCGATTTCGGCTTCCTGGCGGATGTCGGCGGGAGAATCCCCGAGATTGGGCGCCTGGGCCTGCTGGGCCACGGGGGCCACCGCCGCAGCCCGGGCAGACTGGACATCGTCTTTCAGGGCCTGATCCTGGCGGTAGCTCCGGTAGCCCCAGAAGCCAAGAATCAGGACCAGCAGGCCACCGCCCACACCGGCGATGATCCGGGTGTCTTTCAGCCAGGGCATCTGCTGGGTGAGATCATCCATGCGCTCGGGCAGGGAGAGGCCCTTCCGAGGGGTCGGCACCGCCTTCAGCAGGGCCGCCGGGGGCTCGACACCCTGGGGCTCGGTGGAACCCGAAGGGCCTTCTTCAACCATGGCGATGCGGCCCTGGGCATCCAGGGTCACCATGGGGGCAGGCATGGGCCGGGGCGCCGAACCGGAATCCGTGGCCGGGCGAGAGCTGGGCTTCCGGCACCGTTCCAGGCCCTGGAGGGCCCGGGCATTGCCCGGAGCCAGACTCAGGGCCTGCTGAAAGGTGAAGGCGGCCTCTTCGTGGCGCTGGAGCGTGAGGAGGTGCTCGGCCTGCCGGAGTTTCAGGTCCAGGGAATCTTGGTCGGTGGCGCTGGTCTGCACCTGGGCGGAGCCGGTGGGGGCCGAGGCGGCCTGGGTCACCTCGCGCCGGGCATTGCGCAGGTAGCCCTCGATCTCCTGCCGGTGGGGCTCCAGGGTGAGGACACGTTCCCACTTGGTGATGGCCTCTTCGGTGAGACCCATGTCGTAGAGCTGCACGGCCTCCCGCAGCAGCTTGTCCACATCCTCATCAACGTGGTGGACCGCGCCCTGGGCCGGTTCCTGGGGATGCGTGGGATGAAGGGGCGACAAACCCAGTTCGCGCCGGGCGCCGTTGGCGTAGCCGAGGGCCAGGGCATGGGCGGGATCCAGGGCCAGGGCCCCTTCCCACTTGCGCAGGGCGTCCTCGAGTTGGCCCATGTCGTAGAGGGTGCAGCCTTCGGCCACCAGGCGTTCCGGATCCAGGTTCCCCGTGATGACCTTGGCCTGCTCGACAAGTGGCATGGGCTCCGGGGCTGTGGACCGGGCATCGCGGGGATGCGGCGGTGGGATCACTGGCTCGGCAAAGGGCGCAGCAAGGGCTTCAGGTTCGGGGCTGGCCAAGGCTTCAGGAAGGGCTTCAACAGGAGGTGGAACCACCAGCAGGGCGGGCTCTGGTGCCGGTGGTTCGGGTTCATGGGCCACGGCAGGGAGTGCGGGCTCTGGGTCGGGAAGCACGGCGGGTGGGGCCTCTGGCTCAGGAACGATCACTCGTTCCGCAGTCGCCTCGGGTGGCGCGGGGGCCAGCGCGGGTGGTTCGGGCGCAGGCGGTTCGGGCGCAGGTGACGCAGACGCGGCCGGGGCCGCAGCTTCGGCTTCGCGCAGGGCCAGCAGGCGCTGCTTCACGACCATGAGGCGCTCGCGGGCTTCGGTGTGGGTGGGTTGCTGTTTGAGGACGGCCTGCCAGATCTGGCCGGCCTTGACGATATCCCCCTGGGCGAAGAGGGTGTCCGCCTGGCGGAGGTGGGGCTCGTAGGGATCAGGCGTCATGGTCGTGTGTCTCAGTGGAGCTGGAATTCATCGGTGTTGCGAACCAGCAGCATGAAGGTGCTGTTGCCGCAGGTGAATTCCTGCTGGCTGAAGAGCTGCACGGGTTTGGTGATGCGTTCCCCGTTCACCAGGGTGCCGTTGGTGGATTGCTGATCGCTGATCCAGACCGTGCCATCCCGGTGGATCTCCACCAGGGCATGGCGGCGGGAGGTCTCGGGATCCCGGGTGATCACGTCTCCATCCTCTCGGCCAATGATGGTCTGGGGGTTTTCCAGCACATGCACCATGGAAGCCTGGGGGCCGCTGAGGAAGGCCAGGCTGAACTTCAGGCCGGGGGGCATGCCTGCCACATGGAGCCCCGCCGCCACCAGCATGGCCTCGCGGTCCCGCTTGGCGGTGGTCTTGGCCGAGTAGATCGGGGCGGGCGGTGGGGGTTCTTGATCGACGAAGGGTGCGGGGACGGTGAGGAGGGGCGGCAGGGGCTCCGGAGCCGCTGTGGGGCTCACGCCCGGATTCACCACCTCGAAGACATGGTTGCATTTGGGGCATTTGAATCGCTTGACGCGGGTGGCGCCAAAGCGACTTTCATCGTACTGGAAGCGGGCCTGACAGGCCGGGCACACCACAATCATCGGGCCCTCGGGAAGCAGTTGAAGTGTAGCCCCACTTCACTTCTTGCGTGTGGCGAAGAAGCTGAATTCACTGCGCAGGGGAATGCCCTCGGGCAGCTTGAAACCAATAACCCCGGGGGGCAGCGGCTGGTTGATCTTCAACGCTCCCAGTTCCAGGAACCAGGAATCTCCGCTGCGCTCGTTCCACTGGATCTGATGGGGCAGCCAGGTCTCCTTGTCCACCCAGAGGTTCATGACCTGCATCCGCTTGCGCAGGGAGAGGGTGCGCGGCGTGAGGGCCAGCAACCAGGTGCTGGGCACATCCTTGGCTTCACTGAGGGCAATCTGGAAATAGTCGGACAGGTAGCTGAGCTTCTGGCCCAGGCCCAGGAACTTCCGGTCGGCGTTTTTGAAGACGCCGATCTTCATCAGTTCGCCCTCCCGGGCCTCGGGGCTGTAGGAGATGAGGGCCTTGGGGGTGAGGTGCAGAATCAGGTCTTCCGGGGGCTGGAAGGCGAAGTGGGCGAAATCGGAGCCCTGGAGATACATGGTGCCCTTGGTCACCGAGGGCGTCTTGAGGAGGGCCCGGCGCAGGGTGAGGGTGAAGGGGCACTGGAGGGTTTGGGCCTGGGCCTGGGCGTTGTCGAAGCGCTCGACCACCTCCCGCAGCGGAGGGGGCGCCTGGGCTGCGAGGGGCAGGGCAAGTAGAAGCAGGAGGAGGGCGGAACGGGGCATGGGCATGCTCAATGGGATGCGGCGGTGAGGGCCAGGGGTTCCCGCTGGTGGGCCAGGTGCAGCGCCACGGCGGTGCCCCGCAGGACCTCCTCGGCGGCGAAGCGGGCCAGGTCGGGATGGTTGTTGGATTCGCTCAGGTGGGCGAGGACTACCTGCTTCAGGCGGGGCGAACAGACTTTGGCCAGCAGTTCCGCCATGGAGGCGTTGCTGAGGTGGCCCACCCGGCTGAGGATGCGGGCCTTGAGGTGGGGCGGATAGTCGCCCTCGCGCAGCATGTCCACATCGTGGTTGGCTTCCAGCACCAGCAGATCGAGTTCCTGCAGGTGGTCGGCCACCAGGGCCGTGGGATGACCCAGATCCGTCACCACGGCGCAGGCGAAGCCACGCGCTTCGACCCGGTAGGCCACCGGATCGACGGCATCGTGGGGCAGGGCGAAGGGGAGCACGCGCCAACCGTTCCAATCCGTGGCCCGGCCCGCCTCCAGCTCGATCCAGCGGTGGTTGGGAATCTGGACATCCTGGGCCTTCTCGGCGGCCTTGCGGGTCTCCCGGGTGGCCAGGATGGTCCATTCCGTGCGGCGGAGGATGACGGCGAGGGCCCCGATGTGATCCGAATGCTCATGGGTGAGGGCCAGGGCCTGGATGGAATCTGATTGCTGCCCCAGGCCCTCGAGCCGCTGGCGGATCTGGCGCAGGGAGATGCCGGCATCGACCAGGAGCGTGCGCTCGCCGTCGGACAGGGCATGGCAGTTCCCCTTGGAACCGGAGGCAAGTGCTGCATAGTGCATGGATCAGGATAACTCGTACACTGTCGGGCATGAGCCCCGTGACCCATCCCACCCTGCGCACGTCTTCCCCTGCCGACCTGGAGACCCATGTGGCCCATCGCGTCGCCATGTTTCGAGACATGGAGATGGGTTCAGAAGAAGGCCTGAAGCGCATGGCCGATGCCTTCCGGCATCAGCTGCGCAGCTGGTTTGTGACGGGCCAGTGCCGAGGGCTGGTGCTCGAAGACCAGGGCCGCGTCGTGGCCAGCGTGCTCATGCTGCTCAAGGACACGGTGCCAACCCCCGTGACACCGCTCTCCGTGCGGGGCTACCTCTTCAATGTCTACACCGAGCCCTCTCACCGCCGCCGTGGCCTGGCCGCCCGCCTCACGGACGGCGCCCTGGAGCTGGCGCGAGAGTTGGGCGTGGAGATCATGGAACTGCACGCCAGCCTGGAAGCCGAGGGCATGTATCAGCGCATGGGGTTCGTGCCCACCAGCGAGATGCGGCTGGTGATGGGCGCGGGCATCAAGACGCCGAAGCAGTGGAAGCATCGGCGCTAACCGCCGAACCCTTCCACCGCCACAGCCCCAGGATCGTCAACGCGCAGATGAGCGCACAGGGAAGACTGGCCTCCAGGCCGAAGGTGCCCCCCGTGAGCCAGGCGGGCTTCCCGTGGAAGACGGGAACCCAGGCGCCAGGAATGTCCGTGGTGCCACTCACACCAAAGCCCAGCAGGCTGCCCTGGGCCCAGTTCCAGCCCAGGTGGACGCCGATGGGCAGGGCGAGGCTGCCTGTGCGCAGGTAGCAGAAACCCAGCAGGATGGCGGCCAGTCCGATGTTGAGGGTGGCCCAGGCCAGGGTGGCACCCTCCATGCCCGGGTTGCTCCAGTGGCCGAAGGCGAAGATGGCCGCGAAAACCAGCTGGCCCACCCAGATGCCGGCCCCTTGCACCAGCCGCTGGAAGGGGTAGCCCCGCGAGATGATCTCCTCGTTAAAGCCCACGCCCAGCAGCATCCAGGCCGAGGCCAGCAGCTGCGGCAGACCGGTCCCGGCGCTGCGTTCCCAGTGGAAGCCGTTGCACCCGCGAACCACCAGGGCCATGGCCAGGATGAGCAGGATGCCCCCCAGGGTCCCGGCCAGACAGTGGCCCAGCCAGCGCAGGCCGGGCACGAACCCGACGCTGGTGAAGGGCCGCCCTTCCAGCTTCAGGCACAGCCAGGTGGTCAGGGCGCCCACCGCCGCTGCCGACCAGGCGCCCAGGCCCCGCGCGTGCCCGGAACGCTTGGCGGCCACCGCGAAGACCAGGCCCACCGACATGAGCACCAGGAAGAAGGCAGCCACCTTCCACCCGCTGCGCAATTCGCCCCGTTCATTGAAGAACACGTTGTTCATGGACGCTCCGTAGAGGTCCAGCCTACGGCAGGCCCTGGGTTACATCACGCTTTGCGTCTCGGCGAAGGTGCGGGAGATGTCCAGGAAGAGCTTCTCCTCGTTGGGTTTCAGGGCTGCGGCGCGGGCGAACCAGGTGGCGGCTTTCTTGCGTTGGCCCGCCACCAGCAGGGCCCGCCCGAAGGCCAGGAAGCGTTCCCACCCTTCTTTGTCCAGGGCCACCACCGCGCCCATGTAGCGCTCCGATTCGTTGACGAGGCCCACTTCCGCCAGGTCCACGGCGGCCTGGGTGAGGGCTTCCTTGTTCTTGGGATCCCGGGCGGCGATCTTCTCGTAGCCCTCCAAAGCCTCAGTCTTGTAGCCGTGCTTCAACCAGGCCTGGGCGATGAGGCGCAGCACCAGGCCATCCTTGGCTTCACGGGCCTCGGCTTCCTTGAAGGCCACTTCCGCCTTGTGCTTGTCGAGGGCGGCCAGGTAGGCCCGACCACATTCGGCAAGGTACTTGGCATCCTTGGGTTTCATGGCGCGGGCCTTGTCCGCGCAGCCCTGGAGGATGGCGCGACGGTCACCATTGAAGAAGGCCTCATCAAAGACGGTAGGTTTCGGCGCCTGGGCGGCGAGGGCGAGGGTGGCGAAGCTGAGGAACAGGCTGCGCATGGTGACTCCTAGACCGGTTCCGCGCCGTGGTCGGCGTAGGCAAGGGCGATGGCGTTCCACATGCGTTCCTCCTGAGGCTTGGCCTGGCTGGCGCGGGCGAACCACTTGGCGGCGGCGTCGCGGTGGGCCTTGCGGAGGCAGCTGCGACCGTAGGTTACGCAGTTCTGCCAGTCGGAGGGATCCAGGATCCAGGCCCGCTCCATGAGGGCATCCGCTTCCTTGGCCAAGCCGACATCCTGCAGATTCACCGCAGCACGGGTGAAGGCGTTCTTGTCCTTGGGATCAGCCATCTGCATCTCGGCGATGGCCTTCAGGCCCTCGGCCCGTTGCCCGGCCCGCAGCCAGGCCATGGCGATGAGACGGTGCACGTCGGCGTCCTTGGGCTTATCGATGCGGGCCAGCTGGAAGCAATCCTCCGCCTTGGCCCTTTCCCCGGCGGCCAGAAAAGCGCGGCCGTACTCGGCGAGCATCTTGGCGTCCTTGGGTCGCAGCAGACGGGCCCGGTCGGCACAGGCGCCCGCCAGCTTCCGGGCATCGCCCTTGAAAGCGGCTTCGTCGAGGGCCTGGGAGCAGAGAGGCAGGGCCAGCAGGCAGAACGCGAGGCGGCGCATGGGAACTCCGGGAAGGTACCCGCATCCTACCGCGTGCCGGGGCCAGCTACAGGGGAATGTTCCCGTGTTTCTTGGGGGGCATGGTGTCGCGCTTGGTCTCCAGGAAGGCCAGGGCCTTGATGAGCTTCAGGCGCGTTTCGCGGGGCAGGATCACCTCGTCGATGAAGCCGAATTCCGCCGCGATGTAGGGGTTGGCGAACTTCTCGTTGTACTCGGCGATTAGCTCGGCCTTGCGGGCGGCGGGATCGGGGGCGATGGCGATGGACTTGCCGTGCAGCACGTTCATGGCGCCCTCGGCGCCCATGACGGCGATCTCGGCGGTGGGATAGGCGAAGTTGAAATCCGTGCGGATGTGCTTGCTGGCCATCACGCAGTAGGCACCGCCGTAGGCCTTGCGGGTGATGACGGTGATCTTGGGCACCGTGGCCTCGCAGAAGGCGAAGAGCAGCTTGGCGCCATGGCGGATGATGCCGCCGTGCTCTTGCGTGACGCCCGGCAGGAAGCCAGGCACATCCTCGAAGGTGATGAGCGGAATGTTGAAGGCATCGCAAAAGCGCACGAAGCGGGCGCCCTTCTCGCTGGACGCGATGTCCAGCACCCCGGCGTAGAAGGCGGGCTGATTGGCCACGATGCCCACGCTGCGGCCATCGATGCGGGCAAATCCCACCACGAGATTGGGCGCGAACGCCTCGTGCACCTCGAAGAAGTGGGCGTCATCCACCACACCCTTGATGATGTCGCGGATGTCGTAGGGCTTGCTGGAGTCATCGGGAACGATCTTGTCGAGCTCCGGGTTTTCGAGCGGCATGGGCGTCTTGGGCGCGCGGCGGGGGGCTTCGCCCAGGTTGTTGCTGGGCAGGAAGGAGAGCAGTTCCCGGGCATGGGCCAGGGCGGCGAGATCGCTTTGGCACACGAAGTGAGCCACGCCGCTCTTGGCGCTGTGGGTGGCGGCGCCGCCCAGTTCTTCTTTCGTGACTTCCTCGTGGGTGACGGCCTTGATGACATCGGGGCCCGTCACGAACATGTAGCTGGTGCCCTTCACCATGGTGATGAAGTCCGTGATGGCGGGGCTGTAGACCGCGCCGCCCGCGCACGGGCCCATGATGAGGCTGAGCTGGGGGATGACGCCGCTGGCCAGCGTGTTGCGCAGGAAGATATCCGCGTAGCCGCCCAAGGAGACCACGCCCTCCTGGATGCGGGCGCCGCCACTGTCGTTGAGGCCGATGACGGGGCAGCCCACCTTCATGGCCAGGTCCATGACCTTGCAGATCTTCTTGGCGTAGGCCTCGCTGAGAGAGCCGCCAAACACCGTGAAGTCCTGGGCGAAGATGGCCACCGGGCGCCCATCCACGCGGCCGAAGCCCGTGATGACGCCATCGCCCGGGATCTTTTCCACGCCCCAGTTGCGGTGGACCATGAGGGCGTCCATTTCTTCGAAGGAGCCTTCATCGAGAAAAGCCGCCACTCGCTCCCGGGCCGTGAGCTTGCCGCCCTCATGCTGTTTCTGGATGCGCAGCTCGCCACCACCCGCGAGAGCCTGGGCGTGCTTGGCCTTCAGCAGCTCGATCTTTTTTTCGAGGGACATGGGAACTCCAGGGTCTGGAACGATCGGCGGTTCAGGGGATCTGCCGACAGTCTAACCCACACCATTCCGAAGCCCGAAGGAGGGCCATTTAGCCACGGATAAACACGGATGAACACGGATGAACACGGATGGGAAACGGCTCTCCGATCCGTGCCCATCCACGGCGAGAGCGCTTTATTTGGTGGCCCGGTGGTTGGGGATGGTTGGGATATGACCGCCCAATGGATCGCAAACGAGGGCAGGGTTGAGGCGGAAAGGTTGAATATAGATAACTCAATGGTGTGCTATAAATTCGAGGTCTCGTCCCAATTCCTATGTCCCACTGCGGTTCTTCATCCTTTGTGAGGTGGCAGATGCCCCGAATAATTCCGTCGCTTTGCGCGGGAGCCCTGATCCTGGTCGGCCTTGGCTGCGCCACGGTGAGCACTCCCGAATATGTCCCCGTGGCTCCACCCGCCCAGGCTGTCGCCTCCGTGAAGCCCCTGCCGACAAAGCTGCTGAAGCGGAAAGTGGCCGTGGCCAGGTTCTCGAACGAGACCCGGTACGGGCGGTCCCTGCTGACGGATGGGGATCTTGATCCGCTCGGGAAGCAGGCCTCGGACATGATGTACAATCGGCTTATCAGCTCTGGCCAGTTCCTCGTCTTCGAGCGGCCCGACCTCGAAAAAATCCGAAAGGAGCAGCGGCTTTCCGGACAGGAGAATCTGATTGGAGTCGATACTCTAATCGTGGGTTCGGTGACCGAGTTCGGGCGCTCCACCGGTGGGAAGGTGGGCTTCCTCAGCGCGACCAAGAATCAGGTAGCCAAGGCCAAGGTGGAAGTCCGCCTCATCGATGTCAAGACTGGACAGGCCTTCTTCACTGCGACCGGTTCGGGTGAGGCGAATACGGAAACGGGCTCCATCGCTGGTTATGGGAGCAGGGCGGACTACGATGCATCCCTCAATGACCGGGCCATCGGTGCGGCCATTTCTGACCTCATGAACTCGATCGTCAACAAGATGAGTGAGCGGCCCTGGAAGACGGACATCCTCAAGATCGAGGGCGCCAAGGCCTATATCTCCGGCGGCGAGCGCCAGGGGTTGAAGGTGGGTGATCGCGTCGCGGTGATGCGGGAAGGGCAGAAGGTCAAGAGCCAGCAGACCGGATTCGAAATTTCCCTGCCCTCCGAGCGGGTGGCGGTCCTGAGGGTGACCGCCCTTTTCGGCGATTCGGAATCCAACGAAGGAGCCGTCTGCGAATTGGTCGAGGGTGCGCTCCCCGACATTCTCAACGTCTACGTAACCGAGCTGAAAGGGAGCAACCCATGAAGACCTTGCTAATGGCGGCGCTTCTCTTGGTCATGGGCCTGGGATGTGCTGAGCCGAGGACCCACACAAGGGTCGTGGACGGGCGACCCAAGATCTTGGTCAAGGACGCTCCGAAAGGAGCCGTGCTCTACGTTGATGGAGTATCCATGGGCCAGGCCGACACCTACCAGGGTGATCCGGGAGTCCTGCTACTGGAGCCCGGAACACACCTGGTTGAAATCAAGGCCGCCGAACGCTTGCTGTTCTCGCAGCGAATCTTTTTGGGTGGCGGGGAACTCAGAACTATCGCTGTATCGGGAGGATCAAAATGAAGTATGTCGCTGTCCTTGCACTTGGGGGCCTGATGGCCCTCGTCGGGTGCAAACCACCGCAAACCTACGAATGGGGGAATTATGAAAGCTCCCTTTACACCTTAATGAAGGATCCAACCAGTCTCGATAAATACGGGAAGGCCCTCCAGCGGCAGATCGAGGATGGAGAGGGTTCCGGAAAGGTCCCGCCGGGAATTTACGCCGAATACGGGTACTTCCTGAGTGCCTCCAACCAACCTGGCGAAGCCATCAAATACTACGAGAAGGAGAAACAGCGCTGGCCTGAATCGGGACGGATGATGGACAAGATGATTCTGAACTGCAGGTCACCAAAAACCGGCCAGGCCGAAGCCCGGCCCGTGGTCGTCCCCATCATTCAGCCTGCCACGGCACCCGCCTCCGGCGTCGTGGAGGCACCCCCGGTACAGGCCCCGGCTGTCAAACCCGCGCCCGAAAGGGAGTCCTGATGAACCGCCTGCGTCTCCCCCTATTGGCCGCCTGCCTCGGGATCATGTTGGGCTGCGTTCCACCTGTGGCCGATC
>JAYVRY010000215.1:0-15936 GCA_043775845.1 Acidobacteriota bacterium
GTCAAGGTCGAGAGTCTGTTCTCCCGCATCGAGCCCATGGTCAAGAGCCTCAGCCGGGATATGGGGAAACCCGTGAAGCTGACCTTCCAGGGGAACGAGCTGGAACTGGAGCGTGGCCTCCTGGGCAGGTTGTCCGACCCCTTCATCCACCTGGTGCGCAATGCCATGGATCATGGCCTCGAAGCCCCCTCGGAGCGGGTGGCCATGGGCAAGAGCGAGGCCGGCTCCATCCGGATCTCGGCTTCCCAGCGGGGACGGAACATCCGGTTCGACATTCGGGATGACGGGCGAGGCTTCAACCTGGAACGCATTGAAGCCCGGGGCCTGGAGCTGGGACTGCTTAAAGAGGGGCAGGTCCACACGCCAGAACGGCTGCACCGTCTCACCCTGGAGCCTGGGTTCTCAACTCAGATCAAGGCATCCCAGATTTCCGGGCGGGGTGTCGGCATGGATGTCGTCCGGTCCGAAATCCATGCGTTGGGCGGGGAAATCCTTCTGTCGAGTGAACTGAAACGGGGCAGTCTCATCCGGCTGAGCATTCCCCTCAGCCGGGCCGTGGTGAGCTGTCTGAAGGTGCGCGCCGCCCAGATGACCTTCGGCATACCCCTGAGCAACGTGGTGCGCGTGCAGGCAGGAAGAGCGATCCTCCGTGGCGGAGAACAGTTGAAGGTCCTCGGCCGAACCATGCCCCTGGAATCCCTGCAGGCCTGTCTTGGCATGCCCGCGCCCGAAGGACAGACCGCCTTCGTGGTGGTGAGCCAGCCCGCTGCCTCTGCGCGCAGTGTGGAGGTGGCCGTGGGGGTGGATGAAATCCTGGGGCGGGGGGATGTGCTGCTGAGGAGCCTGCCGGAATTGGCCCACACCGAGGGCATCATGGGGGGCAGTCCCCAGGAGGATGGCATCCTCTGGGTGGTGGATCCCGATGCGGTGCTGGGGTTGGCCATGGATTCCCTCATGAGGAGGGTCGTCCGTGTCTGACCTGGGGGCCTGGATCCACGTGCAAGCGGCGGGGATGGATCTGCTGATATCCACCTCGGACTTGCGCGAAGTGGTGGCGGCATCGCCGATCTCGCCCCTGCCTGGGCGCCCCAAGGGCATCCAGGGGGTGGTGGTGTACTACGGCGAATTCCTGCCGGTGTTGGCCTGGGAGGATCTGCCGGGCTGCGAGGTCCCCCAGGCTCCACCCATGGCCATGGCGGTGCTCCGCCCCCGACTGGCCCTGCCCATCGAGCGGATGATCGGGAGCCTGACCCTGCCTCCAGGTTTTTGGCGAGAGGTCGATGAAACGGATCCTACCCACGGGTGGGTAAGCCGGGGCTGTGACCTGGATGGGCTGTTCTTCCGCCTGGTGGACTCGGACCGTCTCATCGCCCTGTTGCAGCGTTTCCGAGGCCATCGCTAAGGCCGGTCTGTGTCAGGGATGGAGGCTGCCGCTGACGCCAGGCCGCGTCCATGCGATGATGGCTGTTTCGTACCGGAGGCCCCTTGAACCGTCGTCTTTCCGCCCCCGTTGGAATCACCGCCACTGGTCAGTGTTTCCCTCCCCGGGTTGTCACCAATGATGATCTTTCCAAGATCATGGAAACCAACGACGAGTGGATCTTCTCTCGCACGGGGATTCGCCAGCGCCGCTGGGTAGAGCCTGGAACCGGCGCCTCTCATTTGGGTGCCCCGGCCCTGCAAATGGCTCTGGACAACCGGGGCATCAAGGCCTCCGAACTGGACCTGATCCTGGTCACCACCGTGACTCCTGACACCCTGTTTCCTGCCACGGCTTGCCGCATCCAGGACATGATTGGCGCCACCAACGCTTTCGGGTTCGACCTGAACGCCGCCTGTTCGGGCTTCCTCTACGCCCTCACCACGGCCTGCAGCCTCGTGGCCGCCGGTGGGGTGAAGCGGGTTGGCGTGGTGGGTGTCGACATCATGTCTACCATCATCAATCTGGAAGACCGGGCGACTTCCGTGCTTTTCGGGGATGGCGCCGGTGCCGTCATTGTGGAGCGCGTGGAAGAGGGGCTGGGCATCATCGACTTCGAGCACAAGGTGGATGGCTCCGGCGGCTGCTTCTTGTACATGCCGGCGGGCGGCTCCCTGAAGCCCGCCACGGCGGAGACTGTGGCGGCCAAGGAGCATTACATTCACCAGGCTGGCAGTGAGGTTTTCAAGAACGCTGTTCGCGAAATGGCCGACAACAGCCGCATGCTCATGGACCGGAATGGCTTCACGGGCGATCAGCTCAAACTCTTCGTCCCCCACCAGGCCAATATCCGCATCATGGATGCGGCCGCCAAGCGGCTGGAACTGGATCCTGCCCGCATGATGGTGAACATCGACAAGTACGCCAACACCACCACCGCCACCATTCCCACAGCCCTGCACCAGGCCTTTGGCGAGAAGCGGATGGAAAAGGGTGATCTGGTGGCCCTGGCCGCCTTCGGAGCCGGCTTCACCTGGGGCGCCACCCTCATGCGCTGGGCCTACTAGGTCAGTCCGAATGCGGATCATTGCCGGAAGCCTGAGGGGCCGCCGACTGGCGGCCCCTCCGCCGGATGATCTGAAGGTGCGTCCCACGGCTGACCGGGCCCGAGAGGCTCTCTTTTCCATCCTGCAGCGCTGGCCCATGGGCCCCTTCCTGGACCTTTGCGCAGGCACCGGGGCCGTGGGTCTGGAGGCCCATTCCCGAGGCTACGCCCCCGTGGTGTGCGTGGAATCGGGAGAGCCGGGTTGGACCTGTCTCCAGAAGAACCTGGCGGGCCTGCCGGTCCAGGCTCTGCGCGTCGATCTGAGGCGCCTGGGGCCTGAAGCCTACCGTGACCAGGCCGTCATTTTTCTGGATCCACCCTACGACCTGGCGGCAGCCCTCTGGCCTCGTCTGGCTGGGGCGCTGCGGGCATGGATCGCGCCTGGAGGGGTGCTCATCTTCGAGACTGACACGAAAACCACGCTGGAATTACAGCCTGGATGGTTCCTGGCCGAAACACGCGAATATGGTGCCGCCCGATTTCATCTCTGGACCCCTGCCTGAACTCAGGATGCAGGAATCCGCCCTGCTCGACAGGGCCGGTAGGGAATTGGTCCTGAAGCGCCTTCGGATGGCTGCTGGCATCATCTGGGGCGGCTCCTTCCTGCTGGGCGCCATCCTGTTCGTGATGGGGGCGCCCCCGGACTTCCACCTTACGGGCAAGGGCGTCCTGGCGGCCCTGGCCATGTTGGTGCTGCTGGCCACCGGCTCCTTCCTGCACATCCAGCAGCTCGAGGGGACTCTGAGGCTGAAACCCCTTGGTCCCGATCTCTACCGGCCCCTGACCCGCTTTCCTCAGGCAGCCTCCGTCCTGTTCTTCATCCTGGCCATCTGCGCGAGTTTCACGACCTACCTCTGGCTCAAGCTCTACCTGGGGCAGAGTCATTGGGTCAGCTTCATCACCATGGCCGGGTTCATGGTTTTCGCAGCCCTTGGAAGTATTTGTTTTTACTTTATTTCCAAACAGAACCTCATGTTGGTGTTCAAGGTTCTCGCGGGCCAGCCGGGATTCGCGGAATCGCTGGCCCGGTTCACCACCAGCCTGAGGGCGAAGTTCGGTTTCGGCGTCCTGGGCGTCACGGGTGCGGTGCTCATCCTGTCGATTCTCGTTTCGGGCCTGACGTTGCAGTCTTCGATCCGCACCAAGGTCACGAGCTATGCGCGGAACGAGCTGGGCAATCTCACGGATTCCGTGGTTTTCGTGTCGGAAATGAATCCTGCTCCCGAGGACCTGGATGCCTTCCTGAGCACCTTGAAACTGGGGGCTGGCGGTGGCGTATCCCTTCGGCTGCCCGCGTCGCGAGGCGGCGCCCTCCTTGGGTCCAAGATCCAACCCACGGGAGGGGGAGACATCCTTGTGGTTCAGGTCCTGCCGGACGGTTCGGAACTGCGGGCCGTCATTCCCGAGGCCGAGTACGCCGATGCGGTCTGGCGGGCCTTGCGCCCCAATGCCGTCATCTTTGCCTTGGCGGCCATGTTCTTGATGTATTTCATTCCCCTGATCCTGCGGGACGTGCAGCGACCCCTGCTGCTGCTCAGCCGCAACACCGAGCAGGTGGGCGAAGGGCGCATCGACCGGCTGGACGCGGTCTACAGCGATGATGAGGTGGCCGCCCTGGTCGGTGGGTTCGGGCGCATGGTGGGAAGCCTCCGCGGCATGGTGGTCCAGATCCGGGCGGCCAGCCGGGACTTGGCCAAGGCCTCTTCTCTCATCCGCGAGTCGGGGGATGGCGTCCGGCAGTCCAACAAGGGGCAGCGGGAACTCATCGAATCGTTCCACCAGGAGATCAACGAGCTGACAGACACCTCCATCGGCATCAGCGCCAGTTCCATGGAGCTGAGCCTGGCTTCGGAAAGCACCAACACCACCATCGTGGAGATGGCCGCCAGCGTCCAGCAGATCAACCTCAGCATGGATGAGCTATTGATGGTGGTGGATGGCATCACGTCGGCCATCCGCGACTTCGATATCGCCATCAAGAACGTTGGCAAGAATGTGGATCACCTGGCAGGCCACGCGGAACACACCAAGGAGTTCGCGGAAAACCTGGAGCAGAGCACCTCCGCCATCGACGACAGTGTCAAGATCGCCCAGCGGTACACCAAGAAGGTGATCCACAACGCGGGCCGCGGCATGGAACTGGTGGCCCGGAACCGGGAGAAGATCGAGGTCATCGAGCGGGTCGTGCAGGATTTCCATGGCACCACCCGGACCCTGCTCCAGCTGGGCGCGGATATCGCCAAAATTCTCGATTACATCGGCGACCACGCGCAGCAGACCAACCTGCTGGCCTTGAACGCCGCCATCATCGCCTCCCAGGGCGGCACGGGGGACGGGCAATCCAAGGGCTTCTCCGTGGTGGCGGACGAAATCAAGCTGCTCTCCGAACAGACAGCGCGTTCAACCCAGGAGATTCAGCAGATCATCGGAACCCTCCAGGCGGAAATCCGCAAGGCCTACCAGCAGGTGGAGCTTGGTCTGGATGCCGTTCGCGATGGCGCCGAATCGGTCGGACAAAGCCAGGAGGCCCTCCAGGCCATTCTGGAATCCATCAGCGAGACGGACAGCGTGGTCGAAAGCATCCTCAGCGAGACCCTCCAGCAGGCCGGCCAGGCCTCGCTCATCCACGAGGCCAACCGGAACATCCATACCCAGGTTGAGACCATCCGTTCGGTCATCGAGGAACAGCAGCAGACCAGCAACTACATCCTGTCGCTGGCCATGAATGTGCAGCAGGCCACGGCCGTCGTGCGCGATTCGACCAAGGAACAGAGCGTCGGCAGCGACGAGATCGCCAAGGCCACCGAGCAGGTCCGGACCCTCGCCAGCAACCTGCATGGGATCCTGGCCCGCCAGGAAGACCACGTGATCTCCCTGAAGGAGACCATGAACCGGGTGCTGGGCAAGGCCATGGAGAGCGAGCGGGCCATCGAGACCTCCAGCGGGGCGGTGGAACAGCTGGGCGCCCGGGTCCACATGCTCAACCGTGAGGTCAACCTGTTCAAGTTGTAGCTGCTAGGCTGGAAACCAGTTTCCACCGGGCTTCCCACCATGGTTCGTTTTTCCATCAAGACCAAGCTGAGCGCTGTCATCAGCTTCCTGGTCCTCTCCTTCATTGCCTTCAACCTGCTCTACTACCCGCACTGGGTGCAGCAGCAGTTGCAGGCCCAAGCGGAATTGAGCGCCCGCCAGGTGGCGGAGACGGCCAGCTCGGCCCTCGGACCTGCCGTCAGCAACGGCAATACGCGCGACATCGCCAAGGTGCTCCAAGGCGTGCAGAACATCCCCGCCTTTCGGTTCAGCGCCGTCTATGGCGCCAAGGGCGAAGCCCTCGATAGCACGCCCACGACCCCCGAATGGGTCATGGGTGGACAGATCGCGCAGGATGGCATTTCCCACACCTTCACCCGCAGTGACGACAACATGCTCATCGCCATCGCCCCGGTCTTCTACGAGGAGCCCCGGGCGGACCTGGTGGGCACCCTGATCATCGGTTTCACCACCGAGGGCACCCAGCGGGCAGTCCGCGAAAACATCAAGGCCAGCCTGGCCGTGGGCTTGGTGACCTTGGTCCTGGGCATCGCGGTGGCGGTATTTCTGTCCGACCGCTACCTCCGGCCGGTCATCCAGTTGACCGAGGCGGCCCAGAAGGTGGCCCGGGGCAACCTGGAGACCGTCTCGGTGAAGGTGTCCACCCGGGACGAAATCCAGGACCTGAGCCAATCATTTGAGGTGATGACGGACAAGTTGCGGGTCTCGCGCGATGAAATCGAACGCCAGAATCGGCTGCTGGAGTACCGGGTGCAGGAGCGCACGCGCCAGTTGATGGAAACGATTTGGGAACTGGAAGAAATCCGGGCCAACCTGGAGCAGCTGGTGCAGGACCGCACCCGGGGATTGGAACAGAGCCGGGCTGAGATGAGGGCCTGGGCCAGCACGCTGGAAGAAAAGGTCAACGAGAAGACCCACGAACTCCGTGAGCTCAACGACAACCTTCTCATCAGCTACCAGAAGCTGAAAGAAGTCGACCGGCTGAAGGATGAGTTCCTGGCCAACATGAGCCACGAGCTCCGAACGCCGCTGAATTCCATCATTGGATTCTCGGGCATGCTCATGCAGGATCCCGAGGACCGCCTGAGTGCTGAAACCCGGGAAGATCTGCTGATCATCTACCAGAACGGCCGCTCGCTTCTAGGGCTCATCGATTCGATCCTCGACCTCTCCAAGATTGAAGCAGGCATGATGGAGATGGAGTTGGAGGAGGTCGATCCCTTGCAACTGCTGGATGAAGTGAAGGCCATGGCCACGGGGCTCATCAAAGGGCGCCCCATCGACCTCCAGTACATCCGCCCGCCAGTTGGAATCCGGGTCATGGGCGACCGGGACCGGCTTCGCCAGGTGTTCACCAATCTGGCGGGGAACGCCATCAAGTTCACAGAATCCGGCGTTGTACGCATGTCAGCCTTTGAGGAAGCCGGGCGATTCACGGTGCGCATCGAAGACACTGGCATTGGCATGACCGAGGAAGAGCTGGATCGCCTTTTCAAGCCCTTCCAGCAGGTGGACGGCAGCATCACCCGCCGATTCGGGGGAACCGGCCTGGGGCTGGCCATCAGCCAACGGTTCATGGGGCTGATGAATGGCCGGATCCTAGCCACCAGCCGTAAAGGTGAAGGCAGCACCTTCGTGGTGGACATGCCAGCGGTGACTCGTGCCTAGGAATACTCCCCGGAGAGGTGTCGCATGACGGTTTCCCAACCACGCATCCTGTGCGTCGAGGACAACCCCATGAACTGGCGGCTGGTGCAGCGCCTGCTGTCCCAGGCCGGGTACGAGATGCACTGGGCCGAAGACGGGCTCAAAGGGTATGAGATGGCCGCAGACCTGAAACCCGCCCTCATCCTGCTCGACATCAACCTGCCTGGGTTATCCGGTTTCGAGGTGGCCACGAAGCTGCGCCAGAACCGCGATCTAGACAGCACCCTCATTGTGGCCCTGACGGCCAAAACCATGCGCAGTGATCGGGAAACGGCCCTCGTCACGGGCTGTGATGGCTTTATCTCGAAGCCCATCGACCCCTTCTTGTTCGTGGGCCAGGTGGAGGCCTACCTCGGCGGCCAGCGCGATCACCTCGAACAGGGCCGGGAAGGGGCCGCCCTTAGGCAATTCAGCCTGCAGGTGGTCGAGCACCTCGAAGTCCAGCTGAAGGAAGCCCAGGAGAGCAATCGGAAACTGACGGAAGTTCAGGCCGAGCTGGAACAGCGAAGCCAACACCTCTCGCGGCTGCTCTCCTTGAGCAAGGACATCATTCCCCTCAGGAATGACATCGAGATCCAGGCCCGTGTGCTCGGGCAGCTCCGGTCGGAACTCCAACTCGATCGCCTGCGGGCCTACCGAGCCCATGGGAGCGGAGCCTACTTCCAGGGCCTCGTCGCCACGCCGGATGGGTATGAGGAAACCGCAGTGCTCCCCGTCACCCATCCCTTGGTGGCCTGGGCAGAGTCCCTGCCGGCAGGGGCTGTCCTCACCGGCAACGAACTGCACCAAACCGCCCCCTGGGAGCGCGGCATCGACCTCGGACTCTGGTCACCCAAAAACAACGCCCTGCTGCTGCCGCTCCTCAGCCGCTCCGAAGATGGCCACCTCTGGGGTTTCCTGGCTGCGGACCGGCCGGATCGGCCCTTCCAGCCCTTCGAGGCTGAACTGGCCGCGCTGCACGCCGGCATCCTCCAGGTCAGTCTGGAAAATGCCGGGCTCATCACCCACCTGGCGGAAACCAGCCAGGCCCTGGCCACCAGCTATGAGGGTTTGGAGTCGGCCTATGAGGCCCTGAAGGACGCCCAGCGGGCTCTCGGTACCCAGAATCAGAAAACGGCCCTGGGCAACCTCTTTATGAGCACGGCCCAGCGGCTTCAGGTGCCGGTGCGCATGCTGAAGGAAGAGAGCGCCTCTCTTTCCGTATTCCTGGATCGCCCCGATGTCCCCAAACCCGAGGAACGGACCGAATGCCACCGTTCCATGGCGCAGATCCGCCAATCCATCACTCAGGTTGATGGGCTGGTCCGGGCCCTGCTCCGTCGTGCGGGGAAGGGCGAGGCGCATGCCCCCGAGTGGATCCATCTGCATGAAATCATGCAGGAAGAGCTCGAACTCATGCGGGCAGAGGGCCACTTTCCCGAAGCACTGACCCTGGACTTGAACCTTCAGGCCCCGAAGGATCTGTTGTTCGGTGTCTATTCCGATTTCGCCGAAGTGCTCGGCCACCTGGTCAGCCATGCGATGGAAGGGCACCCCAGCCGGATCTCCCTCCGGAGTTGGGGCGGGCACAGCCACTTCAGGATCGAGATGGAAGACGATGGCACCGCCATTGACACCGAGCTGCTCGAGGGCGCTTTCGAACCCTTCCAGGGCCTGAGGCCGGATCGGCCTGAAGCCGGACGGACCCCGGGGCACGGCCTCTCGGCCTGCGCCCAGCTCATGAACGCCTACGGTGGAACGGTGGAAATCGTGCCGTTGCCAAAGGGATCCATGGTCAGGCTCAGCCTGCCCATGGAGTAGTCCAACTACCGCGTCACGACCTTCTCGATGCGCTTCTCGAAGGCCTGGCCAAGATAGAGCCGATGGACAAAGATGCCCGGGGTGTGGATGGTGTCGGGATCCAGGTCGCCCACCTCGACGATCTCCTCCACTTCGGCGATGCAGATCTTCCCGCAGGTGGCCACCATGGGGTTGAAGTTGCGGGCCGTCTTGCGGTAGATCAGATTGCCCAGACGGTCGGCCTTCCAGGCTTTGACCAGGGCGAAGTCGGCGAAGATTCCCGCCTCCATCACACATTCTTTGCCTTGGAATATCCGAATTTCCTTGCCTTCGGCGATCTTGGTACCGGCCCCGGTGGGGGTGAAAAAGGCAGGGATGCCAGCGCCACCGGCCCGCATGCGCTCGGCCAGGGTGCCTTGGGGCGAGAACTCCACTTCCAGTTCCCCGTGGAGGTACTGGCGCTCAAACTCGGCGTTCTCGCCCACGTAGCTGCTCACCATTTTTCGGATCTGGCGGTTCTGGAGCAGGATGCCCAGGCCGAAATCGTCCACGCCGGCATTGTTTGAGTAGCAGGTCAGATCCTTCACACCGGTCTGGGCCAGGGCCGCGATGAGGTGCTCGGGAATCCCGCAGAGGCCAAACCCGCCCACGGCGAGATGGGCCCCATCAGGGATGTCCTTGACGGCTTCCAGGGCTGAACTGACACGTTTGTCGATCATGATCGGGGACCTCGGACTGTCCCATCAGTGTGCCATCTCTGGCATTCTGCATCAGTTCCTGTTTGCACGATCAAGGGAGAAGTCCATGAAACGAATGCTCCTGGCCACCCTGTGGCCCCTGGTTCTGGGCGCCCTGTGGCCCGTGGTCCTGGTTGCCCAGACGGTAGTTCCAGCCAAGCCCATCGTCATCGACCTCCCTTCAACCCTGCCTGGGGGTCTTGCGGATGCCCGTGAAACCCACCTCCGGAACGTGCGGAAGCTCACCTCGACGGGTTCCAATGCTGAGGCCTATTGGTCCAATGATGGGAAGCGAATCATCTTCCAGAGCACCCGGGACGGCTACCCCTGCGACCAGCTTTACAGCATGAACGCCGATGGCTCAGATCAACGGCGGGTCAGCTCTGGCAAGGGACGCGTCACCTGTGGCTGGTTCCTGCCGGGGGACAAGAAAATCATCTTCGCCAGCACCCACGGCGCGGGCCCCGAATGCCCCGAGGGCCCGCCTTTCACGCCGGGCAAGTACCAATGGCCCGTGTTCCAGGGCTACGATCTCTACATCGTGAACGTGGATGGCAGCGAAGCCAAGCCCTTCCTGGCTTCGCCGGGCTATGACGCCGAGGCCACCGTGGCCCCCAACGGCAAGTGGATCGTGTTCACCAGCGAGCGCAGCGGCGATGTGGATCTATGGCGGGTGGATCTCGATGGCAAGAACCTCATGCGGCTCACGGATGGCGTGGGCTACGATGGCGGCGCCGTGTTCAGCCCCGATTCGAAGCTCATTGTCTGGCGCACCAACTACCCCAAGGGCGAAGCCGCCACCGCGACATACAAGGATCTGCTCAAGCGGCACCTGGTGGAGCCCATGGAGATGGACATCTGGGTGATGAACGCCGATGGCAGCGCCAAGCGCCAAGTCACGAAGCTGCCGGGGGCGGCCTTCGCGCCCGTCTTCACGCCAGATGGGAAGGGCATCGTCTTCGCCACCAACCACCACGACCACGAAGGTAAGGGCAGGGGCTTCGACCTCTTTCGCATCAACCTGGATGGCAGCGGCCTGGAGCGGATCACTTGGACCGGCCTGTTCAATTCTTTCCCCCACTTCAGCCCCGATGGGAAGCAGCTCCTGTGGGTCAGCGGCCGCAGCCCCAGGGGCTCACGGCAATTCGATGTCTGCCTGACGGAGTGGGCCCAGTGAACCTCAGACCAGCGATCTTCCTCGACCGGGACGGCACCCTCAACGAAGAGGTGGATTTCCTGTCCGACCCCGAGCAACTGGTTCTGATTCCTGGGGCCGGTGCGGCCGTGGCCCGCCTCAACGCCTTGGGCATCCCCGTGGTGGTGGTCACCAACCAAAGCGGCATCGGCCGGGGAAAATACGACTGGCAGGATTTCGCGGCCGTCATGAGCCGCATGGGCACCCTGTTGGCCCTGGAGAACGCCAAGATCGATGCCGTCTATGCTTCCCCGCACCATGAAGATGCGCTTGGGGAATACGCCGTGGCGGACCACCCCGAGCGCAAGCCCAACCCCGGCATGCTGATCAGGGCTGCAGAAGAGCATGGCCTCGATCTATCCCGCTCCTGGATGGTGGGCGACAAAGCCCTGGACATCGAGGCCGGCCGCCGGGCGGGTTGCAAGGTGGCTCTGGTGCGCACGGGGTACGGCCACAAGGTCGATGGCTCCAACGCCGACCTGGTGGCTGACAGCCTTCCCGAAGTGATTGATTACATCCTGTCCCAGTGGCCATGATCCTCGTCGAAAAGACGGGGCTGGTGGTGGGTTCACTGATCCAGCGCTACAAGCGGTTCCTGGCCGATGTACGCCTGGAGGATGGCAGCGTCGTCACGGCCCACACCACGAACACGGGCTCCATGAAGACCTGCTGGGAGCCCGGCGACCGGGTGCTGCTGGAGCCCGCCACGAACCCCGAACGCAAGTTGAAGTTCACCTGGCTGGTGGTGGAGCGGCCCGGTGGCTGGGTGGGTGTGGAGACCGGCATGCCTAACCGCGTGGTGGCCGAGGCGGCCCGCCGGGATGTGCTGCCAGGATTGACGGGCCTTCACGGTGTCCGGACCGAAGTGAAATACGGCGCCGAGAAGAGCCGCATCGATGTGCTGGCCCTGGATGCCGAGGGGCGTCAGGTGTTCATCGAGGTGAAGAACACCACCTTGAAGGATGGCGACTGGGCGCTGTTCCCGGATGCGGTCACGGAGCGCGGTACCAAGCATCTGCGAGAGCTCCAGGCCATGGCGCGTGAGGGCCATCGCGCCGCCATCGCCCTGTTCGTCCACCGGACGGATGTGGATCGCTTCGATGCGGCGAGGGAGATCGATCCGGTGTATGCGGCCGAACTCGACAAAGCCGCTGCGGCCGGTGTCCTGGTGCTGCCCCTGGCTGTGCGTCTCGTCACAAGGCAGGAGGCGGATGGACGGTGGTACCTGGGATGGGAATTACCAGGCCTTCTTCCTTGGGTCCCCCGGCGATAGACTGGGTGTTCATGCCGGAGCATCCATGTCGACCGCCGCATCAGAATTGATGAAAACCCCCCTCAATGCCGCCCATCGAGCCTTGAACGCCAAGATGGTGGATTTCGGCGGCTGGGACATGCCCGTGCAGTATCCGGCTGGCATCATCGCCGAGCACGAGGCCGTCCGCACCAAGGCGGGTCTCTTCGACGTGAGCCACATGGGCGAAATCCGCGTGAAGGGGCCTGGGGCCTTGGCCCTGGTGGAGCACCTGACGCCCAATGCCGTGTCCAAGCTGGTCATCGGGCAGGTCCACTACACGGCCTTCCTTTATGAGAACGGCACCTTCGTGGATGACCTCCTGGTCTACCGCGAGGGCGAGGAGGAGTTCCTGCTGGTGGTGAACGCCGGCAACTCCGACAAGGACTTCGCCTGGGTGCAGCAGCACGCCAAGGGCTATGACTGCAGTGTGGTGAACGAAAGCCCCATCACCGGTCAGATTGCCCTGCAGGGCCCCCTGGCGGTGGAGATTCTCCAGCCCCTCACCGCCACGCCGCTGGATCCCATTGGCTACTACTTCTACATGCATGGCGAAGTGGCTGGCATCAAGTGCATCATCAGCCGCACGGGCTACACCGGTGAGGACGGCTTCGAGCTCTACTGCGCCGCAGGCGACACCGAGAAGCTCTGGAACGCCGTGATGGCCGCCGGCACCCCCAAGGGCCTGCTGCCTGCGGGCCTGGGCTGCCGCAACACCCTCCGCCTCGAGTGCAAGATGGCCCTCTATGGCCACGAGATCGACGACACCATCCACGCCCTGGAAGCGGGCCTGGGCTGGATCGTGAAGCTGGATCACAGCGACTTTATCGGCCGCGAGGCTCTGCTGGCCGCCAAGGCCACACCCGCCCCCCGCAAGCTGGTGGGCTTCAAGACCCATGAGAAGCGGGACATCGCCCGCGACCACATGCCCGTGGTCCGTGATGGCAAGCAGATCGGCTTTGTTACCAGTGCCGCGCCTTCGCCCACCTGCGGCTTCAACCTGGGATTGGCCTACGTGCCCACCGAGCTGGCCAAGATCGGTGGCGCCATCCAGATCGAGATCCGCGGCCGTGCCGTGAACGCCGAGATCATCCCCACGCCTTTCTACAAGCGGTCCAAGTAGATCCTTTCTCGCACACCTGTCCCCACCTTCCATGGAGGAACCATGTTCCCTGCCGATCTCAAATACACCAAGGACCACGAGTGGCTGAAGCCTGCGGGCGATGGCACGGCCCTGGTGGGCATCACGAACTACGCGCAGGATGCGCTGGGCGATGTAGTGTTCGTGGATCTTCCGGAGGCTGGCGCCTCCTTCGCGGAAGGCGAGGAGTTCGGCACGGTGGAATCCGTGAAGACCGTGTCTGAACTGAACATGCCCACTGCCGGCGAAGTGCTCGAAGTGAATGACACCCTGGGCGATCACCCGGAAGCCGTGAACGAAGATCCCTACGGCAAGGGCTGGCTGGTGAAGATAAAGCTCTCGGGCGATCTCTCCGGCCTGCTGGATGCCACGGCCTACCAGGCCCTGGTGAGCGCAGAAAGCCACTAGCCCCATGCCCATTCCGGTCCTGGCCAGCCTCCTTTGGGGGCTGGCGTCGGTTCAGGCGCCGACGCCGGCCCCGCAGGCCTACGTGGCCACGGCCCCGGCCCGGGCCGCTGAATCCGACGCCATTCGCATCCAGCAACTTCGCGCGTTCGTGGAGGCTGCGGAGGCGGCCTTGGAGGCTGAAGACGAGACGTTGGCTGAGGCCAAGGCCGATGAGGCTGATGTGCTCACGGCGGACTGGTCCCCGGATCTACTGAAACAACGTGAGGTCCAGGGCCTTCTGATGCGGCTGAAGGAAGTCCAGGAACAGCTCGCATCGGATGAAGCTCCGGGTGCTGAGCCCGGACTGAAGGCACCTGAGGAAGTGGTCAGCATCAGCGGCAATGAACTTCGGGCGGAGCTGGAGCGCGTGCGGGCGGCAGAGCAGGGCGCCACCTACGACTACCCCATCGACCTGAACGACAAGGTGCTCACCTGGGTGAGCCTCTTCAGCACCACCAAGCGTGGCTTCATGGAGAACGCCCTGGGGCGGGCTTCCCAGTACATGCCCATGATCCGCCAGGTCTTCGCGGAAGAAGGCGTGCCTTCGGATCTGGCCTACCTCGCCGTCATCGAATCCGGCTTTCGCAACGAGGCCAAGAGCAAGGCCAAGGCCGTGGGCATGTGGCAGTTCATCCGCTCCACGGGGCGCATCTACGGGCTCAACGGCAACGCCTGGATCGAGGAACGTCGGGATCCCATGAAGGCCACTCGGGCCGCCGCGCGCTACCTCAAGCGGCTCTACGAGATCACGGGCGACTGGTATCTGGCGGCCTCCAGCTACAACGCGGGCCCACTCACCCTCGAACGAGCGATCCAGAACATCGGCACCCGTAACTTCTGGGACCTGGCGCGCTCCCGCTGGCTGCGCACGGAAACCAAGAACTACATTCCCGAACTCTGCGCGGCCATCCTGGTGGGCCGCAATCCCGAGCGGTACGGCGTGCGCATCGCGCCTCTCATGCCCTACGCCTATGAGACGGTGACCGTGGCCAGCATGACCAGCCTCACAGTGCTGGCCCGTTGCGCTGGCACTGACGCGGCAACCCTGAAGGCGCTCAATCCCGAGCTGCTGCGGGGCTCCACGCCTCCGGGCTCCTACCTGCTGCGGGTGCCTCCTGGCAAGGCCCTCAATTGCCTGCGCCTGCTGGCCAAGATGCCTGCGGGCAAGCGGCTCGATTTCCAGCGCTACACCGTGCGCAAGGGTGACACCCTCGCCAAGGTGGCGAAGCGCTTCAAGCTGACGCCCGAAGACCTGCTGTCGGCCAACGACATCACGGAGAAACAGTTCAAGCCCGGCAAGCGGCTGCTGGTGCCGCCTCCTCCCGCTGTGGCTGTGGAAGAGCGGGATATCGTGGTCATCGGGGCCCGAGGCAAGGCATTGGGGGATCGTCCCCTGGCACCCCTGCCCGCGACGCCACGCGAGCTTGACTTGACGGAGGAGGCTCAGCCCAAGATGGAAGCTCAGCCGCCGGTTCCTGCGGTGACTGCACCGGCCAAGCCTGCCGTGCAGGAACCGGTGGTTCCGGAGGTCAAGCCGCCCGTCGAAACACCGGTCACCGTGGTGCCCCTCCGTGCCCCGGAGACACCACGGCTGCGTGTGAAGCCGGGCGATACCTTGGCCAGGATCGCTCGGGCCCAGAAGGTGTCCCTGGGTGAGTTGCTGCGACTGAATCCTGATGCCGCCAAGGCGCTCCACCCCGGGGACGAGATCCGCCTGCCTGGCGGCCCCGTCACGCCTGTGCCAACGGGGGCGTCCACCACAAGCAAGTCGCCCAGCCACCACCGGGTGGCGAAGGGTGACACCCTGGGCTCCATCGCCCGGAAATATGGCCTGGACCCCAAGGATCTCCAGGCCTGGAATCGGTTGAAGGGCAACCGTGTGCTGCTGGGGCAGAAGCTCCGTCTCACAGCCCCATGATCAGTGCTTGCAGAAGCGCAAAAGGAGTGTGATACTGGGTCTTCCCCATTGGGGCCATAGCTCAGCTGGGAGAGCGCTTGCATGGCATGCAAGAGGTCGTCGGTTCGATCCCGATTGGCTCCACCAAACAGAAGGCCACCGCAAG
>JAYVRY010000216.1:0-4372 GCA_043775845.1 Acidobacteriota bacterium
GCCCGTCGGCAGTTGCTGGAAGCCTTCCCGGATTTGGAGCACTAAAAAGGGAGGGGCGGCGAGCCGCCCCTCCCGAGTCTTCACGTACGGTGGATCAGAAGGAGTAGGGATCCACGACGATGCTGTGGCCCCCGGCGCCTAGGAAGTAGAGCATCTGTTTCTGGGCAGCGGCGGTGTTCTGGAGCTGGGCCGGGTAGTTGGGATCGGTGCTGGCGAGGTTGGGCCCCAGCAGGAACTGGTGGACGATCGCGGTCTGGTCGAACTGGAAGTAGCCTTCCAGAGGTGTCGCGGCCGTGGCGCTCGTGGCAGCGGCGCCTGCTTTGGGGGTCGTGGGAGTGGCACCCGCCATGAAGGGGGCCACCAGACCTGCCGCGTGCGAAGCGTCAGCGGCATAGGCGAGCTGGGCGAAGCCCGGCGCAAAGTCGTAACCGAAGAGGGTGCGACCACCCAGGGCCTGTCCAAAGTAGCGGGTGGTGTAGTTGGGGATCACCACATCGCCCACGGCTTCCTGCACGGCCACGCGACCGGAAAGGCGGGAGGGCAGGGGCGTGGCGAGGGGCAGGGTCATGGAGGCGGGATCCACGGGGTCGACCAGGGTTTGAGCCACCAGGAAGAACTGTGTGTAGGCCGTGGTGCCGGGCACGACCGTGCCACCGGAGGCAGCGCTGAGACCGGCATTGACTGTGGGGCCGAAGGCCGGGCTGTCCTTCAAGAGGTAGGCGATGCAGCTGCCGGGGACGGACAGGAAGCCCTTCATGTCGGCATTCAGGGTGGTCTGGGAGTAGGGTGCGCCGGTGGCGGCCAGGGTGGTGTTCCCGGCCAGGTAGTAGGCGCCGCAGATGGAACCGAGGCTCTGGCCCACGAAGGTGATGTTGCCCGTGGCGCCGGGGGTGGGATAGCCCGTGATGGCGCCACCAGCATACGTCGCGAAGGCGGTGCCGAAGGGCGTGCCCGTGCGCATGAGGATTTCAAGACGGTGCAGATTCAGGGCCGCCTGCTGGACATTGGTGCGGCCGGTCAGCAGCGAGGTGAGGGACATGAAATCCGAGCCCCAGGCCGAGGTCTTGGCATCCTTCTGCGCCTTCGTTTCCGTGCCTGTCAGCTGATTGGCGGTCTGGGCCAGCGCGCCGTGCATGGGCAGATCGATGGCGATGGTGGCCTTGCCGCCCAGGGCGATGGTGTTCGCGGCGGCAGCGGCGGCTTCCTTCTGGGATGTGATGCCGTGCTGCAGGATCACGGTCGAGTAGGTCGCAGCGCCACCGGTGGGGATGAAGTAGACGAAGGGAATCTGGCGGTCCGTGTTGTAGAAGCCCAGGAGCTGCCCCGCAGTGAGCCCACCACCGGTGGTGGCGGCTCGCTTGGCCTGCATGATGCCGGTGCTGTAGCTGTAGGGGTTGGTGGCGCCCTGCGCCGTGCCGCTGCCGCCCGTGAGGGTGGTGAGGTCGACGCCTGCGGAGGTGGCGGTGGCTGCGACCGCCGGGTCGACCTGCAGGTCAGCGCTGTGGTAGGTGCCGAGCACCACGGAGCTGATGTTGGCGTAGGTGCTGGGGGTGGTAATACCCAGGGCACCAAAATAGGTGGCGGCGGGAAGCTTGGCGCTGATGGTGATGGTGTTGTCCCAAGCCTTGGCGGCGCCGAAGCTCCCAGCGGCAAAGCCCCGGATGATGGCATCCACAGGCTTGATGGTGGTGCTGTCGGAAGCCAGGGTGCGGATGCCACCCGCGCCCGTGGTGATGAAGCGGCCCATGAGGGTAATGTTGGCGCGAGCGGCAATGCCCGTGGCGGTGGCGCCGGCCTTGGCGGTGGTGTCCGCAGTGGCGTTGGTGATGAGGTCGTTCATGACCTTGGCATAACCCGACAGCAGGATGTTCGTGCCGTTCATGTTGTCGGCACGGATGGGTTCAAGCGCGGCGAAAGAACCGGTCAGCGCCGTGGTGGACTTGAGGGCCTCGAAGTAGGGCGAGGCGGTGATCGATTTGGCTGGTGACGACGTGTCCTTTACACCATCCGTCACCACGTAGACATAACGGGCACCGGGCGTCAGGGGCACTTTGGGAAAGAGGAGAAACTCCTTCCCGCCCGTCTGGACACCGGCATTCGGACTGCCTGCGGAGGTCGTGTAGGTGAACAGGCCGGAGATATCCTGGAAGCCAAGGGCCACGTTTTCCGTGAGGCCGTTGGAATCGGGCAGGATCTGGAACACCTTCACGGTGCTGGGCGTGACGGTGGTGGCATCCACGGTGCCCGAGAAGGCGACGTAAATGGGGGCATTCAGGCCCGACACGGCGTGGGTGGAATAGGCGGCACTCGGGTAGCCGTAGTTGGGACCGCCCACCTCGTGGTAGGCCACGTAGGCCAGGGCTTCGGCCGGCTGCATGGGGACGCCGTAGGGGCGGGCGCCTGCCACCGTCGCCCCCGTGAGGGGATTGAACCAGGCGGTTCCAATGGGATCGACCGCCGCGGCCGTGGCCAGGACATTGGGAAGCGGAATTTTCGAATTGGCCGGATCGAACACGGCCATGGTGGCGCTGGGTGTGGAAGCCGTTCCCGTGACTATGGAAGGGGCTTTGGAGTCCCCGCCACCACTGCAAGCAAGCAGGGTCAGCAGGGTGGTTCCGAGGGCCGCTTGATTCAAGCGTCGATGCATCGCACACCTCATGGGGTGGAGTTGAAGAGAATGGTGGATTGGTGTTCCGACGATAGTGGGGGCGACGACGAATTACCAGACAAAACAAAGGCCCCCGAAGGGGCCCCTGCTTGACTCCAGGTAGGTTTAACCTGCCTTTCAAACATGACCGACTTATCCAAGTAGAGCGCGTGGCATCAGGGCCACGAACAGAACAACCAGACAACACAGGTTGTTCTGAAGAGCTCCTAATCGGTCACTGCAAAGACGACCTTGTCGTTCTTAAACCGGCTTACTGTGACCAGCTCGATGGTGGCCGTCATCTTGTCTTCGCTGATGGTGAGTTTGTAGTGCTCGTCCTTGATGTAGGAGCCGGGCACGACATTCACTTTGCCGATCTTCTTCAGGCCCAGGTCGGCCGCCTTGATGACGATGGTCTTGGCGGAACGGAGGTCGAGGCTCTGGGTGAAGACCTCGTCGCGCCAGTTCTTGCCCGCGCGGTCCTTGGCGAAGACGGGAATCTCGATGATGCCGTCGGTCTTCAGGGTGTCGCGCTTGCCCACCACGTAGTGCAGGGAGTTCAGCTTGGAGACCTGGGCGGCATTGTCGGACTGCAGCTTGGCGCGCTCATCGATGAGGTTGCTGCGCTCGGAACGGAGGCCGACGATCTCTTCCTCGATCTTCTGCTTCTGGCTGGCGAGATCGGTGACCTCTTCCTGCAGCTTCTCGTTCTGGGCCACGGCCTCGTCGCGCTCGCCTTCGATCTTCTCGCGCTCCTGGCGCATCAGGTCGTTGGGCGTGATCTTGGCCTTGCCCTGGGAGACCCAGGTGCCGTAGGTGCCATTGGCGTAGAAGTGGTAGACCTCGAAGCCCGGTGCCAGCTTTTCCAGGATGGCCACGCGGCTCACCAGCTTCTTGGCTTCGGCGTCGGACACGCCCTTCTTCTTGAGGAACTTGAGGGCCATGCCGTAGTGGCTGTCGTTCTGCTTGGCCACGTCGGGCTTGGGCAGGTCGGCCTTGAGCTTGGCCAGCTTGGTGTTGAGTTCCTTGATCTCCTTGTCCTTGTCCAGCACTTCCTGAAGCAGGGCCTGGTAGGAGCTGTTCTTCTCGTTCTTGATGCGCTCTTCCAGGGCCTTCTTCTGTTCATCGGAGAGCTGCAGGGTTTCGGCATTGGGCTTCACATCGTTGACGCCGGCCTGGGCCAGCTTCTTCTGCTGCTCGGAACCGGCCTGGTTCAGCTGCTGGCCAGCCTTGTCGGCCTCGGCGGCTTTCTGGGTCAATTCGCGGATCTGCGGATCCTCCCGCTTGCAGGCGGTCGAGACCATCAGGAAGGACGCGGCCATTAGGGCCAGGGCCAACGTCGGTCGGCGGAATGAAATCATGGGTTCCTCCAGGGGGGGCATTGCTTGAGCCAATTGTAAGGCAGGGAATTCCCCACCTTAATCCTTCAGGCTAGGGCATGGCAAGGTTCCCCGCGTCATCCGAAAGATGTAACTAAGATATAGTCATTGTTTCCCCAATCCGATGTTTGGGCTGTTCTGAGGAGTCACACATGGCCACCCAGGGGCGACACCTGTTTACATCTGAGAGTGTCACCGAAGGGCACCCCGATAAGATGGCGGACCAGATCTCGGATGCGGTGCTGGATGCGGCCCTGAAGGATGACCCCCGCAGCCGCGTGGCCTGCGAGACGCTGCTGACCACCGGCCTGGTGCTGGTGGCGGGCGAAATCACCACCGAAACCTA
>JAYVRY010000217.1:0-4343 GCA_043775845.1 Acidobacteriota bacterium
GCCTGCTTCTCGCCGTAGAAAAGATTGAGCCGCTCCATGCGGAGAATGATGGGCGCGGACAGGACGGCCGGGTCCGTGAGGGGCAGGTTGGGCTGCGCAAAGCTGGCTGGCCTGAGCCCGGTGTCTGGGGTTGGCCCCTGCAGTTGAGCTGGCTCCGGCACGGGGCGGGGGTCGTCGATTTCCATGTCGATGGCTCCAGGACTCAGGGTCAAAAGGTGCTCCCGCCCAGTCGCTCCCGCAGCTTGCGCCGGAGATTGAGGGCGAACAGGTTCAGGACGACCACCACCATCAGCAGCAGGAAGGCGGCCATGAAGACCATGGGCTTGGCGGCCTCGGAATTGGGGCTCTGAAACCCCACGTCGTAGATGTGGAAGCCGAGGTGCATGAACTTCCGGTCCAGGTGGAAGAAGGGGAAGGTGCCATCCAGGGGCATGGCGGGGGCGAGCTTCACGACGCCCGTGAGCATCAGGGGGGCCACCTCGCCGGCCCCGCGGGCAATGGCGAGGATGAGGCCCGTGAGAATGCCCGGGGTGGCACTGGGCAGGACGATTTTCCAGAGGGTCTGCCACTTGGTGGCCCCCATGGCGAGACTGGCCTCCCGTTGGGACCGGGGCACGGCCCCCAGTGCCTCCTCGGTGGCCACCACCACCACCGGCACGGTCAGCAGGGACAGGGTCAGCGAGGCCCAAAGAATGCCGCCGGTGCCGTAGGTGGGCGTGGGCAGGCTATCGGCGAAGAAGAGGCTGTCGATGGTGCCACCCAGGCCATAGACGAAAAAGCCGAGGCCGAAGACACCAAACACGATGGAAGGCACGCCGGCCAGGTTGTTCACGGCCACGCGCACGGCTCGCACCAGCCAGCCTTGTTTGGCATATTCACGCAGGTAGAGCGCAGTGACGACGCCGAGGGGCACGACCAGCACCGACATCACCAGCACCATCATCACGGTGCCGAAGATGGCGGGGAAAATGCCGCCTTCGGTGTTCGACTCGCGGGGATCATCGGCGGCGAACTCCCACAGGCGGGACAGGTAGACGCCCAGCTTGTCGAGAGGCCCCAGATCGTTGGCGGGAATCACGCGGACCACGCTGCCCAGGGGGCATTCCTTGGTCTGGCCATCGACGGTCTGCAGGTTCAAGGTCCAGGCCTTGGCTTCGGTCCGGCTCTGCTCGAGGGTGGTCTGCAGCTTGTCGTAGGCTGCCTGAAGCGCGGCGACCTTGGCATCCACCGAGGCAAGGGCCTCCGTGTCGCCTTTGGACTCCAGCTTCCGCCGGGACAGCCGGAGTTTTTCGAGGCGCCGGTTGAGTTCGCCCACCTCTCCCTTCTCGATGGATTGGATCTGGCGTCGCTGGCGGGTGGCTTCGGGCAGGTGTTTGAGGGCCTCCGCCAAAGCCGTGGGCCCCGCAGTGACAGACTCACCGTTGTGGCTGATGGAGGCGATGTGGCCCATGAAGGGGCCATACTCCAGGCGTTCGATGAGCACCACATCCTTTGGGCGTTCCTGGGCACCCATGCCTATAGCGGGAACCCAGCGGAAATCCTGGCCGTAGATGTCGCGGTTGCCGACCCGGAACTGGAATTTTTCGGTTTCTTCGCCACGGGCCAGTTCGTGTCCGGTGATCTCACCAAGAACGGGTCCCTCGGGAGTCTGCACTTGGACGAGCGGGCTGGGCCAGAAGTAGCCCATGCCCTTGGCCACGATGAAGCCCACCAAGCTGACGATCATGGCGAGGCAGAAGGCCAGCAGGGCCCCGGAGAACCATACGAAGATCCCGCCTTGTCGGAAGCGTTCAGCCAGGCGGCTCATCAGATGGACTCGTAGCGGCGGCGCAGGCGCTGGCGGACCAGCTCGGCGACGGTGTTAAGGATGAAGGTCAGGATGAACAGCAGGAAGGCCGCCAGGAACAACACGCGATAGAGCGAACCATGGAGCGGCGCTTCGGGGATTTCCACGGCGATGTTGGCACTGAGGGTGCGCATGCCGTTGAAGGGGCTCCAGTCGAGGATCGGGGTGTTGCCCGTGGCCATGAGCACGATCATGGTTTCGCCGATGGCCCGGCCCAGGCCCACCATGGTGGCGGAAAAGATACCGGGGCTGGCCGTGGGGAGCACGATGCGCCAGGCGGTTTGCCAGGGGCTGGCGCCGCAGGCGAGGCTGGCTGAGGTGAGGGACTTGGGCACGCTGGAAAGCGCATCTTCACTGATGGTGAAGATGATGGGAATGACGGCGAAACCCATGGCGAAGCCCACCACGAGGCTGTTGCGCTGATCGTAGGTGACGCCCAGCGCGCTCTGCAGCCAGGTGCGATAGCTGCCGCCCATGGCCACGCGTTCAAGCCAGGGACCGGCCAGGCTGGTGATCCCGAGGCCCAGCAGCAGCACGGGGATCATCCAAAGCACTTCCCGACCCGTGCCGAAGGCGTTGCGGAAGGGAACTGGCGTGCGGCCCCAGAAGGGTGCGATGGCAAGCGCCAGCAGCAGCACCACCACTGGAAAGAGGAACACCTCCACGGCCATGCGTTCCAACAGAGGCGCCATGACCAGACCGGCCAGGAAGCCCAGCACCACCGAGGGCAGGGCGGCCATGATCTCCACGGCGGGCTTGATGCTGTTCCTCAGGCGGGGCGTGGCGAACTGCGAGGTGTAGAGGGCCCCCAGCACCGCCAACGGAAAGGCGAAGAGCATGGCGTAGAGGGTGCCCTTGAGGGTTCCGAAGACCAGGGGCACCAGGCTGAACTTGGGTTCGAAATCATCGGTGCCGCCCGTGCTCTGCCACACGTATTCGGGCTTTTCGTAACCCTCGTAGTGGGTCTTGCCCCAGAGCAGGCCGAAGCTGACTTCGGGATGGGGCGCGTCCAGGTTCCACAAACGCAGGTTCCCGGTGGCGTCGTTGGCATGGACGATAAGGTCGCCCCGGGGCGCCAGAGCCGCTGTGCCGGTGCCATCCAGTTGGGTGGTCAACATGCGCCGTTCCGTCGTCAGATGATCCACGACGGCTTCAGTGGCGGTCCAGCTCAGGAAGCGCTTGTCGCGCAGGCTGGACTGGAAGCCGAGCACGGGGCCACTCAGTCGCGGAAAGGTATGGAAGGCCTGCAGCGTGAAGATCTCGTTCACGCGGACCCGCTGGTAGGCGGCCAATTTGCCGTTGGCACCACCCACCAGGAGGCTCGACTGGCCCAGGGCAAACCCAAGCGAGGCCACGGCCTCGCCGAAGTCGGCCTGGGAGGAAACCTGGTTGGTGTCCGGATCGAAGTCCAGCAGGCTGCCTTCGCGGGTGCCGAGGAAGAGATGCTTGCCGTCGGAACTCCAGGCGGCTGCGGTGGGGTGCAGGGATGGATCCACTTGGACCGGTTTCCAGGCCAGGGGCGTGGGCGCATCCAGGGGAGCTTCCGACCAAACCAGCCCCGTTTCAGCTCGGGCCACGATCCTCAAGGTGGCGCCTCCACCCAGTCCGCCGCCTTCCAGAATCCGGAAGTGGAGGAGTTCGCCCGGCACCTTGTCCATGGCCAAGCCCCCCTGCCAGCGGGGTTCGAGGGTCCATTGGGCTGGATCGTTCTCACCTGCCGGCTTCGCCCAGGTCAGGCGAGTCAAGGACAGACGGCCATCCGCCCCGATGATGAGGGCCTCGCCACGGGGGTTCAAGGTCGTGGCTGTCCGCCAGGGCAGGGCCGGACCCTCGGCGGGGGTGGGCAGGGCGGTGCCAGCGGGGAAACGCAGGGCCTTCAAGCCCTCGGTGCGGGAGAGCAGGACAGCGGCCTTGACGGATTCGTCGATCCACACCCCCCCCGAGCGGGGTGCCTGGATGGTGGTGACGAACTTGGACTGGGGGGGAAGGAAGAGGGGGACCGACTCCTTCATGATGAACAGGAGCATGGCCAGTACCGCGCCGATCATCGTGAGCCCGCCGCCGGAGATGGCGAAGGCCATGAACCGGTCCATGCGCTGGGCTCGAGCCTGCCTGGAAGGGATGCTGGGCATGTCGTCTCGTCAGTGAGAAGCGGCGGGTGAAGGGAATGGTTCAACAAACAGTCGTGCCGGAGGCATCCCCCGGCACGACTGGAATGCAGCTGACTACTTGAGCTTGGCGAGCTCGTCGGTTTCCATCTTGGCGGTGAGGGGCAGGAAGCCGTCCTTCACGACGATCTCCTGGCCTTCCTTGCTGAGCACGAACTTGAGGAACTCGCTGGTGAGGGGATCCACGGCCTTCTTGGGATCCTTGTTGATGTAGATGTAGAGGAAGCGGGCCAGGGGATACTTGCCGCTGAGGGCGTTCTCGTAGGAGGCTGCGAAGGCCACGCCGCCGTTCTTCTTCTCGTCGGAGAGGGGCACGGCCCGCACGCCGG
>JAYVRY010000218.1:0-4309 GCA_043775845.1 Acidobacteriota bacterium
GGAGGTAGGGCAACACCTCACCCACCCGGTACCCGATCGAGGCATAGCCTGACCTCAGGCTGGAGACCAGGGCACTGCGCGAATTGACCTTGGCCCCCACCGCATCGAAGCGCCACGGCCCCTGTTGCCAACTCAGGCCTGCGGAGTAGTAGTGGTAGACCTGATCCTTGAAGACCATGCTCTCGGCCTGGCGGGCCAGCGCCGGGTCGTGCAGGAGGCTGGCGAAGGTCTCGACCCCACTCCTCAGGCTGAGCACTGAAGAAGGAAAGTCTTTGGTGGTCTGAAGCTGGGCATAGGCCATGCGCAGGTTGAGGTTCTCCCCCTGGAATTCCACCAGGGTGCCGAAGAGCTTGCCGCCGCTGAGATCTAAGTATTGGCTTTCCGAACCCAGGGGCACCTTTTCCGAGGTGCGACCGGCGGACACCTTGAAGCGGAGGCTTCGGCCTTCGTCGATCGGCGTGGTCCAGGCCGCGTCCAATCCGTCCAGGCTGGAGACCTGGAGGGGGCCATAGAACTCCACCGAAGGCCGGGCCCAGGGGTAGGAGTAGCCCACGTTCCGGGTGTCCGCAAGCTGGAAGACATCCCAGCCCAGCCGTCCGAGCCGGATCTGAAGTCCCGAGGTGGGCGCATAGCTCAGGAAGGCCCAGGACAGGTCCGGGCTGAAGGTGTGGTCGTAGCGGTACTTGCTGATGGCCTGGCCCACCAAGCTGACTTCATCCGTCAGGTTGTAGTTCACCTGGAACCCCAGGCGGCTGTCCAGCTTCGGATCCGGACTGTGGCCAACGCCGCGCGGTTGGGAGAGATCACGCTGGTACCCGGCGGTATCCGTTGAACTTGAAGCCAACCCCAGGCTGCCGAAACCACTGAGACGCCACTTGGTATCGGCTTCCTGGGCGCTCAGAGTGAGTGAACAAACCACAAGGGCAAAACATGACTTTGTCGTTACCCGCACGTGTTTCTCCCCATTCAATGGCTTGTCCAACCGCAGCAACACTGGTTCATCGACGGGAACGATAGGAGCCTTGATATCCGGTCGATATTAACCACCTGAAGGCCGTTTTTAATCCGGCAAATAATGCCATGCATATGAAGGCATTCATTTCTATGGCAGCTTGGGCTGCTGGAGACGCTGTTCCCTTCCCAAACCGGTTCTGCAAGGGAGTCATTCCATCAAGTCTCACCGGCGGAAAGCCGGTTCTCGACAGGGAAGGGAGCTGGGTTCATCGGTTATTTCCGTCCACAATCAAACGGGGTGGCGCATGGCCACCCCGTTTGATTCTCTGTGAAGGTCGACCTGACGGCGCACACTTCCAGTACATCCGCCACACCGTCCTCGCCGATGAGCTTGAGACCGTAGGCCTCCTGCAGGACTTTGAAGACATTGGGCGTGATCCACGCGGGCGCGGTGGGCCCCACGGCGATGTTCTTCACGCCCAGGTGCAGCAGGGTGAGCAGCACGGCGACGGCCTTCTGTTCGAACCAGCTCAGCACGATGGTGAGGGGCAGATCATTCACACCGCACTCGAAGGCGCCGGCGAGCCCCACGGCCACCTGGATGGCGCCATAGGCGTTGTTGCACTGGCCCATGTCCAGCAGCCGGGGCAGGCCCAGCAGGGTGCCATAGTCATGGCCCATGATGCGGTACTTGCCGCAGCCCAGGGTGAGGATGAAGGTGCTGTCGGGCGTGTTCTTGGCATAGTCGGTGAAGTAGTTGCGGCCAGGCTCGGCGCCATCGCAGCCGCCGATGACGAAGAAGCGGGTAATCTCGCCCTTCTTGACGGCATCGATAATGGCGGGGGCGGCGTCCAGGATCACGCTGTGGTGGAAGCCCACGGGAATGCGTTCGCCCGTGCGCGCGGCCAGGGGGCCGATCTTCTTGGCGCAAGCGATGACCGCGGAGAAGTCGTCGGTCTTAAGCCGGGTGGCGCCCGGCACGGCGGTGACGCGGGTGGTGAAGAACTTGTCGGCGTAGCTTGGCAGGGGATGCAGGACGCAGTTGGTGGTGGCCAGGATGGCACCGCCGAAGGCCTCGAATTCATCCTTCTGGAGCTGCCAAGCGCCGCCGAAGTGGCCCGCGAGGTTGGGGTGGTTGGCCAGCTTCGGATACATGAAGGCGGGCAGCATTTCCCCATGCGTGTAGACCAGCACCTCGGTGCCTTCCACCTGCTTGAGCAGGTGCTCCAGGTCCAGCAGATCGTGGCCGGTGATCAGGATGCCGGGCTTGGCCTGGGTGCCGGTCTGTACTTCGGTCACCGCCGGCTTGCCGTAGCGTTCTACATGGGCCTCGTCCAGCATCTGCATGACCCGCAGGTTCTGCTTCCCGCATTCGAGCACCAACTCCAGCAGGCTGGGGATGTCGAAGTTGACGTTGGTGACGGTGGCAAACAGCGCTTCTTCCACGAAGGCATCCACGACCTCGTCCACCTTGCCCAAGCGCCGGGCGTGGTGCGCGTAGGCCGCCATGCCCTTGAGGCCATACAGCAGGGTCTCCTGCAGAGACTGGACATCCGGATCCTTCCCGCAGACGCCCATCACGTTGCAGCCGATGCCGCCGTTGGCCTGTTCACATTGATTGCAGAACATTTGTTACCTCCAGGTTATCAATTGTGCCAGATAATTAGGACTCGTCTATCCTAATTCAAAATATTCTTCTGGAATCTGAAATCCAAAAGCATATCTAACTGATTTCCGCCAACCTCAGCCGCACCTGTTCTCGTTTGAGCCACGCGCTTTGCGCTTCGCTGAGGCCCAGGGCCAGAGCCCGGTCAGCGGCCTCCCGGCAGCGCTGGAGCAGGGCCCGGTCACGCATGAGATCAGCCACCTGGAAGCGGGGCAGTCCCGCCTGCTTCACGCCAAAGAACTCGCCGGGGCCCCGCAGTTCCAGATCGCGCTGGGCGATGCGGAAGCCGTCCTGGGTCGCCACCAGGGTCTGCAGGCGCTCGGTTTCGGAGCTGCTGATCATCAGGAACTGGCTGGGGTGGGAGCCCCGCCCCACGCGGCCCCGCAGCTGGTGGAGCTGGCTGAGGCCGAAGCGCTCCGCGTGATCCACCACCATCACCGTGGCGTTGGGCACGTCCACACCCACCTCGATCACGGTGGTGGCTAGCAGGATCCTGGCCTCGCCGGATACAAAGCGCCCCATGCGGGCGGCCATGTCGTCGGCCTTCAGGCGGCCATGGACAACCTCGATGGCCTCGTCCGGGAAGATGCCCCGCAGCAAGGCCTCCATGGCCTGGATGTCCCGCAGTTGCACCTTGCCTCCATCGGAGGGATCGATGCTCGGGCTCACCACGAAGGCCTGGTGGCCCGCGGCCAGCTCCCGGCGCACCCTCTCCCAGGCCCGTTCCATGGACTCCGGCGTGTGCAGTCGGGTGGTGATGGGCTGGCGTCCCGGCGGTAGCTCATCCAGGACACTCTGGTCCAGATCTCCGAAGATGGCCAGGGCCAGAGAGCGTGGGATGGGTGTGGCGCTCATCACCAGCCAGTGGGGATCCCCACCTTTCTCCTTCAGGGCCTCGCGTTGCTTCACGCCAAAACGGTGCTGCTCGTCCACCACCACCAGTTGCAGGCGCTGGAAGGCCACCGCCTCCTGGAAGAGGGCGTGGGTACCCACGACGTAGCCGGCCTCACCGCTGGCGATGCGGGCCAGGGCTGTCCGCTTCTCTTGAGCCTTCATGCCGCCCAGCAGCAGCGCCATGGAACCTGCCTGGTCGCCCAGGTACCGCTGGAAGCTGGCGGCATGCTGGCGGGCCAGCACCTCGGTGGGGACCAGCAGGGCCCCCTGCCCGCCCGTCTCGGCCACCATGGCCATCGCCAGCAGGGCCACCAGGGTTTTGCCGCTGCCCACGTCCCCCTGCAGCAACCGGTTCATGACCCGGCCCGAGGTGAGGCCTTCGACGATCTCCTTGAAGGCGCGCCGCTGGGCGCCAGTCAGGTGAAAGGGCAGGAAGCCCCGTAGCCGCTCCCCCAGCTCCGGCGAAGTGGGCACCACCAGCCCCCGCCGCTGCATGCGCCCCGCCCGGCGCAGGGCCACGCCCAGGGCGAAGGCAAACAACTCCTCTGCAGCCAGCCTCTGATGCGCGGGCGTAAGGCCCGCCGCCAGGGCCAGGGCCTCACTTTCGTCGGGTGGGTGGTGCAACAGGCGCAGCGCGGTCAGGGTGTCGGGCAGGTCCCTCGCCAGCTCCAGCGGGAGCCAGTCCTCGACCAGATGCACCCGCTCCAGCGCCTCGGCCACCAGCTTCTGCCGGGCTCGCCCGGGCAGCGCTCCGAGCCGACGGTAGAGGGGCAGGTAGCGGCGCACCCAACCGAT
>JAYVRY010000219.1:0-4303 GCA_043775845.1 Acidobacteriota bacterium
CCTCTACCTGGGCGGCTCCGCAGGCCAGGTGGAGCGCGACCTGGGAATATCGGGCGACGAGATCCTCTACGTGGGCGACCACATGTTCGGCGATGTCCACGTGAGCAAGCGCACCCTCAGCTGGCGCACAGCCCTGGTGCTGCGGGAACTGGAGGCGGAAGTTTCCGCGTTGGAGGCCTACCGGCCCACAGAGCTGCGCCTCATGGCCATGATGCACGACAAGGAAGGGCTGGAGGCGGAGCTGTCCCAGGCACGCCTCTCTCTGCAGCATCTGCGCGCCGCCGAACCCCCGCCTTCCGAGACCGAGGTCATCGCGGCAGATCAACGGGTCCAGGCCCTGCGCAACCAGCTGCTGGCCCTGGATGCGGCCATCGGACCCCTGGCCCGGGAGGGCTCCGAACTGACCAACGACCGTTGGGGCCTCCTCACCCGCGCGGGCAACGACAAGAGCCACCTCACCCGCCAGATCGAGCGCTACGCCGACATCTACACCAGCCGCGTGTCGAACTTCCTCCACGCCACGCCCTACGCCTACTTCCGCTCACCCCGCGGTGGCCTGCCCCATGACCCCGTGAGCCTGCCTGACTGAGGGCCGGATCAATCCGGAAGAGCAGGAACACAGAAGACGCAGAGAACCGCGGAGGGCACCGAGAACCGAGTCAACCGCCTGTCCTTCCTCGGAGTCCTCTGTGGGGTTTCCGTGTCCTCTGTGTTCCGCTTTTTAAATCCCAAACATGGACACCCGCAGCTTCACTTCCCCGCGTAGACCGTCACGCCGTAGTGCTCGGGATCGAAGGGCGCGTCGTCGTTCCAGTCGCCGTAGGCGTGGCTGTCATCGGTCTTCACGTGAATCGTGTAGGTCCCTTTCGGCAGGTTGATCAGCTCGTCGGCCAGGCGGTTCTTGGAGGCGCCACCGGCATGCTGGGTGTGGTGGCGCTCCATGGTCCAGACATGCTTGCCGGTGGCATCCTCGATCCAGGCCTCGTCCACCATGTGCTCGCTGGTGCCTTCGGCGATGGCGTAGATCCGCACGGATTGGGCCGCGGCGAGTGTGAAGGCGCCACTCCGGTCCTGGTCATCGCCCACGCGCACCACTTCGGCCAAGGGCGACCAGGCGAGGGGCTTCACCAGCGAAAAGGCCGGAACATCAGCATCGACAGGCAGGGAGAGGAACAGTCCGTACATCCCGGGGTCGCAAGGAGGGGCCGCGTTCCAGTCCGCCGGGGAGTGGGAATCGTCGGTGATGAAGGAAGCCTCGTAGTCTCCGGCGGGCAACTGCAGGGTTTCCACCTGGCGGCGGTTCTTGCTGGCGCCCCCGGCGTATTGCGACTTGTCCATGCTCATCTCCCAGACCCGGGTGCGGGTGCGGGCATCGGTGATCCAGCCATAGTCGATCATGCGACGGCCACTGCCCTCGCCTTCGGCGTAGACATGCAGAGTGACGGGTTTGCGCAGGTGGAAGGCCTGCATCCAATGGCCCTGGTCGGTGATGGCGGGGTGGGCCAACACGATATTCTTCCAGTGCAAGGGGGCTTCGAAGGTGGCCACCTCAGAGGCTTGGCCACTGGCCAGGTAGATCTCCATGCCGTAGTTCCCCACCTGCTCCCGCCAGTGGCGCAGCAGGCTGTTGTTGTCTGCCCCGATGGCCGCCAGGAAGCCATGCCGATGTTCCGAGTGCTCGGTCTGGAGCGTGCGCCGGTCGATGTTGCGCGTCCAGTGGGCGAAGAGCAGGCTCTGCCCGAATCCGTGGTTGCTGAAGTAGGCCTCGTAGCTGCCCGCGGGCAGATCCAGGTAGCGGTCGGCCACCCAGTAATCCCAGTCGCGTTTGGTGTTGGCGCCATCCATCTGCCAGACCACCTCGCGGGTGACGGCATTCAGGATCCAGCCAGAGGCGAACAGGGGATTCTCTCCGCGGGTATGCACGATACGCCGCATGCCACCGCCCCTCGCATAGACATGAACCTTCATGGCCCTGGGCAGGGTGAAGCCCTGCTGACGGACCTCCACGGCTTCCAGGCCGTGCAGGGCCACGATCCGGGGTTCGGCACGCGACTCGGCAGCACCCAGAGCCGCGGCCGGCAGGATGGCCATGAGGGTGAACAGTCCCACAGCCTGGATCAGGCGGAGCAGAAAGGCGGCTTCAGAGATCAGGAATGACAGCATGGGAACTCCCGTGGCTGGTTCCAAGCTAGCCCCCTGAGGCCTGGGCAAGGGGACGGATCGGCGAATGGGGGATGCCCACCGGCGAACGGCTACCACTGCTCCAGGAACGCCTGGGCCACTTCCACCGCCCTGGGAGACAGGTGGGCAAAGCGCATCAGACGGTCGTTGAATTCATAGTGCAGTTCCCGGTTGTCCTCCAGCAGCATCTCCAGCTGTTCGCGGTGGATGGCCTCATCGGTGAGGAACCGCCAGTAGATGGCGTCGGAGACTTCCTTCAGCCCCAGGCTCCGGGCCTCCCAGTAGGTGCGGAGCACGGTGCGCCAGCCCACCTTGGTCATGCCGCTCTCCAGGGATAGGCAGTCCTGCCAGACCGGGCCCGCATAGGCCTGGATCAATTCCACAGCCCGCTCCTCCTGCGTGCGGCCCAGGCTCAAAACCAATTCCCCCAGATCGTAGACCACGGTCTCGAAGGCGAAGTGGAGGCCCTGCCTGGAGGCCATGCGGGCATAGTGGATGAGATGCCGGGCGCCCTCATGCATGCGCTCGGGCGAATCCTGGAGCACTTCGATGAGCAGGCGGTAGTAGTAGGAGAGGTTCTGGAAGCGCCGCAGATCCTTCTGCTCCACTGCCTCACGCAGGAGCATGTTGAAGGTCATCACGTGCAATTCGATCACGGCCTGCGTACCCTCCCGACAGGCCAGGCGGGCGGTGTCCACCAGCTGACTGGCCAGTTCGGATAAGAGCTCGTGCTGGCGCCGCGTGGCCACCTCGGTGATCTTGAGGGTCTGGGCCAGCACATAAGCCTCGGGCCAGACCTGCTCCCGGATGAGGTAGTCCTGCCCCTCCTTGGCCATGCCAGGCACGAACCAGGGCTTCGTGCTGCGCCAGCCCAGGAAATCACCCGAGCCCTGCTGGATGATCTCCCCCAATAACACATGCAAGGCCCCCAGGGATCTCAGCACCAGCTGCCGGTCCCCGCGGGCCATGCCCGTCAGCGCCATGTTCGTCACCACATCGATGGTTTCGAAGAGGTTGTCCTTGTGCGCTTCCATGCGCTTCCCGTGGCTCAGGAGGCGGAGGCTGCGCAGTCCCTTCCGCGTGAGCATGGGCACGAAGTAACTGGGTCGCAGAAAGCGGCTGATGCTGTACAGAAAGGGCAAGGCCCCCATCATCACCAGCAGGTAGATCAAGGCGAGCAGATCGACCAGCAGGCGGTTGGGACGCGAGCCCAGGGGGATGAAATTCAAGGCCAGGCAGATGATGTGGCTCAGCAGCAGCAGCGAGATCATCGACACGATGAGCGGGTGCCGGATGTACAGCGTAACCAGCTTGGGGGTGTAGAGGTTGGCGGTCAGCGGCACGATGAGGGCGATGCAGGTCAGGACGATGGAGAGAAACCCGTTCAACGTGCGGCCCGCCACGGGCAGGGTCAGCGAATCCAGGCCCTGGTTGACCCCGTGGGTCGAAATGAAGGCGGTCATGGCGAAGGCGCAGAGGATGCCAAGGAGGGTCAAAGGCACGAGGGCGCGCGGATTGTGCGAGCCTTCCTGCATGCGGTTGGGGGTGCTTGTGGCCATACCTGTCTTTCGGACAACCTGCCCCTGCCGCTGAATCCCGGCTCAGAACAGCCAAGCTGGCATCCCATAGGTCATGGCGGAAAAGTTTATTTGATTATACTTGCCGACACATCCTCTCACTGAAAAGGTTCCGCTACCATCAATCGCTCAGGCAAGGGCTTCGCCCGTATGGTTCTTGGGGGACTCATGCGGCACTCGAAAGCCGAGACCACGATGATCTACATCGATACCCGCGAGGAAGAGATGCGAGAGGCGATCAACCTCGTGGGGTAGTTACCGATCAAGGGAAATGCCGTAACCTGCGAGGGAGCCGAACCCGCCGGAGAGGTCAACGGGGACCCTCTTCGAGAGCTCGATGACAGATTCAGATACAGGCTCACCTGTTGGCTGACGCCGTTCCGGGTCACCTTAAGATCAAAGCCCCGCCCACTCCGCCAACACCCGTTGGGCCTGCAGCATGGACCCGTCCCAAGTTCCATAGAGCGATTCACGTTCAAGCGCAGCAATGGCGTGGGATTGTGTTGAATTTGTATGCAAGAATAGCGCCAATGTAGTCATGTAAT
>JAYVRY010000220.1:0-15454 GCA_043775845.1 Acidobacteriota bacterium
AAAGGGGTTTGCCCGAAAGGGTGACCTTGCCGGTGATGCGGCCCTTCAATCCGATCTCAAGGAAGGCCTTGCCCTGGTCGCCCCAGACACGGGCTGACGTGATTTCGAAGCGGCCCTTTTCGGTCTCAAACGATTTGCCCACCACCTGGGCCTTGAATTGCTCGCTGGCGTGGGCGTAGGACAGGTCCGCCTCCACGCGGAGACGGAAGCCGGGTTTGGGGCTCGCGTTCAATTCGAGATCGGGCAGGGGGGTGCTTTCAGGTTGGGGTTTCACACCCAGCACCAGCCTTGGCTCCGCCTCAATTTCAGGCGTGATGATGAGGGTCCGGCCCTGGGTGACCGGGGGTGCCAGACGGATGTGGCGGGGCTGGAACACCAGGTAGAGATCCTTGCCCAGCTCGAGGGGTTGGCTGAACTGGGTCCAGGCCTCCTGGGCCTTCTGGCGGGCCAGGGCGTTCTCCCGCACCAGCTTGGCCAGCAGGTCCGCCCCGGCCTTGAGGTTTTCTTTCATGCCCGCCGTGACCTGGTCCGTGATGTCGAAGCCGAGGAAGGTCACTTCACAGGTGTTCAGCGGCGTGATGTCGAAGGCCGTCTGCCGCAGCTCCACGCCCCAGGTTGGCAACACGCCAATGCTGGTCTTCAAATCCAGGATGACCCGCCGAGGCGCTTCGGGGCTGCGTCCGCAGGAGCCCATCACCGTGAAGTGGTTGCCGATGGTCCGCAGGGCCACATCCATGCCGAAGTTCGCCACCACCCGCACGGAGACCTGGGAGTCTTTCACCTTCACACCGAGGGGCTCGCGGATGAGGTTGAAGCGGAAGAAGGTGCGCGGCTTGCCCGTGATCTCGGCCCAGGTCTCGATGTTGGGCGGGGACACAGGCACCTGGGCCTCCACCTGTTTCAGCAGGGGCGTCAAGTCCACGCGAATGGGCAGGGATAACGTGGAGGGCTCCAGCTGCTCGATGAATGCCGGTGTCGGGGCCGAGACAGGCGGAACCTGAGCCCAGATGGGCGAGGCAAAAAACAGGCAGGTCAGGCAGGGGCGCATGGGGACTCGCAGATCCCCAAACGGTATCAGCTGACGGCGACAGTCTGGCGGTAAGCGCTGCTCAGAGTGGCAGCGATCTCCTCGGGACTGTGCCCCAGGAAGTCAGAACGCTGCATGAGGTGGACCAGCTGACCGTCCTTGAGGATGGCGGCCTGGGGGCTGGTGGGCATGGCGCCTTCAAAATACTCGCGGGCCTGGGCCGTGGCTTCCTTTTCCATGCCGGCAAAGACCGTGACCAACTGATCGAATTTGAGCCCCTGCGAGCGCAGCGCCTCGGCCACGCCGGGCCGGGCACCCGCGGCCGCGCAGCCGCAGACGCTGTTCACGATCAGGAGGGTGGTGCCGGGCTTTTGCAGGGCCTCGTCCACCTGGGTGGGCGTGAGGAGTTGCTGGAAACCGACCTGCACCAGTTCATCGCGCATCGGGGCGACCATGTGTTCGGGATAGTTGGACAAGACATCCTCCAGGGATGAAAAAGTTTACCAATTAAGTCAGGATTGATCCAGGTCACATTTGGGGAGGAACGATGAAACTGGTTCTGATGGGTGGCAGCCTTCGACCCGAATCCTTGAACACGCGGCTGCTGGGATACCTCGCCACCGAATTGGGTGCCCGTGGCCATGAGGCCAGGTCCTTTGCCGGAAAGGAGCTGCGCTGGCCCCTCTACGAAGAAGGCCTCGCGCCGTCCTCCGAAACCCTGGCCCTTCATGCAGCGATTCAAGAGGTCCAGGGCCTCGTCATCGTGTCGCCGGAATACAACGCGGGCATTCCCGGCCACCTGAAGAACGCCGTGGATTGGCTCAGCACCATGAAGCCCAGTCCCTGGCCGGGCCTGCCCGTGCTGCTTTGCGCGGCCAGTCCAGGCGCCTTTGGCGGGGCGCGGGGTCATATGGCCTGGCGGGCGACCCTCGCCAACATGGGGGCCATGACGCTGCCGGAAGCCATCACCGTGCCCCATGCGGATCAGCAGCTGAATGCAGAAGGCGCCCCAACCGAGGCCCGCTCTGTGGCCGCCGTGACGAAGACCCTTGACGCCTTCCTGTCTCTGGCGGCGCGGTTACGGCCCCTTAGCCCTGAGTTCTAAGTTCGTGCCATCCTGGAAAAACCGATCGGAGCTGTCATGAAGGACTTCTTCAAGAGTTTCTTCGCCACCCTGCTGGCCTTGCTGGTGGTTGGAGGTGTGGCCTTTGTGGGCTTCTTCGGCCTCATGGCGGTGATCGGTTCCTCAGGCAAGCCCACGGTCCCCAGCAAGGCGGTGCTGGTGTTCGAACTGGACACCAACCTGTCCGATGGCGAGCGGGAGGTGGATTCCAGCGAGCTCATCGGCGAGGTCGTGGGCGGTGGCGGTGCCCACAGCCAGGCGCTGCCAGCCATCATCGAGGCTCTAGATCGCGCCGCCGATGACAGCCGCATCACGGGCCTGTTCATCACGGGCAGCTTGCAGAGCGCAGGACCTGCCCAGCTGCGGGAACTGCGTGAGGCCATTCAGCGCTTCAAGGCCAAGAAGCCGGTGCTGGCCTACAACCTGGGCTGGAGCAAGCGGGACTACTATCTGGTGGCCGGCGCTTCGAGCGTCTTCATCAATCCCTTCGGCGAAATGGAAGTGAACGGCTTGGCCTCGGAGCCCATGTTCTTCGGCGAGGCCTTCAAGAAGTACGGCGTGGAAGTCCAGGTCACCCGCGTGGGCAAGTACAAGAGCGCGGTGGAGCCCTTCATCACCGACCGCATGAGCGATGCCAACCGGGAGCAGATCCAGAAGCTGCTGGATGACATCTGGGGCGAGTGGAAGACCACGGTCGCCAAGGACCGCAAGAAACAGCCTGCGGATCTCCAGGCCATCGCCGATGACCGGGGCCTGCTTGAGGCTGAGGATGCCAAGAAACTGGGCCTGGTGGATCGCATCGCCCCCTACGACGAAGTGCTGGATGAGCTGAAGAAACTGGCGGGCAAGCAGGCGAAGGACAAGGATTTCCCCCAGATCACGCTGGCCACTTATGCGGGCATTCCGGGCGATGCGAAGTCGGGCCGGACGCGGATCGCGCTGCTGGTGGCGGAAGGCGAAATCGTGGACGGCGAAGGGAAATCCAGCCAGATCGGCGGCGAACGGCTTAGCCGGGAACTGCGACGCCTGAGGTTGGATGAGCGCGTCAAGGCCGTGGTGCTCCGTGTGAACAGCCCCGGCGGCAGCGCCTCGGCTTCGGAGCTGATCCAACGCGAAGTGGTGCTCACCAAGAAGGTGAAGCCCCTGGTGGTATCCATGGGCCACCTGGCGGCTTCGGGCGGCTACTGGATCAGCACCTATGGCGACCGCATCTTCGCCGAGCCCACCACCATCACCGGTTCCATCGGTGTGTTCGGCTTGCTGCCCAACGTGAAGAAGCTGGCCAATGAGCACGGCATCACCTGGGACAGCGTCCAGACCGCCAAGCTGGCCAATCCCATGACCATCACCCGGCCCAAGAACGAGGTGGAATTGAACCGGATTCAGGGGCTGGTGGATCACATCTACGAGCAGTTCATCAGCAAGGTGGCGGACAGCCGCAAGCTCAAGAAGGAAGCCGTGCGCGAGATCGCCCAGGGCCGTGTCTGGTCGGGCCAGGAAGCCGTGAAACTGGGCCTGGTGGATGAGCTCGGCGGCCTCGGTGCGGCCCTGAGGCATGCCGCGAAGATGGCCAAGGCCGAGAATGACTTCTATGTCGCAGGGCCCGAGCACGAGCCCGATGCCCTGAAGGAAATCCTCCGGAGTCTCGGCCAGGGCAAATCCCGAAGGCTCGCCAAACCCAGCGCGGTGGACGCGTTGACCGGTGGCTTCAAGCTGCAGCTTGAGCGGCTGGCAGCGCTCAATGATCCCCATGGCATCTACGCTCGCATGCCCATGGAGATCGACCTGAAGTAGTCGAAGAACCCCCACTGGAGGCTGCATGCTCGGTTCCAGACCCAGGTCCGACTGGATCCAGGCATACGGGCGCAGCCACCAGCACCCTGTGAACCGGGCTGGTGGGACTGCGGTGGTGGGTGGCCAAGGTGGGGGCGAAAGGTTGACGCCCCGTTAACTGCGAGCCGACAGCGGCGGCTGGACGAGATTCCGGAGCTATGCTGAAGGTCTATGGATACGTCTTCCTTTATTTCGGCCATCGTCCTCCTGGTGCTGGTCACTGATCCCCTGGGCAACATCCCGCTGTTCGTGGGGTTGCTGCGCCAGGTGGATCCCAAGCGGCGTCAGCGCATCATCATCCGGGAAGTGCTGTTCGCCTTTCTGATCCTGGTCTTCTTCGCGCTCTTCGGGCAGCGGGTGCTGAGTTTGATGCACCTCACGGATACCTCGCTGGGCATCGCCGGTGGTGTGATCCTCTTCCTCATCGCCCTGAAGATGGTGTTCCCCCATCCGGAAGGGCGGGCGGATCATCCCCTCCACGGAGAGCCCTTCCTGGTGCCCCTGGCCATTCCCTTCATCGCCGGTCCTTCAGCCATCGCCACCGTGCTGCTGCTGGTGAGCCGCGAACCCCACCGCATGTGGGAGTGGATGGGAGCCATCTCCGTGGCCATGGCGATTTCTGCCATCGTGCTGGGTTCCGCAGAGAAGATCGCCGACTTCCTCGGCGAACAAGTCACCATGGCCTTCGAGCGGCTCATGGGTCTGGTGCTCACCGCCATCGCCATCGAGATGCTCCTGGCGGGCATCCAGAAGTTCGTGCTGCAGCTGCGAGTGGCCTAGCTTTTCCGCTTGAGGCTCAGTTCCAGTGTGAACTCCGCCACGGGTTCGAAGGTGCCATCGGATAGCTTCACGGCCGCCTGGATGCGCATGGGTTCGGTGATGCGTTCTTCGGATGCCATGGCCCGCCGCACCTGGTCGCGGATGGCCTCGCCTTCTTCGCAGATGAAGTAGACATCGGATTCGGGCCGCTTCAGGAAGGTGGCCTGGAAGGCCTTGAAGACCAGGGAGACCTTGTTCCCCGAGCGCTTGATCTGATCCATGGCCAGCAGGCCCCCGGCGCAGTCGGCGCCGATGGCCAGGGCACCGAAGTACATCGAGCCCAGGTGGTTCTTGGTCCAGCGCCGGAGCGGGACACGGATCACGCAGCGGGTTTCGCCGAGTTCGATCACGCTGGGCCGCACCGAGGCCAACAGAGGGATCTTCAGCCAGCCGAAGAGGCGCATGCCAAAGGTTTGTTTGAATCTCGTGAAGGCGGGGGACATCTCTTGATTGTCGGACCTAGACCTGATTCACGTCCAGCAGCCCTTCGGGGGGATCCAGGTCCAGGCGGCGGTTGGGGAGGTCCAGGGTCCACCAGGCCTTGATGTAGGGGATGTCGCGCTGGCCCGTCCGGCCGGGCCGCAGGTCGCGCATGACCACCATGTCGTAGCCCGCCGGACTGGGATCGAGACGCAGCACGTCGCCCACTTTGTGGTCGGCGACGAAGACCTCACAGCCGATCCACTGGTGACGGAAGGTCTCGCCTTCATCCAGGGTGGCTGCGGCTTCGGGCATCCACAGCGCCCAGCCCTTGAGGGGTTCGGCCGCCGTGCGGTCCGGTACGTCGGCAAAGGCGAGGCAGGGCCGGTCCTGGTGCCAACGGAAGAGGCGCAGGCTCACCTCCCGGGCCGGGGGCACCGGTGCGGCGTGCTCCAGGTCTTGCTGGGGTGGGGCCAGCACCAGGCCCTGGATGGTTTCCAGGCGCTCGGGATGATCCATGACCGAGTGGAACAGGAACTCGCCTTTGAGTCCCTGGATCTTGGCGAGATGACCAGCAAGTAACACTAGGCCTCCTGCTCATCCCCGTCGTACAGCTCCACATCCACGGACAGCCCGGCCTTTTCGCCGGCGGTCTTGCAGAGGGTGCGCAGCGCCGAAATCATGCGGCCGTGCTTGCCGATGATGCGGCCGCGATCCTTGGGATCGGCGTAGACCAGCACATCACGCCGCCGACCCTCGCCCGAGACTTCCACGCGAAACGCTTCGGGATGGTCCAACAGCGGGGTCAGCACATCGCTCAGGAAGGCTTCGAGGTTCATGATCGCTCCGCATGGAACAAAGAAAGCCGGACCCCTGGCCCGGCTTTCGTGACGCTGAAACGGGCTAAATAACCTGGTTCTTCTTGAACAGCTCAAGCACGGTCTTGGAGGGCTGAGCGCCCTTCTGGAGCCAGGACTTGGCCTTCTCCACGTCGATGCGCACCGCTTCGCCGGAACCGGCGATGGGATTCACGAAACCCAGCACTTCCACGGCCTGGCCAGTGGGGATGCGGTCGTTCTCGGAGACGACGATGTGGTAGAACGGGCGCTTCTTGGCACCATTACGAGCTAAACGGATCGAAAGCATGGGCACTCCCTGAGCAGGAAAGTATATCCCGGATCAGCCCATCTCCCAAGCGTTAATTGGCGCGGATAGGAACACCCAGCCTCAACCAAACGCCGAAGGCGGGAAGCTCCCCTCCATGACGGCCTGCCGCTCGCGGATGTTCCGGCGCAGCATGGGCCAGCGGGGATGCTCCCGGACCCGCTTCAGGAAAGGGGAGGCCTCGTACCAGGCGGCACAACTGAAGCCCTGGACGAAGGCGCGCGTGGCGCAGTCCACGCCCCGGTCCGCGTCGCCGAGCAGCGCGTAGGCCTCGGCCTCCTTGAAGGTCCACTCACCGTCGGGAATCCGGAGTTTGCCCCGGATCTCGTCGATGTCGCGCAGCTCGGCCAGCCCATCCTTGGGCCGACCTTCCAGGTAGGCCAGGTATACGCGGCACAGGTCGCGGAAGGGCGGGGGCCCCATGGCCGAGTCGCTGCCAGAGCGCATGTAGGCGAGGGCCCGTTTGGGTTCGCCCTGAAGGAGGGAGAAGTAGCCCCGGTAGAACAGCAGGTCCGCATTCTGCCGAAACGATTCCGTCCGGGCGAGATCCCGGCCGAAGGCGTCCAGATCCCCCAGGTAGAGATACGTGGTTTCTGCGAACCAGGCAGAGGGGGTTGTGAAGGAGCCCAGCAGCTTGTCCCGGCGGGCCAAGGCGCGCTTGGCACTCTCCAGCAGGCCCGAGGTTCGGCCCGCGTAGGCAACGCCGAGGTACAGGTCAGGTGCGCCGGGCCTCAGCTGGATGGCCTGGCTGAGGATCTGCAGGGCCAGGTGCTGGTTCCCGGTATCCGTCAGCATGAGCGACCACAGGAAGACGGCCCTGGGATGCCCTGGAACGAGGCCCACCGCCTGTTGGAAGGTCCGATGGGTGCGGGAGTTCAGGCCGATGCCCGCCTGCTCGGGATTCACCCAGAGGGTGCGGTAAAGATGGTCACCCAGGACGGTCCAGGCCGTGGCACAACGGGGTTCCTCCTGGGTGAGACGCTCCGAGGCGGGCAGGTGCTTTGCGGCGACCAGGTCATCGCGGATGGAGAGGCCTTCGAGCAGGTCCCAGAAATGCGCCGATGTCTTTGGGATCAGGGCTTCCAGTTGACGGCGCCGAATGGCCAGGGGCCAGTGCTGGACCAGGTGGTTCATGGTTCGACCGGGCTCCTGGGTGCCCTGCGCTTCGAGCGTCCATGGCTTCCCGGCGAGGAGGTCGCCCACGGTGCTCCATTCCAGGCTCAGATTCAGAAGATCTCCCTCCCGCTTCCCGTGGAACCGGAGGAGTCGCGTCTTGGGCGGCAGCTGCTCCAGCTCCTGTTGGACGGGCAGCGCAGGCGCGTGGACGACGGTTGCCCCGGAGAGCACCTCCAGGCAGTCCGACAAAAGGGTCTCCATGCCTGGCCCCACGTCGTCCCCGTGGCTGTCCAGGTGCGAGGCCAGGATCAGCACATGATCCGGAGGCGCTGGCCTGGCCAGCAGCACACTCAGCGTGCCGAGGACCACCACCGCCAGTGTCGCAACCACCCAGATCCTGGGACGCGAGGTGGCTGGTCGGGGTGGAGTCATGAGGTCCTAGAAAGGAAGGTTGGGATTGCCACCACCGCCCATTTTGGCCATGCGTTGCATGCGGGCCATGAATTTCGGATCGTTGAACTGTCCCATCATCTTCTTCGTTTCGGCGAACTGCTTGAGAAGTTGATTGATTTCACTCACGGGGCGGCCTGAACCTGCGGCAATCCGGCGCTTGCGCTTGCCGTCCAGCAGGTTGTGGTTGTTCCGTTCCGCAGGGGTCATGGAATTGATGATGGCTTCCAGGTGCTTGATGCGCTTGTCCGTGGCCACCGTGGCCAGCTGATCCTTGATCTGGCCCATGCCCGGCAGCATGCCCAGAATCTTGTTCATGCTGCCCAGCTTCTGCACCTGCTGGAACTGCTTGCGCATGTCCTCGAGCGTGAACTGGTTCTTGGCCAGGCGCTTGGCCATGACCTCGGCTTCCTTTTCATCGATCTTGTCCTTGGCATGCTCAATGAGGCTCAGCACGTCGCCCATGCCCAGGATGCGCTGGGCCATGCGGTCGGGATGGAAGCGCTGGAAATCCTCCAGCTTCTCGCCCTCGCCCACGAACTTCAGGGGCTGGCCCGTGGCCTGCTTGATGCTGAAGGCCGCGCCGCCGCGGGTGTCGCCGTCGGTCTTGGTGAGCACCACGCCGGTGATGCCCAGTTTCTCGTGGAAGGCCGTGGCGCTGCGGACCGCGTCCTGGCCCGTCATGGCGTCGGCCACGAAGAGGATTTCATCAGGCGAGGTGGCGGCCTTGATGCGCGCCAGTTCCTCCATCAGCCCTTCATCGAGGTGCAGGCGACCGGCGGTGTCCAGCACCACCACATCCCAGCCCTTGAGTTTCGCTTCGGTCACGGCCGCGGCGCAGATGGCCACGGGATCTTTTTCTTCGGTGTGGAACGAGGGCACGCCCGCATCCTTGGCCACCACGTGCAGCTGCTCAATGGCGGCCGGGCGGTAGACATCGGCCGGCACCAGGATGGGGGCCCGGCCCAGCTTCTTGAGGAACACCGCCAGTTTGCCGCAGCTGGTGGTCTTGCCCGCACCCTGGAGGCCCACCATCATCACCACCGTGGGCGGTTTCGACGAGAAGCTGATGGGGTGTTCGGGGGCCTGGCCGCCCATGATCTCCACCAGCTCGCGGTGGACGATATCGATGAAGGCCTGGGTGGGGTTGAGGCCCTGCATGACCTCGGCGCCCAGCGCCTTCTCCTTCACCCGCTGGAGAAAGGTGCGGGCCACGCTCACGTGGACATCGGCCTCAAGCAAGGCCATGCGCACTTCGCGCAGCACTGCTTCGAGGTTGGTCTCCGTCAGCTTGGATTGCCCCCGAAGGGACTTCATGGCCTGGCTGAGTTTCTGGGTAAGGCTGTCGAACATGGGACTCCGGTGGACCAAAACAACCATTGTACGGGCCCGAAGGGACTTTCCCCTGTCAGAAAGGGCAGGCTGAGGCATAATCCCGACCAACGGAGTCAGGTTTATGCCCAACCACTTATCGGACAGCCTCAGCCCCTACCTGCTCCAGCACGCCCATAATCCCGTGGACTGGCGCCCCTGGGGCGATGCGGCCTTGACGAAGGCTCGGGTGGAGCAGAAGCCGATCTTTCTCAGCATTGGCTACAGCGCTTGCCATTGGTGCCACGTCATGGAGCGGGAGAGTTTCGAGAATCCGGCCGTGGCGAAGGTGCTGAACGATCACTTCGTGAGCATCAAGGTCGATCGCGAGGAGCGGCCCGATCTGGATGACCTCTACATGGATGCGGTGCAGACGCTGACGGGGCGTGGTGGTTGGCCTATGAGCGTGTGGCTCACACCAGACCTGGAACCCTTCTACGGCGGCACCTATTTCCCGCCGGAATCCCGCGGCGGCATGCCGGGTTTCATTCCCCTTCTCACGCGGATCGCCGAGCTCTGGAAGAAGGAACGGCCAGGCCTGGTCGCCCAGGCGGCGGCCCTTGGTGGGGAGTTGCGGAAGCAGGCGGCGGTGGAGGCTGGAACAGAATTGCCCGAGGGCGATGTGCTCGGTGCGGCCCTGGACCAGCTTCGGCGGGGTTTCGACGCCCGCTGGGGCGGCTTCGGGCCCGCCCCAAAATTCCCCCAGCAGATGGCCGTGGATTTGATCCTGGCCCGGGGTTCCAAGCAGGACCAGGCCATGGCCATCCGCACGCTGGATGCCATGTGGGAAGGGGGCATGTACGACCACCTGGGCGGCGGCTTCGCCCGCTACAGCGTGGATGCGAAGTGGCTGGTGCCCCATTTCGAGAAGATGCTGTACGACAACGCCCAGTTGGCTGGTTGCTACCTCTCGGCCTACCAGGCCACCGGCGAGGCGCGCTACGCCCAGGTGGCGCGAGAGACTCTGGATTACCTGCTCCGGGATCTCCGGGATGCCAGCGGCGGTTTTCATTCCAGCGAGGATGCGGACAGCGAAGGCGAGGAGGGGAAGTTCTACGCTTTCACGCAGGAAGAGGTGCAGGAGGCGCTGGGGAAGCCTGACGGGGAGCGTTTTTGTGCGGCCTTTGGTGTCACCCCTGCGGGCAACTTCGAACATGGCAAGAGCGTCATCCACCGCTATTCCTGTGGGGCCGGGGCCGAGCTGCCAGCCGACGAAGACCGCGCCCTGCGCGAGCGGCTGCGCCTGTGGCGAGATCGGCGGGTACGGCCGGGCAAGGACGACAAGGTGCTGGCTGCATGGAACGGTCTTGCCCTGTCAGCCCTGGCTCGGGGCTACCAGATTCTGGAGGATCCACGGTATCTGGCTGCGGCCCAGGCTTGCGCCACCTTCCTGCAACAGGAGCTCTGGCAGGATGGGCGCCTCCTGCGGGTCTGGCGCCAGGGCAGGGCGCATACGGAGGGATTCCTGGAGGATTACGCCGCCGTGGTGGAGGGCCTGGTGGACCTCTTCGAAACCGATTTCGATGCGACCTGGCTGACCTGGGCTCAAGCGTTGGGAGAAGCCCTGTTGGCGAGGTTCTATGACCCCATCGACGGAGGCTTCTTCAGCACCGAAGCTCATCAGGCGAACCTGCTCTTCCGGCAGAAACCAGGCTTCGATAATGCCCTTCCCAGCGGGAACACCCTGGCGGCCAGGGCCCTGCTGAGGCTGTCGCGGCACCTGCAGCGGGAGGATTTCCGCGTGGCGGCAGAACGTGTTCTCCGGTGTTTCGGCCCCTGGCTGCACCGGGCTCCCCGGGCTTTCCTCGGTTTGCTGGGCGTGCTGGATCTGGCGCTGCGGGAACCGCTGGAGGTGGCCCTCTCAGGGCAGCCCACCGACCCCACGGTGCAGGCCATGCTCCGGGAAGTGCATTGCCGCTTCCTGCCGGGGCGGGTGCTTTCCGTATCCACAGACCAGTTGCTGCCGCTTCACGAGGGCAGAGGCATGACCGCTGGACGCGCCATGGCCTTTGTCTGCCGGGGACACACCTGTGCGCCCCCCGTGGGAACGGTCCCCGCGCTGGCGGGCCTGCTTCAGGCCAGTCTCGTTTCCATGTGATTCCCGGCTGCCCATGGCGCGCCTCGAATGAACCCCACCGAGTGGTGATGGAATTCGCCCTTTTTTCCCTTGTGGGGGTCGCCTCACGGCCTAGCTTTTGAAGTGGGAAGAGTCTCTCTTTCCTCCCACGGGGCGACCGTTTTCGCCAGCCCCTTCCGGCTCACAATAGAAGTGGCCGAGACATCCGGGCACCCTTCGGGGTGCCCCCTTGTTGCCGGGGGATCAAACCCAGGTCGCAACAAAAAACCTCTTTTCAGGGCTGCTTTTTCGCCAACACCTGATCAAACATTCGAATGTAGCTCTGGATGGCGCTCCGGCGAGACAGATGGGCTTCCACATACGCCCTGCCCTGAAGGCCTTCGGAGCGCCCCCGCTCGGGGGCGTTGCGGTATTCGAGGATGACCTGGGCCAATCGGGCGGGATCGTCTGGTGGAATGACGGAACCCGCACCGCTGGCCCGGATGACATTCGCGAGGGGACTGTCGCTTTCCACGCAACCCACGACAGGGCAGGCAGCGGACAGGTAGTTCCAGGTCTTGCTGGGCAGGGCGATCATGGCCGCGCCGGGCTTGAGGGGAATCATGCCCAGGTCGCAGGCGTTGTAGACCGATGGCACTCGCTCCAGGGGCTGCATGGGAAGGAATTCACAGTTGTCCAGGTTCTTCTCGCGGGCCAGTGCCTGCAGGGACTGCTTGGCATTTCCATCCCCGATGAACACGAACTTGATATCCGGATCATGCTTGAGGCATTCTGCGGCATGTACCACGGTCTCAATGCTCTGCATGAATCCGATGGTTCCCGCGTACTGAACAACGAAGGTTCCACCCCGCCGGAACTCAGTAATGGCCGGGTCATCGGCCTCGTCAGTCGGTCGAATTTGATCTGTGTCGACCCAGTTGGGAATGGTGGCCACCGTCGTGCCGGGCACAAGCCGCTGAGCGTGGTCTGAAAAGGCCGGGCTGATGGTGCAGACCAAGTCTGCCACTCGGTAAGAGGCCGCCTCTGCCTTGCGCAGCCAGCGATAGGCCCGGCCATCGGAGCTCAGCATGCCCGCGACCACCGCCGAGTCGGGGAAGAGGTCTTGCAGGTTGTACACCAGCTTGGCGCCCTTCAGCCGAGCCAGCAGGGCGGCGGGCAGTCCAGCCAGCGGCGGCGTGGACCCCACGAAAATGATGTCGATCTTCCCCACAGCTAGGCCGCGAAGAAGGAAATAGGCCACGTACCACAGGTACTCACCCAGTTTGGTCAGCACACCCAATCGCCTCAGGAAGGGATTCCAGGCGCGGAGGATGTGTCCCTTAAGAAGCGGTGGGTCAGATGTCAGGGATTGAGTTGCGTGAGCCGAGGCGTTGGTTAGAACGGTGACCCGGTTCCCAGCCTCGGCCAACCCTTCTGCCAGCTCTTTCATGAGAATGGTGGAGGAGGCCAGGGTGGGCCAGAAGTAAGGCGTGATCATCACAATGTGGTACGGGCCCTGCTGGTGATCCGGTGGCGCGGGTGTGGTAATGGGTAACATGCTCGCCTCGTGGTTGGAGAACAGCCTGGCTGATTGAGAGGGCGGAGGCCAGGGGGGTCGATTACGCTACCGATAGAATCAACGGGATATTCCTTCACCAGAAGGGGCCTTGTTCAGCGATGGCGTAGTCGACTCATGGCCCGGAGCCAGGTCCAGGCGCAAATAGATTAACCGACGGGTGCTCAGGGAAGGCACCTCCACGAATCCGGCATGCTCGTTCAAAGCCCTGGCCCGGTGGTTCTGTCGGCGCACCCCCGTGGTCATCGCTACCATGCCGCGTTCCTTGCAAAGCTTGATGGAGGCTTCCTTCATGGTTTTTCCGATGCATTGACCCTGGAAGGCTGGAGCCACGCCAGTGAAAGCGATCTGTCCTGTCTTCTCCACTGGTGTGACGCCACTCCTGGTGACGATTCGAATCAGGCGTCCGAAGGCTTCTCGATCAAACAAGACCTGGGGATGACGAAGGTAGCCCTTGATGAGTTCACGCCAGCAGGCTCGCAGCATGGGGAGGTGGTAGGGCGTATCGGAGAGCGCGGTATAACCTACGATCTGATCCCCCTTCCTTGCCACCAGTACGAAGGTGTTTGGGGATGTCACAAACCAACGAATGACATCCCGAACGAAGGCCCTTCCCAGACCTACAATGAGGTGTTCCTCACCCGAAAAGCACGTTTCATGAAGATCCACGAGATCGTTCAGATCGAAGAGTGAGACCGATGTGATCTGAAAGTTATCGCCTGTCGCGAAGACGGTGGGCTGGGGTACCATCTTCGAGCGCTCTGCCAGAAGGTGTTCAGGCCAACGTTGCTCTTCGATCGGCAATTGGCCCTCCAAGTGAAACCTGAGCATGCCTTCTGCTTTGGCCACCACCGGGTTGGACGAGTCACGCTGGAGTAATGTCTTGGCCCAGCCATGGATCTTGTCAGTGGCGAAGGGGCGAAGCACGGGATGAAAGTCCACGCACTGCCGCACGAGTTTGAACTGGAACCCCATGCGGAACTTGAACTCATCCACATTGGCCGGGGCATCCAGCGACTGCACCGTGAAGAAGATGCTTTCCACGCCTTGGCGCTGCAGCATCTCCCGACTGACGTTGTAGAACAGGGCGTTGTTCACGTGTTGCCCCAGGAAGCGCCGGTGACTCAAGGCGAATGGCACGGAGATGGTGGCGTCAACCCTCGCCGTGATGAGTGCGGCCGCCAGTTCGCCGTTCGAAGTGGCAGCCCAGGCCTCGAAACCAGGCAGGTCGTTGGCCGAACGGCAGAGCCGCTCCCAGGCCTTTTGGGTCATGCTTCGGAGGCGGCCCTGTCGGGCCAGCGTGTCTTGTTGCAGCACCCAGCCTTCCATGGCCAAGCGATCAAAAGAAATGGACTCGACCGTGAAGTGGCTCAGTCCGGTCTTGATCCCATTGCGTGTCTTGGACTTCAAGTGGTCAAGCGAATAGGGTTCGCGTAATGCAATGTGGTAACTCACCAACCCCCGCCCGGATTCAAAAGGTGCCGAGTAGCGGACCGCTACGGCACCGTGCCACCACATCAGACCATTGATTTCTGATTTATCGGGAGTGATCACCCAGTGATAGGGAAAGGCCTGGAACACACCGGGCGCGGCGTTGTACCAGTAGCTGCTCTTGGTCCTGATGACTCGATACCCCTGCCCGCGCAGCCAAGCTGCGAACACCTCAACACTCATGAGGTCTCGCAGCACAGGGGAATCCAAGATGCTGTGCCCATGGCAGGAATGAGGCGGCTTGGTTCATGTCGTGCGCATTGCCGACTTGTCCCCTGACAATGGGATTGTGGTGGATGGGAAAGGCCCATGGAATGAAACACTGGTGTCAGACATGGATCTCAATTTGATGTCATCCATTTTTTCTGGATCGAGGCATGAAGGGTCAACCATGGTAGCCGCTCTTGTGGCCGAGGGTTCGATTTCAACAGGGGACAGGCTCCCACATCCCCTTCTGGCATTCACCTCCATGGCGCAGGATGCGCAGGCGGGATGTGAAATCATCAGGGGAAAAGCCTTCACCGCCGGACGATTCACCCCATAGAATCAAAGGATCCCTCAATCCCTCTCATCTTGATTGTGGCCACTTCGATTTCCTAGCAGGTGCTTCCGCGCCCCGAGGCTATCGAATCAAATGTGTTCAACTTGAAAACAGGAACCGGGAGTCCGGGAATGCTGATCTGCGGTATCAACTCTAGCCACACAGCCTCAGCCGCGATCCTACGCGATGGGAAGCTGCTTTGCGCCTTGCAGGAAGAGCGACCCACGCGGGAGAAGAACCGCCGCGGGTTCCCGGAGCAGGCGATTGAAAGGCTTCTCGCGAGCCTGGGCTTGGGCTGGCAGGATATCGACGCCTACGTGTTCGGAGGCTACGGTTCCTATCCCGACTCTACCTCGCGGACGAACGAGTCGGCCAACCGGATTCGCAGCTATAAAGCCAATGCCGGGCTGGTTGGAGAGATCAAGCGACTGCTTCAGAAGACGCCCATCCGCAAGCTGGTTCATCAA
>JAYVRY010000221.1:0-15436 GCA_043775845.1 Acidobacteriota bacterium
TGACCGCTCATATCAGGCCTCCCAATGGCATCCGAGCGAACGGCTCGGCCCAATCCGATGGAGTGCTCGATGCTGAAACTGAATTTTTAAAGCGGAGGAAAGCAGAGGAGCAGAGGAAAGCGGAAAAGGGATTTTTTTGTTTCTCAGCTCTCCTCCGCTCCTCCGCTCCCCTCCGCTTATGAAATTCTTTAGCACATGGTTCATGGAGACCCTCGATTCAGTGTTTGTGGCTCATCTGGGCCAGGGCGGCCTTGAGGCGCGATTCGGAATCCACCAGGAAGTTGGCGCGGACGACGACCGCTTCGCCGGCCTTCAGGCCGGAGCGGATTTCCACCTTCTCGCCCACGGTGTTGCCCGTGCTGACCTCGCGGGGTTCGAACTTGCCCTCCCCCAGGGCCACGAAGGCCACCTTGGTGGTGCCCGCATCCAGCACGGCATCCAGCGGCACAAGGAGCCCTTTCCGGCCCTGCCCTTTCAGGACCACCTCGCCAAACATCTCGGGTTTCAGTTCACCCACTGAATTGGGGAACTCCACGCGGGCCTTCGCCGTGCGTGTCTTGGGATCCATGACGGGATCCACAAAGGCGATGCGGCCCTTGAAGGTTTTCCCGGGGGAAGCCTGGGTGGTCATGTCCGCCGGAAGGCCCACTTTCACCCGGCCCAGTTCGGCCTCGTACACATCCACCTGCACCCAGACGTGGCTGAGATCCGTGATTTCGAAGGGGATGTCCGCCGGGCCGAGCCGGGCCCCTTCCATCACGTTCTTCACCGTCACCACACCGGCGATGGGGCTGCGCAGGGTAAGGGCTTTCTGCACCTCGCCCGTCTTTTCCAGGTGCTCGATGGTTTCCTTCGGCACATCCCACAGGCTGAGGCGCCGCCGGGCCGACTCCAGCAGGTCGCCGCCGCTGCCCTGCAGCGTCCCACCTGCGAGGGCCTTTTGCGTGTTGAGGGCCAGCAGATACTCCCGCTGGGCGCTCACGAATTCCGGGCTGTAGAAGCTGAACAGGGGCTGGCCCTTGGCCACCGGCTTCCCCACGAAATCCACGAAAAGCTTTTCCACGAAGCCCTCCACTTTCACGTTGACCTTGCGAACGCGGGTTTCATCCACCACCACGCGGCCCAGGGCGCGCAGCTCCCCACTCACCGCGCCTTCGGCCACGGCCTCGGTGCGCAGGCCGATGAGCTGCTGGCGCTCGGAGTCGATGGTGATGGCCGCATGGTCACCAAGGCCAGTGGACGTCGCACCCTGGCCTTCCATGGGCACCAGGTCCATGCCGCAGATGGGGCATGTGCCTGCGTGATCCTGGATGATCTGGGGATGCATGGGGCACTGGAACATCTGTTTCTTGGGCGCTGCGGCGCTGGCAGTGGCATGGGCGTGATCATCCTTGGCGCTGGGGCGCAGAAGCAGCGTGCCACCCACGCCGGCCACCAGGCCCAGAGCCAGCAGGCCGAGGGTTTGAAAGCGTGAGGGGCGGGTCGTGGTGGTGTCGATGGGTTCGTCAATCATGGTCAACTCCAGATCACATGGATTTCATGGCAGGACCGCTGTCCTGGGGCGTGCCCGGGGCCTTGGCGGTGGCTTTGGCGGCAACAGGCGCCGAGATGCCAGAGGACAGGCTCGCGGCAGCCAGGGACCCGCCATTGATGGGCACGGTGGGGGCCAGCGCCGCCTCGCGCAGGGCGATGTGCTGGGCCTGGAGCTGGGCCAGGGCCTGCAGGTAGGCGCCCTGGTCTCCCACCCAGCCGTTGAGCGCTTCCAGGGCCCCCAGGAAGGGCGCCCGGCCAGTCTCATACTGCGCCAGCTGAGCCTTGAAGCTGGCCTCGCTTTGCACCAGCAGGCCTTCGCGGTAGAGGTCGCGAGTGCGTCGAAGGGTCTGAATCTGGATGAGGCGTTCCTCGGTACGCTGACGGAGCAGGGTGCGTACCGATTCCACCTCGGCGCCCTGGCCCTGCCGGTGGTGCTCATGCTCGGCCACGGCCCGCTGCTGTTTGTGGCGGCCATAGATGGGCAGGGAGATGCTCACCCCCACCTGCCACATGGGATCCAGGGCACCCCGTGGCATGAGGCCTGCGGTGAGGGCGAAATCCGGTCGGCGATCCAGCTTCGCCAGGTCCAGCAACTTTTCTGTTTGCCGCACACTGGCGCGGGCTCCCGCGAGTTCGGGGCTACGTACTTCCACCTGCTCAGGCGCCAGCGCGTCAGGTTCAGGCAGCTCCATCAACAAAGCCGTGGTGGGAATGGGATCGGCCGGATCGTGCTGGCGAAGCCGGTTCAGGGCCGCGAGAGCGGTGCACTCCTCGGCCTCCAGCGACCACGTCGCCAACTGAAGGCGCGTGCGTTCCAGCTGGGCCCGCAGCAGGTCACCCTGGCTTCCCTGCCCCACTTCGTAGCGGGTGCGGGCCAGCTGCTCGGCCTGTTCGAGAAAGTTGGCTTGTTGCGCCAAGAGTTGCTTCTGCGCCCGCACCAGCAGCAAGGCCGTGTAGCCGCGCCGAACATCGGCCTCCAGGCTCATCTGCACGCGAGAGCGGGAAGCCTCCGAAAGATCGACACCGATGGCCGCGACTTCCTTGCGGAGCCCGCGCTTGCCTGGCCAGGGAAAGGGCTGGGTGAAGGCCACGGTGTAGAAGCTCGTTTCCATGCGGCCCACCTCCAGACGCTTGAAGCCATCGTTCTGGAGGCCGAGGGAAAGCGTGGGATCGGGCAGCACGCCCGCCTGGGGGATGCGCTCCTGATCCATGCGGACGGCCGCTTCGGCCCGCTGGATGTCCGGGTGTTTTACCTGGGCATCGCGGAGCAGCGCATCCAGGATTGGATCCACGGCTGGAGGTGAGGAAAGGGGGGCCTGGGCCATGCCCGGTGCGGCCAGCACCAGGGACGGAACAAGGCGCATCAAGGTGCGCATGGCATCTCCTGAGGGGAAAAGAGTCGATCGCCCGCTCACATGCAGGCGAAGCTTCGCTCCATTCCCAGCTCAGATGCGGAAGGTGCCTAATCGAGCCAGGTGGCGCCCCAGATCCGGGTCGCGGCTACCGGTATGTGTGCAAGACGCGGAGGAGGCTTCATCGGCCTGCGCCAAGGTCCAGCTCAGGGGCTCGGGGCGGGGCTCGGCGCGCCGCTGGCCCTGTTCGGCCTTGCGTTCGGCAGCCTGGGTCGCCACCACGGCCTGCCGCTCCGTGCAGGCGCCACGCAGCGGCGTCCGATTGCCTTCCGGCTTGGGGCAGGGGCAGGTGTCCTCGGCACTGGCGGGCGTGCCGCAGCAGCAGGATTCGTGGGCCTGGGTGGCCACCGGCAGCCAGTTCCCCGCCCCGCTGCCCAGGAGCAGCACGACGGCAAGCATGGCGCGCAGGATCGACCGCACAGAAACTCCGATGCCATCCATGATAGGCCCTCCACTCATGTGGAGACACGAAATCGTTGACCAAAATCACAGGGGTTGGGCTCTCCGAAGGCCCTAAAGGCAGCTCTGGCGCGCATCAAGGCTAGGATGGTTCCATGGGCATGGTTGATACGGCAGAGGTTGCGATCATCGGCGGCGGCATCGCCGGGCTCAGCTTGGCCTTCCATCTCGCTCGCGCAGGCCAGAAGGGGATCGTCCTCCTGGAGCGCGAGGACCAGCCCGGCACCTATGCCAGCGGCCACAACGCCGCCGTGGCCCGGGCCCTCACAGGACGGGACGAGCACACCGCCCTGGCGGTGGAAGGCCGACGCCGCCTGGCCGAAGCGGGGCTCCTCACCGCGAGCGGCGGCCTCCTGGCCAGCGCGGAACGTGGCCCGCTGGAGGCCTTCGAGGCCGAGGCCCAGCGCCATGGTGTCGAGGTCCGGCGTGGAGAGGGGATTCCCCTGCCTGGTTTCAAGGCCGCCGAACATCTCGCCATTCCGGGCGATGGTGTCATCGATATCGCGGGCCTGCTGCGCACCTGTGCGGAGGGCGCCCGGACCGGGGGCGCGGATTTGCGCTTCGGCTGCGCCGTGCTTGATCTACGGGCCACGGCGACGGGGTTTTTCCTGGAAACCGATGGCGGCGCGCTGCAGGCGAAGAGCCTCGTCATCGCCGCCGGAGCCTGGGCGGGCCAGATGGGCCAGATGGCAGGCTCGCAGATCGCCTTCACCCCGCTGCGTCGTTCCTTGGTGTGGAGCGGCGCCCCGCATCCCCAGGCGGAGCCCTGGGCCTGGTGGGTGGATCGGCCCTTCTACCTGCGCCCCGAAAGCGGCGGCCTGCTCATGTGCCCCTGCGAAGAAGTGGCGGTCCCCCTGCCGTCCCGGGGCCGTCAGCCCGATACGGATGCCACGGTGCTGGAAGGCCTCTACGCCAGCCTCCGCGAACTGGCGCCTCAGTTGGCGGAACGACCCGTCACGCGCTACTGGACTGGCCTGCGCACCTTCGCGCCAGATCGCCGCTTCGTCATCGGCTGGGATCCATGGAACCCGCGGCTGTTCTGGTCCGCCGGTCTGGGTGGGCATGGCATGACCAGCGGGCTGGCCGTGGGCGCGCTCGCCGCCGCCGCCTTCCTGCGCCAAACCGAGGCGGGCGTGCTGAGCCCTGCCCGGTTCCACACCTGAGTTGGCCCACCGAGCCAAGTCGATGAACCGCCAACAAGCAAGGCCATCCGTCACCCTACCGGGCTAATGATTGATCTGTCTTTATCAGTGCAGACCGTGGCTTGAAGGGAAACCCATCGCGGAATTGGCCTCGGTGTTGCCGCTAAGATCGAACCATGCCCACCGATTCGATCCGCACCGCTCTGATCCAGCAGAACACCGTCTGGCAGGAACCCCGTGCAAACCTCCTGCGGGCCCGGGGCTTCGTGGAGGCGGCGGCCCAGGCGGGCGCCCGGGTGGCCGTGTTCCCGGAACTCTTCACCCTGGGCTTCACCATGGCCCCGGAACCCTTCGCGGAAAGCATCCCCGGTCCCACCACCGAGGCGCTGTCGAAACTCTCGCGCGAATTCGACATCCACATCGTGGGATCGCTGGTGGAAGCGCACGCGCCCCACCCCCGCAACGCTGCCTTCGTCACGGCGCCGGATGGCTCAGTGCTGGCGGCCTACCGCAAGATCCATCCCTTTTCCTACGGCGATGAGAACCGGCATTACACGGGCGGCGCGGCGTGTCCCGTCTTCGAAGTGGATGGCATCCCCTGCGGCCTGCAGATCTGCTACGACCTGCGCTTTCCCGAGCCCTTCCGCGCACTCGCCGCCAAGGGCGCCGAGGTGGTCTTCATCCCCGCCAACTGGCCCGCACGCCGCATCTCGGCCTGGTCTACCTTGCTGGCCGCCCGGGCCATCGAGAACCAAATGGCCATCTGCGGGGTCAACCGCGTGGGCCGTGACCCTCAGCTGGACTACCCGGGCCGCTCGGCGATCCATGACTGTTTTGGCGACGTGATCGCGGTGGGCGATGACGCCGAGGGCCTGGTGGTTGGAGACATCAACCTCTCGCAGTTGCGCGCCTGGCGCGAGCGCTTCCCGGCCCTGACGGATCGGCGCCCGGAGGTGTACCAGAACCTGTGAGTCGACCTGTGCGCCTGGAGGTATTGCAGGCCCTGGCCCGCCTTCACTTTCGAAGCGAGGGAGCGTCCCGATGGGGGGCATTTCCGCTGGGTACTTGCTGAAATCGCCTCAGCGCTTGACGAGGTTGAGCATGCCCTGCTGGGCCGCCTTCACCATGCCCACCACTTCGGTCCGGTAGGCGGCGGGGTCCGCGATGGAAGCGGTGAAGATGAATTGGGCATCGGCGCCACCACCAAGTCCCCAGAAACCTTTCCCCTTGGTCGAGGGTTCGGCGAGCGAGAAGAAATCCGTGCCCCCGGCCAGGGGCTGAAGCAACGTCACCACCACATCACCATCCTTGGCGGCGGGTGATTTTTCACCAAAGTTGGCCGCGATGCCCCTGGAAACCGACTCACCCTTGGTGCTTGCATTGGGCGACCGGAAGGCAATGCGGGACTGTTCGCCCCGCAGGCCGACCTGGACAAAGGCTTTCCCGGTGTAGGTGTTGTGGTGGGTGCTGGAGAAACGATCCACTGCGGACTTGGTGGAGCCGAGGGTCACGACATAGGTGGCCTTGACCAGGTGGGCATTCAGTTCCTTGGCCAGGGCGACTTCCAGACCAGGCAATTCATAACACCCGCCGGTACTGGTGAACGTGGGGCCACCCTCTGTCGAGCTCGATCCCGTCATGGTGACCCAGCCCTTGATCAGTCGCTTGGCGGGAATCGAAAACTTGCCAATCTCAGGGTTGTAAGGCAGGTAGGGTCTCAGGCTGCTGGGCCCCACCAGCAGGACATCGCCATTCAGGTTGCCGTATTTTGAAAAGTTCGTGATGCCTGCGAGTTTTTGGATTTTTAGATAGGTGGGGCTGGTCAACACCGTGGCTTCAGGCAGCACTTCGAATCCGTTCTCCACCAGATCCGCCTGCAATTGGGTATAGATGTCGTCCGTGATGGCTGCCAACAGCTTGGGATCCATCTCCGGCATGAGGAGGGTGGTGGAGGCATCGGTCTTTGCCGCAAACAACCCACTGGTGTTGGTCTTATCCCCACCGACCGAGGCCTGGAAGGATACCAGGACACTGGTGATGGCCGCCCGTTTGGTACCCGCCAAGGCTGCTGCGGAGCTATCGGTGAAGCCGATGCTGAGTTTGGAGGTCGTGGGGTCCGCTGCGATGCCAGGCAAGGCCAACAAGGATAGAGCGACAAAAGCAGTGCGCATGGTGACTCCTGGGAAGTATCACCAGCGTGGTTGATCTCCAAAAAATAGCAATAGCATATTTCAAAAAATGTTTTCAGCTCACCATACCGCCGAAGGCAACAGCGGCCCCAGCAATCGATTGCGTTGCGTCAGGCGCTGGAGGACCTGCTCCTTCACCGGTTCGGGATTCAGGCGCGCCTCCAGAGATGCCCGCACCAGGGCCTGGGTGCCGGGTCGTTCGAATTCAAGATCCGGCGTGGGCGCGACCTGCAGTGCTCTGCGAAGGCGAGGGGTCAGGTCTGACTTCAGGGCACGCTTGTCCATGCGTACCAGGGCAATCTCCACTGCCAGGGGGGCCACCTGAAGCCGCCAAGCAGCGACACCCTTGCCGTCCCTGCGGGCCGCCAGGGCCCGGGCGTGTGCTTCGGCGCGGCGCAACCAGCCTTCCCGTGCGGCCTCTCCCGTTCTTCGGGCCTGGAGCAGGGCCACCTTCGCAGCATAGAGGTCGTGCTTGGCGGAAGGCCATAGTGCTTGACCCGCCACCAGACCCGCCTCGAGGTCACGCCAGGGCGCCACCTCGGCACGCCCCGTGCGCAGAAGGTGGTCCGTGCGCGCCAGCAGGGCCCACATCCGGAGGTCCAAACGGCGCCCCGCGAAGGTCGCAGCGGCATGGGTTCGGCGGCTCAAGGCGAGGAGCGCCTCCCAACTCGGCTCGGGATCCCGACCCTCCAGAATCGCGTGCCAGGCGGTGTGGAGATGGAACCACCCCAGCATCTGCTCGAAATACTGGTACTGGGGATCAGCGAAGAGCGCCTCCTCCAGCGCGGCCCGAGTGGCGGTTTCGTCTCCGGGCTGAAGGGTGCCGGATTCGGCGCGGTGCTGATAGCGCCGCAACCGCGCCTTGGCCAGCTTCTCCGTGGCGATGAGGCCATGGTGGCTGCCCTTCGGGACAAGCCGCAGCAGCGTCTCACAGGCGGCCGTGCTCTCCTCGATGGCCGGTTCGGGATCCAGGCCAGTCTCCCAGGCGTAGTCCACCGCCCGGGACAGGGTGGCCGCCAGCAGCACCCACCCGTAGTCGTCTTCGGGGTCGAAGCGAGTGGCCAGGCGGGCCTCCGCGATGGCTTTTTCGTTGTCGGCGGCGCCCCTTCCTCGGCGCCAGAGCACATAGGACTGGCAGCAGTGTCCCCGAGCGCTCTCGGGATCCAGGGCCAGGAGGGGCCCTGTGAGGGAGTCCACCTCTTCCAGCAAATGATCCACGTCCTGGTCGCGGTACACGCCTCGGTCGTTGTGGACGAAAATCAGCAAACAGGCGACGCCTTCCCGGGCTCGGGGATCGCTGCGCCCCACTTCGCCAGCAGCCTCGTAGGCCGCCCGCACGCGGCCCTCCTCCACCTCCGCGGCGGGCCAGTTCCGGACCGCAATGGCGTCCAGGTAGCGCTGCTGATGGAGCACCCCCGCCAGCAGACTGGCCTCGTAGGCCGCCGGCGTCTGATGGAGGGCCACCTCCACCTGTCGCAAGGCTCCGTCCGTATCGCCCTGAAGGGCCAGAACCTGCGCCTCCACCGTGGCCGGTGACGGGCTGGCGGACTTGCCCGCCCGGAGATGGGAGAGGGCGGGGTTCCGCAGTTCCTTCTCCAGTGCGCGCAGAGCCGTGGTTTTCTGCCCAGGGTCCTTCAGTTGCGACACCGTGCGCAGTCGGCGCTGATAGAGCTCGGCCTTGACGATGCCCAGGGAAAGGGCCGCCTCCGGCACCCGGTAGCCTAAAGCCCAGGCCCGCTCAAGCGCCACGCGAGCGGGGCCCCACTCACCCAGGGCCATGTGTCCGCGCCCGAGGGCATGGTGGGCCGCCCCGGTGGAGGCCTCGGGAAGACCTGCCATGAGTGTGCGCACTTCGGCCATGCGAGTCCGCACGACGGCCTTTTCCGCGATCAGGGAATGAGGAGGCAGCAGGTAGGCCATCCGCATGCGGTGCTCGACCTCCCGGGCCACGGCTCCCACCTGGGTGGCCACCTGGGTGGATCGTTCCAGAACGATGCGCTGACGTACCAGAAGCAGGCCAAGCACCCCCAGCAGCCCAACCACGACCGCAAGGCTGGCTGCCACCGCCGGGTGACGACGAGCCTGTCGTCCCCAGCGCTGAAGATGGGACGCCCGTCTGGCGGAAATCGGTTCGTCCTCCAGCACGCGCCGAAGGTCTTCCGCCAAGGCGAGCGCGGTGTCATAGCGGCGAGCGGGTTCCTTGGCGAGGCAGGTCAGGATGACGGTTTCCAGATCGAGGGGCAGATTGGAATCCAGGCTTCGCGGCGCATCGGGCTCGCTCTCCACCACCCTGCGCAGGGTGTCCATGGGTCTGGAGCCCTCGAAGGGTGGACGCCCGAGGAGGATCGCGTACAGCGTCGCCCCCAGACTGAAGACATCCGAACGCCGGTCCACCCGGGCGGATTCGCCCTCCGCCTGTTCCGGTGACATGAAGGCCGGTGTTCCCATGGGCATCCCCGTGAGGGTCAGGCCAGGGGCGGCGAGGTCCCGCACGAGTCCGAAATCCAGAACGACCGGCTGCAAGGCGCCCCATTCATCCCGGGTCACCATGATGTTGGCGGGTTTGAGGTCGCGGTGGACGAGTCCCAGTCGGTGGGCGGCGTGAATGGCCAGCGCCACCGCCCGCATCAGGCACACGGCCTCACGCCAGCTCAGGTCCTTGGCAGCCTCCCGGAGGGTCGAACCCTCCACGTACTGCATGGCGATGAATGGCCGTCCTTCCCATTCTCCCACCTCATGGATGTGGCAAATGTGGGGGTGCTCCAGGCGGGCCAGCGCCTGCGCTTCCAGGAGCAGGCGCACAAAGGCATCGCTCCCCCCGGTTGTCACCAGCTTCAGCGCCACAGTCCGCCCCAGCGTGGTGTCCAGAGCCTTGTAAACCTTCCCCATACCGCCTTCGCCCAGGGGCTCCCCCACCAGGTACTTGCCAACGCGCCGCCCTGCGGGATCGGCCATCGGAAGCATCGGGGTGGGGGGCGGGGCCATGGCTTGGAAAGACCTCGGAGGCAAGGATGCCAGTGTGATTCCAGCCACAGCGTTGGTATCTTCGGCCTATGGTAACCCGTGGTCCCTACGACTCCAACAGCGCCGCCCAGTTCGATCCTCGGACCTTGGGGGAACGGATCAAGAAGCTGCGGTGGCACTTCGGCTGGACCCAGAGCGACCTCAGCGAGGCCCTGAACACCGACCAGGCAATCATCTCCAACTGGGAGCGGGACAAGGCCCGGCCATCGGGAGCTGCCCTCGCGGCGCTCGCCCAGGTGTTTCGCCTCACCCCCGCCGCCCTCGACACCGGGGATGGCTTCACGCTGCCGGAACTCGTCACTGAGGGTTCGGAGACAGGGGCCACGACCGTGGCCCTGCCCTCCCCAGGAAAGCAACCCATCACCCTGCTCGATCTGAAGCGCGACCAGACCCAGGAGCTTGGCTTCCAGGAGGCCCTGGCCCAGCTTCTCAAAGCCACCCAGGGGGGGCGATCTGTCTGGATCGTGGTGCGCTAATCGCTAGTGTCGATCGCTCGAACTAACGCTTGGCCTGCCACACCCGGATCAGCGGGTAGGTGCGCTTGCCATCGGGGCCGGTACCCTCGCCCCGCAGTTCGCAACGGGGAATGGACTTGTATTTGGGAATGGCCAAGCCCATATGGACGCAGCCCCGCTCGATGATGAGCTGATCCACCCCGGCCATGAAGGTGGGGTGCTCGGCCAGCTTATCGAAGGCTTCCTGGATGGAAAGGCCCAGGGGAATCATGTCGACGCCCAGAGCCAGGACATGGGCGGAGCCGTCGTTGGAGCCCACGGCCCGGTTCACTTCCAGGGGTCGCCAGCCGCAGGTGTTGCGGATGCCCACGCCGAGAATGGTCCGGGCTTCTTCCTCCTTGGTGTTCACCTTGCGGATGTTCTCGATGATTTCCTGAGGCGGATTGGCGAGATCCACGCCCAGCTTGGCCGCAGCATCCGAATGCAGGTAGTCGAGCCAAATGAAGTGCTCACTGATGGAATCGGAGAGGTTCATGGCGGTCCTCGGGTGGGTGCATTCAGGCTGGGGTGCCCCACGATGCGCCGCTCCATGGCCCCCGGTCAAGAACTCCGCGTGCAAACAGACAATCACTCCTGCTTATCGGCCTGTTTCAGCCATCCCTCCGCGAAAAGGGGAGTCGACGATCAGGATCACGCAAACCTGATTGAAAGATCAGGTGGCGCACAGCGTGGCATCAGGTGGGCTCCGTAGCTTGGACCTGGGGAGTGGGTCTCCCCGGTCCTTTGAACCCTCGGTCGCTCGGAGATGCCATGCGGTTGTTCCACCTGTCCCGGCTGATGCTCCTCCTCCCCGCCCTCAGCCAGGGCCTCGCAGGAGAGGCGGAAGTTGCAGCAAAGAAGAGCCTCAGGTCTTTGCGCACCAACATGCCTCTGGTGGTGGATGGACACCTGGATGAAACCATCTGGGCCCAGGCCCCGGTGGCCACGGGCTTCACCGTATCCCAGCCCGACTTCGGCAAGGTTCCAGTCAATCGCACTGAGGTGAAGGTGCTTTACGACGATCATTTCGTGTACATCGGCGCCCGTCTGTATCACACCCTGGGGCGGAAAGGCGTCGTCCAACAGGTGCACCGCCGCGACCAGGATAGTGCCAGCGACTGGTTCGGCGTCTCCATCGATAGCCTGCATGATCGCCGCACCGCGTTCACCTTCATGGTCAACGCCGCAGGCGTGCAGCAGGACCGCATCGCCTTCGCCGACACCAATGAGGATTCCAGCTGGGACAGCGTGTGGGAAAGTGCCGTCTCCATCGATGACGGAGGCTGGACCGCGGAACTGAAGATCCCCCTTTCGGTACTGCGCCTCAAAAGCACACCGGGTGCGCAGACCTGGGGCATCAACTTCCTGCGCGCGGATTACACGCCCCGGCAGGAGATCTCCCAGTGGCAGGTGGTACCTCGGGGCGTGAGCGCCTACGTCAGTTACTTCCCCGAACTCACGGGCATCGAGGGCGTGAAGCCCCAGCCCCGCCGGGAGTGGGTGCCCTACCTCAGTGCCCAACGCAAATTCGAAACGGCCCAGGCCTTCGACGACCGGAAGTGGAAGGTGCAGGGGGGCCTGGATACCCACTTCGGCATCAACTCCTATTCGCAGCTGGACCTCACCCTGCGCCCGGACTTCGGCCAGGTGGAGGTGGATCAGGCAGTGCTGAACCTCAGCACCCTGGAGACCTTTCTGCCCGAGAAACGCCCCTTCTTTCTGGAGGGCATGGAGATCTTCCAGTTCTCCGGGCCGAGCCTCTTCTACAGCCGTCGGCTGGGCAAGGGACTCGATGCCGCCACGCTGCAACCCGGTGAATCCCTCGTGGATCAGCCGCTCTCCTCAGAGATCCTCGGGGCCGCCAAGTACACCTCCAAGTTTGCCAGTGGCCTGAACCTGGGCGTGCTCGCCGCCCACATGGAAGTGGCCAAGGCCACGGTGCGTGATGTCAACGGGCTCGCCTCGAAACGCGAGATCGAGCCCATGACCAATGCCATGGTGCTGCGGGCCACCCAGGATATCGATGATCGCGGCAGCTTCGTGGGCGGCTTCGGTTCCTACCTCCATCAGGCGGGCACCCTGGGTCGCGAAGCGCGAGTGGGCGGCGTCGATGCAGTCTTCAAGCCCGCCGATCGCAGCGGCAGCCTGGCCTTGTCCATGGCCTATTCCAAGGCGGGGTTGGCCACGGATGAGCAAACCGGCAGTTCCCTCCAACTGCGTGGCGACAAGAAGTGGCAGAACGGCTGGTCCATGAACGGCTGGGCGGAGAACACCACCAAGGGCTTCAACCCCAACGACCTCGGCTACAATCCCCGGGCCGACATCCAGAACGCGGGCATGAACCTCAACCGCCGCTGGGACGAACCCTGGGGTCCCTTCCGCAACCGCCGCTGGACCCTGGGCTACTGGAAATCCCGCGATCAGGTCGGCACGGTGTTCGAGCACTTCGTGGGCAACTTCTTGCGGGCGGAGTTCAAGAGCAGCTGGGCCTTGACGGGGGGCTTCGAGAAGAGTCTCGCCATCGACGACGACCGGGAACTCCGCACCTTCAATGACTCCGTGAAAAAGTATCTGCACGTGGACGCCTATCCCCGCCTGTTCGCCAACCTCGAATCGCCCAATCACTGGCCCTGGTCCTTCTCCCTCAACGTCATGCATCACTGGCGTGAAGGCGGGCCAACTCAGCAGGCCGGGCTCACCCAATCCATCCGCCCCTTACCCAACCTGGAATTCCAGCTGGAGACCACACTTGATCACCAGGAGGGTCAGCGCCACTACCTGGAAACCCAAGGCACCACGCCCATCGTGGGCATGCGCCGCCTCAACCAGCTGGGCCAGGTGCTGCGGGTGTCCTACGCCTTCAGCCCTCGCCTCACGGTGCAGCTGTTCAGCCAGTGGATGGATGCCAGCTGGGCCTTCCGCGATCTGCAGTCCTACCTGAGCGACCACCAGCTGGCCAGCGGCGCCACCAGCTTGCAGACGGCGTTCAGTGACCGCCTCTGGAACGTGAACCTCATCACCCGCTGGGAATTCAGACCCGGTTCCGCCCTCTATGCGGTCTACACCCACGGCGCCTCCACCAGCGACCTCACGGGGAACCGCGGGAGCATCCGCCCCCTGCCCGACCTCTCTCAGCTTCGTCACCTGCCCAGCGACGACGTGCTGCAAGTGAAGCTCAGCTGGCTGTTTCGCTAACCCACCACCCAAGGAGGCCCACCATGGCCGTGAACGCTCTCAGCATCATTCTCGCCAGCACCACGCTGCTCCTCTCCGCCTGCGAGGCCAAGCCCCAGGCGTCCCAGATGCCCATGGCACCAAGGGCGCCCAGGGCCCCGGCAGCCCTGGAAGAGCACAGCCTGCGGGTGAAGGCCATCGGCTCGTACATCCTCGTGCAGAGCGATGGCGGCAACCACAGCTTCGTCTGCACCGAAGGCAGCCACAGCCAGTCGCTGCCGGCCCTGAAGGCCCGCTTCGGCAACGCCTTCCTCTGGTTCCGCCACGAGAAGAAGGCCTACATCATCCAGGATCTGGCAACCCTGGCGAAGGCCCGCGACCTGTTCAAGGATGACCCTGAACTAGAAGCCCAGGAGAAGGCCATGGAGGAACAGGAAACCAGGCTGGACAAGCAGCGGGATGCGGTCGATGCGCGCCGGGATGCCCTGGATGAACAGCGGGATCGCCTCCAGGATCAGGAGGAGAACCTGGACGACGAGAACCTGAACTCCGCCAGCGCCCGCACACGACTGGGCACAGACATGCAGAAGCTGGACCAGGGCATGCAGGCCCTGGACAAGGAACTCCAGGGCCTGGACAAGGAGCTTGAAACCATGAGCAAGCAGCTCGAAGCCGTGTCCGCCAAACAGGAGAAGCTCATGCAGGCCGCCGAGCAGCAGCTGCAGCTCCTGATGGTGGAATCAGTGAAGAGTGGCGTGGCCCAGCCCCTGAATGACAAGATCAAGTAGCCTTTGGATAGCCCATGATCCTCCTCGTCGAAGATGACCAACGCGCGGCCCTGGCCCTCCAACGGGGGCTGGAACAGGAAGGTTTCCGCGTGGACGTGGCCTTCGACGGGGAAAAGGGCCTGCACCTGGGCCTCGAAAAAACCTACGATCTCCTCCTGCTCGACGTCATGCTGCCCGGCCTGGACGGCTTCACCTTCCTGTCCGAACTGCGGGCCCAGGGCCGGGAAACCCCTGTGATCTTCCTCACGGCCCGGGATGCCCTGCCCGATCGCCTCCGCGGCCTGGGCCTGGGGGGCGGCGACTACATCGTGAAGCCCTTCGCCTTCTCCGAACTGGTGATGCGCATTCGCAACCTGCTGCAGCGCGGTATCCACGCCCCTGAGCGCACCTGGATCATCGCCGACCTCACGGTGGATCCGACGCAGCGCAAGGTCTACCGGGCCGGTCAGCGGCTCGACCTCACAGGTCAGGAATACGCCCTCCTGGAACTCCTGGCCCGCAACGTCGGCCACACCGTGACCCGCATGCGCATCGCCGAAACCCTGTGGGACCTGGCCTACGACGGCGATCCCAACCTGGTGGATGCCGCCCTGCGGCGCCTGCGCAAGAAGGTCGACGATCCCTTTGCCGTGAAGCTCATCCACACCCACCGCTCCGTGGGCTATCGCATGGAAGCGCCCCGTGGCTGACCTCAGGCAGTACTTCCCCCGGCCCACCATCAGCACCCAAATCGTTGTCGGCGTGCTGGCGGCCGTGGTGCTGGTCATTGGCCTCTCCACCTACTTCCTCAATCGCTCCCTGGCCAGCCTCTTTCCGCGGGAGGGGAACAGCGAATTACAGGAGACCGGCGACCGCCTCGTGGGCCTGCTCAACGGGCTGGAGTGTGAACCCGACCCCCCCGAGCCACCCGATCCAGACGCCCCCGCAGTTCCTCCGGTGCCTGAACCCTTCAAGAAGGCGCCCCTGGGGCGTTTCGTGCTGGAGGGCACCGAGCACCTCTTCGTGCGGATCATCGATCACGGCGGACGGGTGCTGCTGGAGAGCGAGGGCTTCTCGCGCCTCCTCCCGCCCAGCCCCTTCATCGACCTGGAGAACGGCCTCTGGCGCTACGCGGAGGGCCCCACGGGCGGCCGCTTCATCACCTATGCGCGTGAGTTCGACCAGGGCTGGGTCATCACGGCCTGGGATCTCCGCCACGAGAATCGCCTGCTGAAGAAGAGC
>JAYVRY010000222.1:0-4263 GCA_043775845.1 Acidobacteriota bacterium
CGCACCGATCCCAAGATCGTCCACCTGGATGGCCTCAACCTCAGCCGGGCGCGAGCCCTGCACAGCATCGCCAAGGTGCTGGGCGATGCGGATCCACGCTCGGCGGGATTGAAGCGCCTGGCTGATCGCCATGCCCGCGCCTCCCTGCCGCACCTGGCCTCGGGCAGCTATGAGGGTGAGCACTGGCTGGCCACGTTCGCGGTGCGGATGCTGGCGGAGCGCGAGTCAAAACCCTGATGGACGACAGACCTCATGCCCATGAGAACACCACACGATAGGGAAGCCCGGAACATCCGAAAGACCAACATGCGAGACCCTGGGAAAGCGGTTGGAACCTGCGCAGCGGAACTGAAAGGAAAGTTGCCACAGAGAACACATCGGGCACAAAGAAGTACCAGAAACCACACTTCAATTCCCCTTTGTGGGCCTTGTGTTCTTTGTGGCCAACTTGTGGTTGATATTCAGTCGGACCTCAGGCTTTCGATTCGGTGCCCAGGCTGGCATTGAGGTGGGTGAAGTAGCCGCAGTCTTCGGTGAGGAGGTGCCCCTTCACCAGGTCCGTGGCCAGGTAGGCCACCAGGCGGCCGAAATCCACCTTGTCGGCCTTCATGTCTGACTGGAACTGGCGGGCGCCAACCAGCAGCCGGGCGTGTTCCGCCCGATGTTGATCGAGGTCCGGGTAGCCCGCCTTCCTCAGTAGGGCCTCCTCGTCGCGGAAGTGTTTTTCCGTGTGCTGAAGGAGGCTATCCATGCGCGCTTCGGTGACGGTGGGTGACTGGCCTCCCAGAACGGCGGACAGGAGGGCGTTGGACAGGTCGAACAGAAGGATGTGCTGTTCATCGATGAGGCGGTGCCCGCTGCCGTAAGAGTCCTCCCAGATCAACTCCAGTAGACCCGCGCTCTGGAAGGTGCCCTTGGGGCTGCGGGCTTGATCGGCCAGCACCCGGTTCCGGCCCTCGGTCTTGGCCCGGTAGAGGGCCTCGTCGGCCCGCATGACCCAGCCCTCGAAGGATTCCTCCGCCAGGTATTCGGCCACGCCAATGCTGATGGTCATGGGCTCGGCGCCGGGGAAGGGCGTGGCCTCCAGGGTGATCCGCACCCGTTCTGCCACGCGGATCGCCCCATCCAGCGTGGTCGCTGGAGTGAGGATGGCGAATTCCTCGCCCCCCCAGCGGAACAAGGCATCCGAAGCCCGCAGGGCCGAGCGGAAGGCTAAGGTGGCTCCCACCAGTACAGCGTCCCCGGCAGGATGGCCGCAGGTATCGTTGATGCGCTTGAAGTGGTCCAGGTCCAGCAGGAGCAGGGAAAGGGGCGACTTCCGTCGCCGAGCCAGGCCCATTTCCCCGGCCGCGGCCTCCTCGAAGCGGCGGCGGTTCCAGGCCCCCGTGAGACGATCCACGCTGGCGATGGCCTCCAGGTGTTCCAGGCTGCCGCGCAATTGCTCGACTTCCTGGGAGAGTGACTCAGCGGCCCAGCTGAGGGCACGGCCGCGACTGGCGGCGCGCCACCAGCCCAGGCTGGCGGCCAGGGCGAGGCCCAGGGAAAGCCAAGGGGTCGAGAGAAGATCCAAGGTGGTCAAAGGCGGGCTCCGCAGTCCGCTGCATCGGCCGAAGGCGGGAAGCCTTGAGATTCATGGGCCTGGTGGCGCACAGCTGTGAGCGGATTAGGCTCCCGCCTGCGGCAAAGCATCGGCTTCCTGGCTGACCTTCAGGTGGGAGAAGTAGTCCCGGTCTTCCGTGAGGATGTGTCCCTTGACCAGGTCGAGGGCCAGGAAGCTGACCAGCTTGGAGACATCCAGATGGCCATTCTGGACATCGGCCTGGAGCTTCCAGGCCTTGCTGAGCAGCGTGGCGTGGATGGCCGCGTGCTCGGGCAGATCGGGGTAGCTGGACTGGCGAAGGAGTGCTTCCTCGTCATGGAAATGCTGGGCGGTGTGGGCGAGCAGGGTTTCAAGGCGGAGGGCGACCTCGACCAAGGGGCGATTCTCGGTGAGGGTGGCCATGAGGGTGCTCACCAGGCGAAACAGCCGCTGGTGCTGGGCGTCGATGAGCAAATGGCCGCTGGCGTAGGCGTCTTCCCAGATGAGTTCGAGCATGGGGTTGTGCGGAGGGACCTCGTGGTCGTGGCGATCGGGAGCAGGGGCGGCGGCCGTGCGGTTCCGGCCTTCGGACTTGGCGCGGTAGAGCGCCTGGTCGGTGCGCTCGATCCATTCATCGAGGGTTTCCCCCAGGGCGTATTCGGAGACGCCGAGGCTCATGGTCACCTGACCGATGCCGGGGAAATCGATGGCCGCCATGGCGCTCCTCAGCTTCTCCGCCAGCCCCATGGCGCCGTCGAGCCGAGTGGCCGGGGCCATCACGAGGAACTCCTCGCCGCCCCAGCGAACGAGTGCATCCGAGGCCCGCAGATGCACGCGCACGGTCTGGGCGGTTCCCGCCAGCACCGCATCGCCAGCGCCGTGGCCGTAGGTATCGTTCACCCGCTTGAAGTGATCCAGGTCGAAGAGGAGGAGGGAGAGGGGCTCCCGCCGCCGGTGGGCCAGGGCGATTTCGGGCAGCACGGCCTCGTCGAAACGGCGCCGGTTCCAGGCACCGGTCAGGCGGTCCGTGGAGGCGGCCTGCTCCAGCTGATCCAGGGCGCGCTGCAGGCCCAGGTTGGCGGTTTCCGCGGTGCGCCGCGCGTCATTGAGATCCCGCAGGCGCTGGGACAACTCGGCGTTCCGCTGCTCCACCAGGGCTTCCAGATCCTGGGCCTGGTGGGCCACGGTGGCCAGTTGGGCGGCCTGGGCCCGTTCGGTGTTCCGGCGCAGTTCGGTCATGCGATTGAGGAGGGCCCAGCCCAAGGCCATGGCCAGGATCAGGAGCGAGAGCTGAAGCATGGCCAGGCTGAAGGATGGGCTCAGCCACCCGGCCGTCGAGCACCAGAGCGTCGCGCAGCAGGCGAGAATGGCCAGTGTGGCCGCGATGAGGGGGGCCGCGGTTTGGTGCCCCTCGCGATGCGCCCGCAGTCCGGCGGTAAGGGTCAAAAGGGCCAGGGTGGAGCCCAACAGACCCAGGAGCACCGCCGCCAGGTGAAGAAGGCTTCCCCCGGGAAACAGCGTCGCCAGGCTGATGAAGAAGGTGGTGAGGGCGGTGATGCGCCGGATGTTGGCCGAGCGCCCGGCGCCTGGGGATGCGGCCAGTAGGCCCGAGGTGACCCGTTCCCAGATGACGAGGCAGAGGGCGGCCAGCAGAAGGGAGATGGGATGGATGAGGCTCTGCAGGGAATGCGGCAGCAGGATGGGCGCGAGGTCGCTGATGGCGATCCAGGCCAAGGCCACCACCAGGCCGAAGAGCCCGGCCAGGCTGATGACCCGGTCGCGGAGGGGACGGTAGGCCAGGAAGGCCAGGAACGATGAGGTGACGAGCATGCCGGCCAGAAAGGATTGCGTGGCGAAGGCGAGCGGCGAGGGCAGCGCCGGGCTGGGCGTCATCAGGGGAGGGAGCATGCTACTTCTCTCCTCGGCGCCGCTTGAAGAAAGCTTGGATCTGGGCGCGGCACTCCGGTTCCAGCAGCCCGCCCTGGAACTCGAAACGGTGGTTGAGGGCCGCCCCATCCAGCGTGTCCAGCCAACGGCTGACGCCCACCTTGGGATCGGAGGCACCGAAGACCACGCGGCCCACGCGGGCGTGGATGAGGGCGCCGAAGCACATGAGGCAGGGCTCCAGCGTCACATAGAGCGTGGCTCCGGTGAGCCGGTAGTTCTTCGTCCAGGCGCCGGCGCTGCGCAGCGCCAGGATCTCGGCGTGGGCGGTGGGGTCGTTCAGCTTCACCGGGTGATTGTGGCCCCGGCCCAGCAAGGCGCCTTCCGACACCACGATGGCGCCCACGGGCACCTCGTCCATGTAGTCCGCCTTCTCGGCCTCTTCAAGGGCGAGCTTCATGAAGTAGATGTCGTCGCCGCTCCACATGGTCATCAGTGTGGCGTAAATCGGGTTTCAGGCTTCAGGCTTCAGGCCTCAGGTTGTCTGGAGGCGGCCTTCAGCCGCATCAGTCTTCTGCCTTTGGGCCGCTTGGCCGTGAACGGCCGATCAATACACTGAGGCCCCCCTGAAGCCTGAGGCCTCAAGCCTGAAGCCTTCTTAAAGTCCATCCTGTACGCCGGAAACAAAGGAGCAGTATGGCTGATTTCCCCTTGAAGAAATAGGCTGATCCTCGTTTTTCCAAGTCGCTACACTCACTTTGGTCCTGAAGGGCCGAGTCATTCTCACGACCCCGCGGCGG
>JAYVRY010000223.1:0-4240 GCA_043775845.1 Acidobacteriota bacterium
GGTGGGCATCATTCCCACCTCCACCAGCGATCCGGATGGCGCGCTGAAGGAATGGAAGGAGGACCTCGACAAGGCTGGACTCGTTTGCATTCCGCTGGATGTCCGCACGCGGGAAGACGCTTCCAGGAAGGACATCCTCGATCAGGCAGCGCGCTGCACCGGGTTCTGGTTTTCGGGGGGCGACCAGAACCGGGTGGGTGACAAGATCGTGGGAACGCCGCTGCAGCAGGTTGTGCTGGCGCGGTATGCCGCCGGGGCTGCCATCGGCGGCACCAGTGCTGGGGCCGCCATCATGTCGAAGGTCATGCTCACGGGCGATGACCGGAACGGCAAAGAGGCCCTTTCGGAGTTCGGCCCCGGAGCCTACAAAACCCGAGAAGGCATGGGCTTCCTGCCCACCGGCGTGGTCGTGGATCAGCACTTCCTCCGCCGGGGCCGGGAGAACAGGCTCTTCAGCGTCATCATGGACCACCCCGATCACCTGGGCCTGGGCATCGATGAGGCCACGGCCCTGGTGGTGAAGGAGGGCCGCGCCACGGTGCTGGGAGAGCGCTCGGTCATGGTCTTCGATCCTGCCGGCATGAGCCTCAAAGAGAATTCCTTTCAGAACCTCCGCATCCATGTGCTGCGTCCAGGCCAATCCATCGACCTGGCCAGCCGCAAAGTCAGTCAGCCATGAAGAGCCCTATCGCTTCTCTGCTTTTGTGCCCTTTGTGTTCTTTGTGTTCTTTGTGGCAGAGATCATTTTCTCTTTGCGGCGATAAGACCTTTCGTGCCCCTGCCCTTTTCCTGTCTGCGGCCATCGGCCTCATGGGCGGAGTCACGGCCCCCTTTCCTGCGGATCACCGCGCCATGCGTCAGACAGTGTCCTATGCGGAGATGTCTACCTTTCTTGAGGCTGTGGCCCGACCTGGGCTCATCACCGTCACCGAGGAAGGCCGCAGCACGCAGGGCCGCAAGCTCTTCCTGGTACATCTCAACCGCGGCGGCGCCAAGGCCCGCTTCAAGGTCTTTTACTACGCTCAGCAGCATGGCGACGAGGTGGCGGGCAAGGACGCGCAACTCACCCTCATCCGCGACATCGCCGAGCGGCCCGCGCTGCTGCCCGAGGGCGTGGACCTCTACCTCATGCCCATGGTCAATCCCGATGGCGCCGAGGCCCATCAGCGCTTCAATGGTGTGGGCGCGGATCTCAACCGCGACCACCTGCTGCTGGCCCAGCCCGAAACCCAGGCCCTGCATCGCGTGGCCCGCCGCATTCGCCCACATGTGGCCGTGGATAGCCACGAATTCGGCCGCGATGGCGAAGCCTACACCAAGAAGGGATGGGAGGCCTGGCCCCTCATCACCATGGACGCCTGCAACCACCCCCTCATTCCCGACTACCTGAAGACGGCAGCCCTGGAAGCGGTGTCTACGGCAGCGCCACTGCAGAAGCAGGCGGGCCACGCCTATCGCCGCTACATGGTGGGGGGCCCACCGCCTGACGAGGAACTCCGCCCCTCCACCTCCGAAGTGGATGATGGCCGCAACGGCATGGGCACCCTGGGTGCCCTCTCCTTCATCATCGAAGCGGGCGTGCGCCACCGCGCCGCCGATCCCCAGGCCGATCTGGGCGAGCGCGTGGATGGCTACCGCCTCCTCTACCGGCACCTCCTGGGTACACCCGCCTGGCGTCAGCACATCCGCCAACTGGCGGAGCGGGCCCGGCGTGAACCCCTGCCCTCATTCATCGCCACCAACACGTTCTGGGCCAACCTGGGCGGCAAGGTGAGCGCCGTGAAGGTCCGCGAGGTTGCCACCGGCAAAGTTCTGGAAATTCCCACCGCCATGGCCATGACCGATCTGGTGGTGAAGGGCAGCGTGCCCACGCCCCAGGCCTATGCCATCGAGGCCGCAGCAGCGGCGCGCTTCATCCCTGTGTTGCAAGCCCAGGGTCTGACCTGGGAGACGCTCACGGTACCCCGCCGTGTGAAGGTCGAACGGGTCAAGCTATTGCGCCTGGAAGAGCCCTACGACGAGCTCTACCAGCGCTACAAGGATCGCCAGATCGTGGCGCGTCAGCCGCTCGCCGAGGTGGATCTCCCCGTCGGAACCCTCCTCGTCACCCTCGATCAGGATCTGGCCCGCCGCGCCATCCAGGTGCTGGAGCCCTGCCAGCTCTACGGCCTCTATGGCTACCCTGGTTTCCGTGAGCTGGCCCAGCCCGGCGCCGATCTACCCGTGTCCCGCCTCTTTTGAATTCGTTCCGGGCCCCATGGCCCGGCAGGAGTCCCCATGCTGTTCCTGATCAAGAATGCCGATGTCTACTGCCCCGAATCCGGCGGCCGCTGTGACCTGCTCATCGGGGGCGGCAAGATCCTTCGCATGGAACCCGACATCCGCATCCCCCGCAAGTACTGCGAGGTGATCGACGCCCGCAACCTGCGGGCCGTGCCCGGGTTCATCGATGGCCACGTGCACATCATGGGCGGCGGTGGCGAGGGCGGCTTCGCCACGCGCACGCCGGACCTGCCGCTCAGGGATGCCATTCAGGGGGGCGTCACCACCGTGGTGGGCTGCCTGGGCACCGATGGCTACACCCGGAACATGGCGGGCCTCTTGGCCAAGGCCAAGGGCTTGGAGGAAGAGGGCATCAGCACCTTCGTGTACTCGGGTTCCTACGGCCTGCCCCTGCGCACGCTCATGCCCAGCCTGGAGGAAGATCTCCTCTTCATCGACAAGGTCATCGGCGCCGGCGAAGTGGCCCTGTCGGATCACCGCTCCAGCCAGCCCACCTTCGAAGCCTTCGCCCAGGTGGTGGCCATGGCCCGCCGCGGCGGCATGTTGTCGGGCAAGGCGGGCATCGTGAACGTGCACCTGGGGGATGGTCCCCGCGGCCTGGAGTTCCTCCGACGGATCCTGGCCGAAACCGAGCTGTCCGCGCACCAGATGCTCCCCACCCACATCAATCGCAATCCCAAGCTGTTCGAAGAGGGCATCGCCTACGCCAAGAGTGGCGGCTTCGTGGACTTCACCACATCCACCCTCGCCTCCTACCTCGAGGGCGGCGAAATCCCCTGCGCCAAGGCCCTGCGCCGCATGCTGGCAGCGGGTGTGGATCCAGGCCAGATCACCTTCACCAGCGATGGCCAGGGCAGCCTGCCGGATTGGGATCGTCACGGCCGCCTCCAAGACATCTCCGTGGGCCGCGTGCAATCGCTCTATCTGGCGGTTCGCCAGGCCGTGCAGGAAGAGGGCGTGCCCTTTGAAACGGCCCTGCGCGTCATCACCTCGAACCCCGCCCGCATCCTGAAACTGAAGACCAAGGGCCGGCTGGCCCCGGGCCTGGATGCCGATCTTGTGCTGCTGGATCCCAAGGATTTACAGGTCCGCACCGTCATGGCCAAGGGCCGCCTCCTCATGAAACATGGCAAGCTGCTGGCGAAGGGAATGTTCCAGTGAATGCCCGCGAACGCGCCTACCGCAAACCCCAAGTCCCCGCTCCGCCCTCCACGGCCTCCACGGGCCTGAAAATGCCCCACACCCTGGTCATCGTGGCGGCCCTCATCATCCTGGTGCTGCTGCTGTCCTGGCTGGTGCCCTCCGGCGAATTCCAGCGGGTGGAAAAACTGCTGCCCGACGGCGGCCGTCTGAAGGTGCCCGTGGATGGCACCTACCACCAGCTGCCCAAGACCTACCTGGGCCTGCACACCCTCTTCATGGCACCCATCAAGGGCTTCCTGGATGGCGCCGGGCTCATCTCCTTCCTGCTCATCATCGGCGGCAGTTTCGGCATCTTCCAGGAGACCGGCGCCGTGGAGCAGGGCATCAAGCGGCTCACGGTGCATGTGCGGAAGCACCGCTTTCTGGAAGTGCTCTTCATCCCGGTGCTCATGACCGTGTTCTCCCTGGCGGGCGCCGTGTTCGGCATGGCGGAGGAACTCATCCCCCTCGTCATGATCTTCATCGTGCTGTCGCGCGCCCTGGGCTATGACTCCATCGTGGGCATCGCCATCCCCTTCCTGGGCGCCGCGGCGGGCTTCGCCTGCGCCTTCTTCAACCCCTTTACCGTGGGCGTGGCCCAGGGCATCGCCGGGGTGCCCATCTACTCGGGCCTAGCCTACCGGGTCTGCGCCTGGGTGGTGGCCACCAGCGTGGTCATCGCCTACGTGATGATCTACGCCGCCAAGATCAAGAAGAATCCCGAGCTGAGCCCGGTCCGTGACATCGATCTGGCCCGGGAAGCCTCCGCGTCCAC
>JAYVRY010000224.1:0-4236 GCA_043775845.1 Acidobacteriota bacterium
CTTTGGTGCCCGCGAGCAGACTCGAACTGCTACGGCTTGTGGCCACCACCCCCTCAAGATGGCGTGTCTACCAATTTCACCACGCGGGCAACGTGGAAGAATTAGTGTCGCTCAAAGTGGCTTCGCGGTCAACGACCCATGTTGAAGGCTGCCCGCCATCAGGGCACGGGGCCATCCATCACGAGCCAATTCCTGTTGTGTTCTTCTGGGACATCCAGGGATGCCAGCGACACCAGGGTGCGTTTGTTCCGGTTTCCGATGTAGTCGCGGCCGCTGCCCGGGGAGGCACCAGTTTCCGCCATGGCCCGTGTGAGGTTGCTGATCCTCAGGGCTGGCCTTGGGTGGGTGGCGAAAAGGTCCTCCATGGCGTCCGACATGGCATGCGCCGCCTCCCCTGGAAGGGATTGGGGAGGCGCGTCGCCGCCCCATGCGCGCCGAAGGCGGGAGAACAGGCACTGGCCACCCTGGGGGTGGTAGCCAGCCCGGGTGGCCAGCTGCATGCCCCAGCGGTCCGCCTCTGCCTCCTGTTCATCCTGATAGCCCTGCAGCATGAGCTGGGTGCCGAGCGAGGCCACGGCTCGTCCGGGGGTGCCGCCGACGCGGCCTGCCCGCGCGGCGTACTGGTAGTGCTCGATGCAATGACGCAGGTCGATGTGGGCCATCTCGTGACCGAGGACCGCCGCCAGCTCGGCTTCGTTCTCGGCAAAGTCGAACATGCCCGTGGTCATGAAGATCTGACCACCGGGCAGGGCGAAGGCATTGATGGAAGGCTGTTCGATGAGCTGCACCGAAAAGGGCAGGTCGGTTCTTCTTGGTTGCCCCTTGCTGACGAGCAGAGCAAGCAGCGCGTTGAGATAGATCTGTTGGGCCTCTCGTTCTTTGTTCAGCCCTTCAGGCAGCCCCTGGGCACGGACCTGTTGGGTGAGCTCGCGCCCCAGGGTGATTTCTTCTTCGGTGGAAAGTTTGGCGGCCTCTTGGCCCACGCGATCGACTGCTGATTTCGCCTCGGTGGCCCGATCCAGAAGGGGACGCAGGGTGGGCGCCTGTTGCGGCGTGGCGTGGCGTCCGAGGATCCACATCGTCAACCCCGTGATGCCACAGACGAGGAGGAGGAAGGTGATTCGCGCTTTCTGATTCACAGCAGCTTCTCCAGCCGTTCCTTGAAGCGCGTGTAGGTGTAGGACACGGCGATGAGCACGCCACCCAGCACGATGAACGACAGTACCCGCGGGAGGCCGGACAGTCCCCGCAGGTCATAGAGGAACAGCTTCAGGATGCAGGCGCTCAGCATGCCCAGGCCCGTGAGGCGGGCCATCCGCTCCTTCAGCAGGAACCCCAGCGACACCATGCCCAGGCCGTAAGCGCTGAGCCAGACCGTGAGGGCGGTGCCGGACACTTCCACCCAGATGAAGGCAAACAGGAGGACCGCCTGGACGATGAACCAGGGATGGCGGTTCATGCCCTCCCAGAGGTTGCCAGGTCCCTTTGTCTCCACCTCCTCCCGGTGGCGGTTCAGGGTCAGGTAGCCCACCAGGATCAACGCCGTGGCCAGGGGTACGGTGATCCAGTTGAGGCGGACATTCAGCAGCTCGTCCCGGAAGTAGAGGTTGGTGCCGATGCCCCGAACCAGCGAGGCCAGGGCCAGAATCAGGGCCGAGCGTAGCCAGTGGATCCTGATGCCGCGCAGGCCCCAACCCAGGGAGGCCAGCGCCTGCAGGGCCCAGAGCGGCAGCACCCAGGCCCGGTGGACCTCGTAGAGCACCAGCAAGGCCAGGGTGAGCTGGAGGGCGTAGAAGTAGCTCCACCGCAAGTCGATGGCTTTTCCATCCTCGGCTTCGTCGGCGATGGGGAACAGGAACACGTAGAGGAAGAGCCCCATGAAGGGCACACCCGTGACCATCCGCAGGCTGAGCCCACCGAGGTCGCCGAGTTGGACCAGGTTCACCGTGAGGAAGTGGAGCAGGGCCACGCCCATCCAGAGATGCCCCTGAATCCGCCAGGCGCGGTCGCCGAGGGCCCGGGCGCGTTCCAGGTACAGCACGCCGACCAGGGCCCAGGCCAGCGCCACCAGCAGGTTCTTGTCATGGCCCAGGGCCTCCATCTTCACCAGCAGGCCCAACGTCACACTGCAGGCCAAGAGGCTCATGGTCGCGAAGGCCTTCAGGATTCCCGGGGCCAAGAGCCCAGCCAGCTCCGACTCTTTTCGCGCTGTGCGCTGATAGAGTTCCTGCACGGCGAAGGCCAGCAGCAGGGCCGAGCCCACTGCGGCCAGCCGCATGGTGAAGGGCCCCAGGGATCCCTTCACCCACCAGCCGTGCGTGGCGATGGTGATGAACCCGAGCGCTACGAAAGCCGCAGATACATAACCACGCTGTGCGGAGGGACGCCAGCGCGCCCACAGCATCCAGATCAGGCCGAGGGCCATGAAGGCCACACCCATGACGGGATCAGAAGCCTCGGTGAGAACGAGGATGGCGGCCAGGGCTGCACCAACCAGACCGAAGGCCTTCACAAAGCCGTCCCGCGACTTCCACGTCCAGGGCCAGGCATCTCCCATGGCCCTCAGCAGGGCCTCCTTGCCCAGCGCGCCCACGGCCAACAGGCCCAGCATCCACGCCCGTTTCATGGGTTGGACCCGGCTGGTGCCGGAGAACTCGATATGGGGCAAAGCCGCCATCAGCGCCACGGGGCCCAGGGCGATGCCTTCCACCACGAGTTCCCGCCATTCCAGGCGGAGGCCGGTGAACAGCAGGGCCAGCCCACCCACCACCAGGGCGGGAGGCGGCCAGGGTGCTGGCAGTGTTCGGAAGGCGAAGAGCACGGTCGTGGTGAGGGCGGCCAGGCTGAACAGCCACTGCATGGTCTCCAGCTGATGTTGGCGTAGGCGGGGCTCGCGCCAAAGGCGACTGACCACATACACCGCGACCAGTAGAACGCAGGACACACCCATGGGAAGCACCTGCTGCTGCGCGAGGCCCGGCCCAGCATTCAACACCAGGGCGGCGCCGCAGGAGAACGCCGCGAGCGCCAGCGATTCCAGCAGAAGGTCCTCGAAGCCGGAGAGGAGGGCGACGAGGGTCCAGCCCAGGGCCATGAGAGCCCAGGCGGAGGGAACCCAGCGAAGCGGAAGGTCCAGCCCGGCGATGACGGCGAGGCTCAGGGTTCCGGCGGCGCTGAAGCCCCAGGCGAGGGCCGGGAGGTCCCTCTCGCAGAGCTCCCGCCAGCGGGTCCGCAGGAGACCGGCATTCAGCAGCAACAGACCTGCGCCGAGCGTGAAGAGCCAGGTGCGACCCGGGCCGGGAACCGCCGTGCGCACGGCCAGCGCCTCGATGAGGGTGATGGCAAAGCCGGCCGTGGCAAGGATCCGGAAGTAGCGCTCCTTCAGGAAGACACCGGCCGCGAAGAGGAACTCGAGACCGAGCAGACGCATGATCGGCGTGAGCTCGTGATGGAGGCCCAGACGCAGCGGCGTCACGAAAGCCAGGGCGGCGAGCGCCTCGGTGGCGGTCAGGAGGAAGAGCGAGTGGCGTCGCTGCCTGCCGTGGGCGAAAGCGAAGGCGACACCGGCCAACCCAAAGCCGAGGGCCCACATCCAGGCGTGGCCCTGAGGCAGGGTTTCACGCAGGCAAAGACCGAAGGGCACCAGGAAATTGGCAATCTGAGCGAGGCCGATCCAGCTGTAGTCCGTTTCGGCGGCTTCCCCCACCAGGATGGACCACTGAAAGGCCAGGGTGGTGGCGAGCATGGCGGCCAGGAGCCACGGGCTGTGGGCTTCCCGGGCCACCACCCAGGCCGCGAGGCAGATCCAGGTGGCGGGTACGCCAATGCCCAGCAACCGGTACCACCGCGTGCGCCACACCAGAACGGCGATGGCCATCGCCACGACCAGCGTCGCCACCAGGTTTTCGGTGTTCACCAGATGGCAGGCCGCGATCCCGAGGCTGAGGTGGATGAGCAGGAAGGCGGAAATGGTGGTCCATTCGTGGCGGTAGCGAAGGCTGAAGGCCACGGCGGCGCCGCCGGCCACCAACAGGGCCGATGCCGCGCCGAGCTTCGAGGTGAAAATTCGGGACGCGTCGACGAAGCCGGCGGCGAAGGTCACGAAGTAGAGGATGCCCCAGGATCCGGCGATGAGGGCCCGGCCGAAGCTGCGGAAGGGCTCCTTGCGTTCGAAGGCCAACCCGGTGCCCAGCAGGGCCACCCCGCCGCCGTAGCCCAGGAGCACCTTGCCCAGGG
>JAYVRY010000225.1:0-15214 GCA_043775845.1 Acidobacteriota bacterium
CGCCCCCCCACTCCTGCGTTAGGGCAAAAGATCGGCTCATCACGTATAATCCATGGATGTCGACTCAGCGCCCTGCCGGTATCCTCCGCTCCTTCCCGCCCGTCTTCTGGCTGGCGAATGTGATGGAGCTCTTCGAGCGGGCGGCCTACTACGGCCTCAACTCTGTGCTGGCGGTCTACCTCACCAATACGGTGGTGAAGGGGGGGCTGGGCTTCACAGAACAGTCCGTGGGCTTCCTGCAGAGCCTTATCTACGCCTTCACCTATGTCATCCCTATTGCGGGCGGCGCCCTGGCGGATCGCTACGGCTACCGGCGCATGCTCATGTTCGCCTTCTCCATCCTGGCGGCGGGCTATTTCATCGCGGGCAATGTCACGGCCTACGGGGCGGTGTTCGCCTCGCTCCTGCTGATGGCCACGGGCGCGGGCCTGTTCAAGCCCATCATCTCGGGCACCCTGGCGCGCACCACGACCGAGGAGAACTCGGGATTCGGCTTTGGCATCTACTACTGGATGATCAACATCGGGGCCTTCCTAGCGCCCCTCGTCGTGACCGTGCTGAAGGGCTTCTCCTGGCGCTACGTTTTCATCGCCTCTGCCCTCTACTGCGCCGCCATGCTCATCCCCACGGTGTTCCTGTTCAAGGATCCGCCGAAACCCGCCAACACCAAGAGCCTTCGTGAAGTGGCCCATGGCGCGGCCATGGTGCTCGGCGACGCGCGCTTCATGCTCATGATCGTCGTCTACTCGGGTTTCTGGATCCTCTACTTCCAAAACTTCGGGTCCGTGCTGTGGTACCTCCGCGATTTCGTGAATGTCATACCGGTGAATGCGTTCTTCGCCTCCATCGGCATTCCCCTGAAGTTCGATGCCGAGCACGTCACGGTGGTGAACGGCGGAACCATCATCCTGTTGCAGGTGTTCGTCAGCCGTATCGTGAAGAACTTCCGCCCCTTACCCACCATGGTGGGAGGCATCGTCATCGGCACCCTGGGCTTCCTGTGCCTGGCGGCCTCGACCAATGCGTGGGTGTTCATCCTCGGCATTTCGGTCTTCTCCATCGGCGAGATGACGGCTCACCCGAAGTACTACAGCTACGTGGGCCTGGTGGCGCCGGCCGACAAGAAGGCCGTCTACATGGGCTATGCCTTCCTGTATGGCGTCATCGGCAGCCTCATCGGCTCCAGCCTGGGCGGCGGGCTTTACGGTTCCATGCTCAAGCCCATGGTGGGCCAGCCGGGCGCCGCAGCGGTGGCGCGGAACTTCTGGCTCATCTTCGTGGCCCTCAACATCGCCGCGGCCATCGGTCTCATCTTCTACGATCGGGTCTTCGCCAAGGACACGCCGGAGACCAACGCCAAGGCCCGCAAGGTGATGATGGCCATCTACGCCCTGCTGCTGGTGGTGGGTCTGCTGTTCCTGCGTTCGGCGATCTGGGGTGGCGCCGAGATCTCCTACAAGACCATGGTCCAGGCCGTGATCATGCTGCTGCTGGGAGCGGGCGGCACCATCGTGAGCTTGCGAAAGAGCTGAAAAACCGATCAGTCTTGTCCGGTGCTGTGCGAGCGATCCGTGCGGCGGGTCTGGATGAAGCGGTGCATGGGCTCCAGGTCGGTGTCGGCCGTGGGGCGCAGGACCACGCCCAGGCGTGTGGGGTAGTCCTGTCCCTCGAGGTAGGTGAGGTGTCGAACTTCGCCGGGGCAGCGCAGGAGGGCGCCATCCGGGAGTTCCGCATCAATGTCGATCCGGGTGTGGAGGTCCACCAGGAGGGTCTCCACCAGGGCCAGTCCCACTCCGGTTTCCGTGAGGTTCACCAGCAGGGCATCCAGCTCGCGGTTATCCATGTTCACGCGGACTTTCAATGGCACCTGATCGGGGCCGGCGACCCGCACATCCCGCCGGTGGTGGAGCCGGGCGGATTCCCGCGGCCAGTCCAGGCGCAGGATGGTGAGACCGGAATCGTCGAGAATGGGCGTCAACAATTTGGATTCCAGGGTGAGAACCTCATCCCCCAGCAGGATCGTCAGCGTGACGGTCGTGCCCTTCGCTGGCACGGAGTCACGCGCGTGGAGGCCTGAGATATCGATGACTGAGCCGGCCCGGAAGTGGTGAAGGCGCAGATCGCCCAGCAGACGGGCATGGGTGCCCTGCAGCCGGAGGCTGGCCACGGCCTTGGTCAGGCGGGCCTGGATGAGGAACTGCTCGAGCACAGGGGCTGAGAGGAAGGAAGCATGGCCCATGGGAATTCCACCTTTCAAATGCCTTGGCTCAGCCGGTCTGCCAGGTTGTGGTGCAGTCCCGCCGCCAGGATGGCCTTGGCTGCGCCCTTCACATCGTAGTCGAGCCGGTGCAGCCGCAACGCATGGCGTTTGGGATCATAGGTCATGAAGGAGACGCGGGGGTCCCGGTCCCGGGGCTGCCCCACCGAGCCCGGGTTCACCAGGTAGCGGCAATTTGGCTGAAGGTGGAACCATTCTCCGGGTTCCAGGCAGATCCAGTTCAACTGGTTCTGGGCCTCATCAAGTTCGAAGCAGCCGGGCAGGTGGGTGTGGCCGAAGAAGCACAGCCGCCCCTCGAAGGCGTCGAAGGCCTGGCTGATTTCCCGCATGTGGAGCAGGTAGGCGTCCTCGTCCATGGGCGAACCATGCGAGATCTGGTAGTCCTCGCCCACCCAGGCCGGTCCCACCGGCAGGTCCGCCAGAAAGCGCCAGTTGTCCTGGCGCAGCCGTTCCCGCGTCCACTCGGCGGCCTGCCGGGCGGGCAGGCTGAACGTGCCATCGGGCTCCAGGCCCGCACAGACCTTGTCATGGTTGCCCCGCACCATGTACCGCGGGCGCAGCTCCCGCACCTTGTCGAGCATCTGGTTGGGGTTGGCGCCATAACCCACGAGGTCGCCCAGCAGGACGAAGCGGTGGATGGCCCGTCGCCGGGCGAAGCGCAGCACGGCGCGCAGCGCGTGTAGGTTCGAGTGCAGGTCGGAGAGGATAAGGTCCAAGAGGTTTCCGGGGGTGGTGGTTCAGTCTAAGCCGCCGCTTGAACGGTACCTAGTCATCTGGGCAGCGAGAGCGTCACAAGGGGCCGCCTGATTATCGGCCTGCTTCAGCCACCGTTTCGCGAAAAAATGGAACCGCGAATGCCGCGAATGGGCGCGAATGCAGCGGATACAGGCCGCCTGGGCCTCCGGCCCCCAGCCGCGCGTGGCGTGGCCTGCCACTCACGGGGCGGCTCTGCCGTCCTTCAAGAGCCGACGGATCCGCCCCGTGAGTGGAGGTGGAAGGATGACCGTTCGTCATTCGCGCGCCCGAAGGGCGATTCGCGCCATTCGCGGTTCACTGCTTTCCTGGCTGAGGCTCGCCGATCATCGGGAGGGGCCGTAACAGAGCAACCCGAAAGGCACTGACCACGCTGAAACGGCGCCAAGGAGCCCGTCCAAGTCATGAGTGGGGGCTGCAGCCTCTATCGATCACTTGGACGGGCTCCTAGCAAGGCCGACACCAGATCTTGGGAACTGTGACCAAATGGGAGGAGCATGGGCGCCAGGGACCAGGCGGGCAGGCGGGCTGCCCAGCGGGCCATGAAGGCCGCCCGGTCCTGGGCCAGGGGGCGGTTGGGATCCAGCCCGGCCCGCTCCCAGGCCCGGGCGGGCGTCTCGGCCAGCCAGAGCGGGGCGAAGCCACCTTGGGCCACTGCGGTCCTGTTCTGGGCCGCTTCCCAGGCCCCGCCCCCCAGGGTCACCACGGCAGGGCTGGCCATCAATGGGGGGAGCAGGGTCGCTTCCAGGCTCCGGAAGGCGGCTTCGCCCAAGGTGGCGAAGATTTCGGCCACGGGGCGTCCTTCGCTGTCCTCGATGACGGCATCCAGATCATGGAAGGGCAGCGATAACGCGAAGGCCAACTGACGCCCGAAGGTGGACTTGCCCCCACCGCTGCCGCCCACGATGACGAGGCCCTGGCCCCGCTGGAAGGGGGGGCGCACCCGCCAGCGTTGGGCTTGGACTTCCCAGCCCAACGCTGCAGGATCGGCGGCGCGGTGGATTTCCCCCACCATGGCCAAGGCTTCGGCGCCCGCCACGAAGCAGGCCGGTGCATCGGCCAGGCTGAGGCCACCGATGGCAATGGGAGCGATGTCCCGGGCGCGCAGGGCCGCACAACCTGCCTGCAGGCCTTCCAGCCCAATGGGCGGGGCGTGGTCGGTTTTCGTGGCGGTGCCCCGGAAGGGGCCGATCCCAGCGTGATCACAGGTGGCATCGGGGTTCTCCCACTCCCGGGCTTCGTGGGTCGAGGTCCCGAGGTGAACGGTTGAAAGACCCGGAAGGTTCAGCGCCTCGGCCGGGGGCAGATCCTCCTGCCCCAGATGCAGACCCCAGGGCGTCAGCCCTTCGCGGGCGGCCAGCAGGGCGAGATCCGCCCGATCGTTGACGCAGATGAAGGGCCAGCCGCCATGGGCGGCGGATTCACTCAGCGCCTTCTTCAACTCCACCCACTGCGCCTGCGCGTCCAGCGGCTTGCCCCGGAACTGCACCAGGGGAAAGCCCGCCTCGCCCAGGCGGCGGATTTGGTCCGAGAGAGGTTCGGCAAGTGTGGCGTCGGTGATGGGGTAGAGGGGCGGTAGGTGGAGCATGGGGTTCAGTCTACAGGTGGGGGCTCCAGACTCTGGCCGTGTTTGCGGCGCCCCAACGGCGTTGCGGTGGGTGGCTGGGCGGATAGGGCCAAGGCTGAGGCCCCGAGAAGGGCCAGCATGGTGTGTGCATGGCCCTCCTGGCGGTTCACCCCATTCCGGGTGGATTCACCCCAGATGGGTTTCTAGGCCTGCCCGGGAGGAATAGCCTCATGGGTTGGCGGACCGCCCTCCGGCGTGGGTTCGACTACTTTTCATGCAAAGGGAACGCGATGCGAATGCTGAAGGGTCAGTGCTCAACCAGGAAGATGGTCGCCATCGGCCTGCTGCTGTTGGTGGGCGGCGTCGCCTGGTCGAAAGCCGTGCCAGCGGCTGAGCCTGCCCGGGAAACCATCCTTGCCGCCGCCAAAAAATTGGCGGGGGCCTACCCCTTCTGCGCCCTGGTCACCATCAACGCGGAGGGAGGGCCGTCCATCCGCACCATGAACCCGCTTCCCATCGAGGATGAGATGACCGTCTGGTTCGCCACCACTGATCGAGGGCGGAAATACCAGGAGATGCTGAAGGATCCGCGGGTCACCGTCTATTTCTCGAACCATCAGAAGGCAGAAGGCTATGTCGCGGTTTATGGGAAGGCGAGTCTCGTGAAGGACGCAGCCGAAATCCAGAAGCGGAAACGGGCCTACTGGGACAAGTCCTTCCCCGGCCTGAAAAACCTCGTGCTGATCAAGATCGTTCCGGACCGGCTCGAGGTGGTCTCCTACAAGGACAACCTCCATGGTGATCCAGAGACCTTCCGTCCGGCGACCTTGGAGTTCGGAGGACATTAGGCATGGGACCATTCGCCTGCCTCAGTCCTCGCGCGGCGATGGGGGGTTTTGCTTGGCGCGTTTAATCGGCGTTCAGCGTGTAGAGGACCGTTTGACCCGAGCCGTTCTTCATGGTGAAGAAGACTGCCGAAGTCTTCGGACTCCCTGAGACGGGGAAGGTCACGGTGAAAGTCCCCCTTTTGCGGATATCCACCGGACCGTTCGCGTCGACGAACGTGATGCTGACTTCCACTGCATCGGAGCCGCTGCCATTGACTGTGATGGAGCCACCGGGTTTCAGCCCGCCGGAAATTTTTTGAGTGCCGCCCGGGCCGATGTTTTGGGTGGAGCGAACCGGACCCGCCAGGCCCGCCGCCAACGGCAACCCCAGCGTGATCAGGGACAGCGACACGGTGTGAGTGAGTGCGTGTTTCATGGTTTCCTCCATACCGATGAAAGCCACCCAAGGGGGCGCTTCCATGGGTATGGATCGCTTCGGAACCCAGGGGCCTTTCATTGAGTTTCAGATTCGACCGGCCAGCAGGTATCCGATCTATTTGGCGGGCTGACGGGCTTCGGGTCCCAGGTACCGGTCGATCTGGCCGATGAAGGGCTGGTTCTCGTGGGTGAAACAGCCATCCTTCAACCGCTGCCTGAAATCCTTCAGCTGTTTGAGGTCGCTGTCCCTCAGCCGGTAAAGCTTGGTCCTGGCCTCTTCGCACTTGCCATCGTCGATCGTCTTGATGAGGGTCGTGTACACCTGATTCGTCATGATCAGGCCTTCGGCGATCTGCCCGATGGCACGCTCGTTCGTGCGTTTTTCGACGAGGTAAATCGAGGCGGCGATGGAGGCGGTGACACAAAGAACAAGAGCGATGAGCCACTTGACGTGAACCATGGGGATCCTCCGGCAGGTTTGGGTAGGGGACGGCCCATTCTGACCGGAAGCGGCGTGGAGGGTTAGCGGTAACCGCTTTCCCATCTTCATCTCGCGGCGAACGAACCCTGGTGGCAAATGTTTGATGCATTAGGCTCATTGCATGTTGCCCTTGGGCCAGGAGTCGCAGTGCGCGCCTTTCCTTTCTCGATCCTGATGGTTCTGGCCCCTCCTTTCCGTTCCCGCCTTGGGCGCCAAGGACGTGGTGGACTTGCAGCACACCTTCTTCAGCCGGAAAGGGTCCTGGATGATCCTCAATCCCACCGGCCAACCCACCACGAGTACTTGCGCTAGGAGCGGCTTGAATCAGGCCGCTTCCCCATCCGCGAACTGCAGCCGCACGAGCTTGGCGTAGACGCCATCCTGGGCGATGAGGCCCTCGTGGGTGCCGCGTTCCACCAGCACGCCCTGGTCCATGACCCAGATCTCATCGGCATCGCGGATGGTCGATAGCCGGTGGGCGATGGTGAAGGTGGTGAGGCGGTGGCTCACGCGCTCGATGACGGTCTGGATCTTGGCTTCGGTTTCGGAATCGATGTTGGCGGTGGCTTCGTCTAGCAGTAGCACGGCGGGCTCGAGGTAGAGCATGCGGGCGAAGGCCAGCAGCTGGCGCTCGCCGGCACTGAGTTTCTGGCCGCGTTCGCCCACCTGGGTCTCCAGGCCCTCGGGCAGGCGGCCCACCAGATCCTTGAGCTGGCTCTGGTCGAGTACGGCGGTGAGGCGGGCTTCATCCAGGGGCCGGTCCAGCACGATGTTGTCGCGCAGCGTTCCCGAGAACACGAAGACATCCTGGAGCACCAGTCCGAAGAGGCCGCGCAGGCTGTGGAGCCCGAGGTTGCGCACATCCGTGCCATCCACGGTGATGCGGCCTTCCCGCACATCGTAGAAGCGCATGAGCAGGTTGATGAGGGTGCTTTTTCCCGCGCCCGTGTGGCCCACCACGGCGATGCGCTGGCCCTTGGGAATCACGCCGCTGAGCTCGCGCACGACCTGGCGGCCGCCTTCTTCGTAGGCGAAGGTGACGCCCTCGAAGCGGACCTCGTGGGCGAAGGTGGCGGGTTTGGCGTCCGGCGTTTCGGGAATGGCGTCCTGGTTGTCCAGCAGCCGGAAGATGCGCTCGCTGGAGGCCAGTGCCGTCTGCATCACGTTGTAGCGTTCCGCCAGTTCGCGGATGGGGCGGAAGAAGCGGCTGGACTGCTGGATGAAGGCCAGCAGCAGGCCCCAGGTGATGGCCCCCGCCTTCAGCTTGATGCCGGCATAGAAGATCAGCGCGGCCAAGGTGCTGGAGGTGATGAACTCGACCACGGGGAAGAACACCGCGTAGGCGAAGATGGTGCGCAGGAAGGCCTGGAAGTAATCTTCGTTGAGCACGCGGAACTGCTGGTCGCTGCGCCGCTCCTGGCCGTTGACCTGGACGAGGCCCATGCCGGATATCTGCTCCTGGAGGAAGGCATTGATGGCGGCGTAGCGCCGCTGGGTTTCGCGGAAGGCCTCGCCCGCGCGGCGGCGGAAAAACTCCGTGGCCACCAGCAGGAAGGGCAGGATCACCAGGGCCACCAGGGCCATGCCCGCGTGAGTCCAGAACATCCAGGCCACGATGGCCAGCAGGGAGAGGGCATCCCCCACGATGGCCACGAAGCCCGAGGCGAACATCTCGTTGAGGTTCTGGACGTCGCTGGTGACGCGGGTCATGAGGCGGCCCACGGGATTGCGGTGGAAGAAGTCCGTGCTGCGGCCCATGAGGTGCTGAAAGAGCTGCACGCGGAGATCGAGCATGGCCTTCTGGCCCACCTTGGCCAGCATGAAGTAGCGGGCGAAGCTGACGAGAAAGCCCGCGATGAGCACGCCGAAGAACCCCGCCACCAGAGGCGCGGCGCCCCGGAGGCTGCCCTGGCCCATGAAGCGGTTGATGAGACGCAGGGTCAATTCAGAAGGCAACACTTCCAGGAAGGCGCCCAGAGCCATGAGCACCAGCAGCAGCAGGAGCGCCGCCCACTGGGGCCGCAGGTAGCTGGCCAGGCGCCAGAGCAATGCATGGCGCATGGGGCGCTGGTCCACGCGATCGGATTGGAAGAAGGCTCCCTGTTCGGACATGGGGTGATTGTCCCACATCCGTGCGGGAATCCTGCGGCAGTCCATGCCTGGCCTGCGGGGACGAGCCTCAGCCTCATGTACACTGGGAGGTCACGCGGAGACCTGATGCGTTCCTGGATGCCCATCCTCTTTGCCGCCACGCTCGTGGCCCAGTCTCCAGCACCCGTGGCCAAGGCGGATGAGGCGGCGGAGAACCGGCTGCGCCAGGATGTGACCTTCCTCGCCTCGCCTGCCATGAAGGGGCGCGGCAATGGCTATCCCGAGCTGGAGACCGTGGCCATGCGCATCCAGGGGGAATTGAAGGCCCTTGGCCTCAAGACCCAGATCCAGCGTTTCCCCTTCATCGCCAAGGTGCTGCGCGAGCGCCAGGAGGCGACCCTGGTTCAGGGAGAGCAGTCGCGGACCCTCGCCTGGGGGAAGGATATCGAGGCGCTGGGATTGAGTGGTGACGCGGACTTCAAGGACAAGCCCCTGACCTTTCTGGGCTATGGCGTGCAGATTCCCGGCGGCTATGACGACTTCGCGGGCCTGGAGCTGAAGGGCCGCGTGGTGGTCATGGCCCGCACGGTGCCCGATCTCGATGCCTTCGCCCACCTGCCCCGGGGCGAGCGGAGCCTGCTGGCCCGTCTGAAAAAGCTGGAATCCGCCCAGGTGGCGGGCGTCATCGTGCTGGAAGATTTGCTCCGGCCCCTGCAGCGCGAGGAGGGTCCCGTGAAGGTGGACCTGCCCGTGGTGGGCATGAGGGCCGAGGGGCTGGACGGCGCCCTGGGCGATCTAGCCACCCGCTACAAGAGCATCAAAGACTCGGGAAAGCCTTCGAGTCTGGACAGCGACCAGACCGCACCGGCAGCCTTTTCGCTCAGCTTGAAACTGCGCCGGGAAGAGGCCCAGGTGGCCAACGTGGTGGCGGAGATCCCCGGCTCTGATCCCAAGCTGCAAAAGGAATACATCGTTTTGGGCGCGCACATGGATCATCTGGGCCTGGGTGAGCGCCACAGCATGGGCGGTGCCGAGGCCCGTGGGCAGGTTCATCCCGGTGCCGATGACAACGCTTCTGGCACGGCGCTGGTGGTGGAATTGGCCCGCGAACTGAAAGCGGCCCCGCACAAGCGCTCCATCCTCATCCTGCATTTCGCTGGGGAAGAAGAAGGCCTGCTGGGCTCGCAGTACTGGGTGCAGCATCCCACCCATGCCCTGGAGTCCGTGAAATTCATGCTGAATTTCGACATGGTGGGTCGGCTCGATCTCAAGGCGCCCAAGCTCATGATGGGTGGGCTCGGGGCGCCCAAATCCTCCGTGGAAGCGGCTCAGAAGTTCGTGCCCAAACATTTTGCAGTCACCGCCGATGTGGGCGCGGCCGTGGGCGGCTCGGACCACATGAGCTTCTCCCAGGCGAAAATCCCCACCTTCTTTTTCTTCACGGGCATCCACGGCGAGTACCACCGGCCCAGCGACACGGCAGACCTCATCAATTACCCCGGCATGGTGCAGCTCGCGGCCTTCGGCAAGGCCGTGACGCTGGATCTGGCCAATGCCGAGACCGTGCCCGCCTTTGATCCTGAAACCGCCAAGCTGCCTTCCCGGGGCGATGGCGGCCCCATGCGCATCGCCTTCGGCACCATCCCCGACTATGCGGACAACCCCAAAGGCTTCCGCATCAATGGTGTGTCCAAGGGCGGTACGGCTGAGACCATCGGCTTGCAGGCCGGAGACATCCTCATCCTGTTCGGGGACAAGCCCCTGAAAAATGTCTACGACTTCATGGGTGCCCTGGGCGCCTATAAGCCGGGGGACAAGGCCGTGATCCAATGGCTGCGCGGCGATCGGTTGATGAAGGCCGAAGCCACCTTGAAGGGGCGCTGATGCGACTGGCGACACCATCTGGATTCGCCACGGAGGTCTTCCTGCTGGAGGGGCCTGACCGGGAACTGCTGCCGGAGGGCCCATGGACCCTGGTGGGCGATCAGTGTCTGCGCGAGGCCTGGATCGGCGCGGGCATGCCCGAGCCCGAGCACGCTTTGTGGGTATCGGTGCCCGAAGAAGAAAAGAAGCTCCGCACGGTGATTCCCTGGTTGGAGCACTGGGCCCGCGTGCCCTTGCACCGGGATGCCACGGTGGTGGCCATTGGCGGTGGTGTGCTCACGGATCTGACGGGGCTCGCCGCTTCGCTCTACCTGCGGGGCGTGGCCTGGCAGGTCTGGCCCACCACGGTGCTGGCCATGGCCGACGCGGCCCTGGGTGGCAAGACCGGCGCGGATCTCACCGCAGGCAAGAACCTCGTGGGGGCCTTTCATCCCCCCCGCCGCCTGGTGGCTTGCACGGACTTCCTGGCCAGCCTGCCGGAGCGCCATGCGGAAAATGGCCGCTGGGAACTGGTGAAGACCGCGCTCATTCAGGGCGAAATGGGGTGGGCCCTGGAGATGCTGCAAGACGGACCCGTGAAGTTCGGCTGGGTGGAGCGGGCTTTGGCCTACAAGGCAGGCGTGGTGCACCGCGATCCGCGGGAAGCCGGCGAGCGTCGTCTGCTCAACCTGGGCCACACGTTGGGGCATGCCCTGGAGGCTGCCTCGGGTTACACGTTGCTGCACGGCGAGGCCGTGGGTCTGGGCTTGCTGGGCTCCTGCTTCCTGGCGGAGGAGCAGGGGTTGAAGCCCTTCCCGGCCAGCGTCCTCGAGGCGCTGGTGCGCCGCCTGGTCCCCTTGGCGCCCCGGATTGCCCCCTGGCCCGACTGCCAGACCCTGCTGGCGCGGGACAAAAAGGCGATGCGCGTTTCGGGGAACATGGAAGGCGATGGCAGTATCCAGATCCACTGCATCCTTCCGAGACCGAACGAATTCGCGGTGCAGCGGACGCTGCCTCCCCAGGCCTGGGAAGGCGCCCATGCCAAGCTGTTGTCTCTGCTCCACCAGGAGAGTGTCCGTGCCTGACATCCGTTTCCCCATCCTTGCGCTCCTGCTCGCGGTCGCCCCCATCAGTGCCGAGGATGTCCGCGCTCTGATGCTCCAGGCCCGCGCCCTCCAATTGCGGGGCGGGGGGGCCGATCCGGCCGCCGCCGCCGCCCTCTACCGGCGCGTGCTGGCCCTGGTCCCCGAGAGTGCCGAAGCAAACCTGCGCCTTTCCGAGTCGCTGCAGGAGGGCCAGGATCCCGAGGCGGCCATGGTGCCGGCGCGACGGGCTGTGGCGTTGGCGCCCCTGAACGCCGAAGCGAGGGCCCACCTGGCCCTGCTGATCTACCAGCGGTCCCAGAAGGATGCGACGCTGGCCCCCGAAGCGGCCAAGGAGCTGAAGGCTGCGGCCCTGCGTCTGCCGCAGGATCCGGAACTGTGGGCCCGCCTGGGTGAAGTGTGCGAGCAGATCAAGGATGGCGAAGGCGCCCTGCGGGCCTGGCTCCGTTTGGGCCGCATGCGGCCCAGTTTTGCCCCCGCCTGGGAACGGGCCCTCATCCATGCGCGGGCCACTCAGGACTACGAAGGCAAGCGCGAAGCGCTGCTGGCCTTGAATGCGCGGAACCCCGAGGATCGTCATCTGCGCCTGCTGGAGGAACTGGCCCGCGAGCAGATCCAGGCAGGCTACCTGGCCCATGCAGAGGAAAGCTTTCTCCTCCTGGCGAATCACCTGCCCCAGGAAGCCGGGTTGTGGGAGAACGTCTCCCTGGTGCGCCTCCAGACAGCCCGCTATGCCGAGGCGCTGGAGACCCTGGCCAAGGCCGAGGCGCTGAAACCCAGCCCGGCCCTGACGTTCAACACCGCGCAGGCCCTCATGAACCTGGGCCGCTTCGAGGCGGCGGAACGACGGTTGAAGGAGCTGGCGACCCAGGACGTCGAGTCGCCCCGCATCGCCGATGGCGCGCCCATGCTCTACGCGGAATCCCTGCTGCTCCAGGGCAAGGGGAAGGCACTGCTGACTTTCCTGAAGGACCGCAAACCCCGGCCCCGCACCGATGGCGAAGCCCAGGTCTTCAAGACCCAGGCCCTCATCAGTCTCAACGACTGGAAGAGCGGATTGGAGGCCCTGAAAGACGGGATCGCCCGCTTCCCGAAGATCCCCTTCTTCAAACAGGCCTCCGAGCTTCCACCCAAGGACCTCGATTACGCCTTCTTCCATCGGAAGGAGACCCGCGCCGCCTTGGAACAACTGCATCTCGAAGGCATGGCCGCCCTCTGGCAGGAGTTCCAGCGCTGGGACAAGTGCCTGGAGGCCCTCGACCGCGCCCGGAAGCTGTCGCCGGTGCGCCGGGTGGACATGCTCATCCTGCAGAGCCAGGCCGAGGAGCAGCTGGATCGCCACGCGGAATCCCTGGCGACCCTGCGTGAGGCGCAGCGCCTCGAACCCGACAATCCCATGGTCCAGAACAACCTCGGCTACCTGCTGCTGGATCAAGACCAGAATATCGAGGAGGCCGCCGCCCTCATTGAATCCAGCTCCAAGGCGTCGCCCGACAACGGGAACGTGGTGGACAGCCTGGGCTGGGCCCAGTTCAAGCTGGGCAAGCTCGCGGAGGCAGAGGCCACGTTGCGGCGCGCCGCCGAGCTCAATCCCTTCAGCCCGGAAGTCCGCAAGCACCTGGGTGAAGTGCTGGTGAAGCAGGGCAAGCTGCCCGAAGCCGCAGAGCAGTGGGATCGTGCCCTGGCCTTCGTCTTCCCCAACCGGGCCGCCCTCGAAAAGCGGCTGGGTGAGCTCCGCATCCGCATCGCCAAGGAACAGGCGGCCAAGCTGGAGGCCGCGCCCACCACGCCCGTGGTTCCCGCCAAGCCCGATGACGAAGAGGACGACCAGTGATGCTGCTCCAGGTTCCGCCCGTTCCGCCACCAGCCCTCAGCACGCCCGCCACCGCCACCCCCGTGCGCGCCCAGTATGGTTGGGGTTATGTCGGCCCCGATGGCGAAGGCGTGGGCACCCTCAGCCTGTTGATGGAAGCAGGCAGCGGCAAGCTTGTGATGGAGCTGCACGCCCCGGGTGAGCGGCTGGTGCTGCTGGAAGGCGACCAGGCCACGGGCTACCGGCTGCAGGTGCCCCGGCAGAAGGTGGATCAGCGGGCCGCCTCACTGGCTCAGCTGCCCATTCCGTTCCTGCCCCAGGTGCAGAGCGTGGAAGGCCTGTTGCGCTTGCTGCGAACCGGCGAGGGCATGGGCGTCTCCGTGCAGAAGAAGGATGCCCAGGGACCTCTCAAGCTCCACTGGAAGGGCAAGGATGCCCGTGGCAAAGACGAGCAGGTGTGGCTGGACCGCAAGCGGTGGGAGACCTCACGCTGAGCGAAACCCCAGCTGCCGTGCGCTCCCTTACTAGAAACACTGCTCTCGATTGCTGGGCCATGGATCCCGATCCCAGGCTCCTTCGGCTGAGACATCTGGTCGTCTTTTAGCCCCAGTGCCTGCCGCGCGGCGGCCCATGGGTCACCGCGCGGCCTGTGTCCAACGAACCAGCAGCCAAAGATTCCAAATCGGGAAAGAATTCAAGGCAGGAGCGTTGACTTTGCGGTAATCGGGCAAATACTGCTAGGTAAACCGTTCGATGATTCTCTAGCTTCTGCCTGGAAATTCATTCCAGCAGTGATGTCCTGCATGGAGCCATTCATGGGCAATGCGTTGACGGATTCCCAAGAAGTGGTTCCCCAGCGGCTCGTGCCCAGGGGCGATGAATACCCCGAAGCCCTCGCCAAGGAGGAGAATGAGTACCTGCACCTGCGCAGGCAGGCGGCTCACCTGGATCCCAGGGCGAAGGTCCTGGGCCTGGCCCTGTCCGGCGGCGGCATCCGCAGTGCCACCTTTTGCCTGGGCGTGATGCGGGGGTTGGCGGAGAAGGCGATCCTGCAGCGGGTGGATCTGCTCAGTACCGTCTCTGGGGGCGGCTATGCAGGCAGTTTCCTGGGCGCTCTCATCCAGCGCCGGGGCATGTCCCAGGCCGTCGAAACACTGAGGGAAGTTCCACCTGCGCTCGGCACCGCTCCGACTACCACAAGGCGATCCCTGGAGGCCTTGAAGCCCTTCCTCGGCTTTCCCATCCGCTGGCTGCGGGACAACGGGCGCTACCTGGCGCCCAACGGCAGCGGCGATTCCCTGCTCATGGGTGCCACCCTGTTCCGGAATTGGGTGGCCATGCATCTGGTGCTGGGCACGCTTTTTTTGGGCATCATGCTCGCTTTGAAGATGGTGTGGGCGCTGCCCCATTCCGCCACCTGGCTGAGGTGGACCTTGCATCCTGGTTCCCATCTCTGGTGGAGTCCGTGGAGTGCGCTGGTCGGAGTCGCGTGCCTCCTGCTTGTGGTGCCTCCCGGCTGGGCCTATTGGCTGGTGGAGGCGAGGGGGGAAGCCCGGGAACGGGCCTGGTTCTCCCCGGTCCGCGTGGTGGCCGCCACCGTGGTCGGGTTCGGCCTCTTGGGCTACCTGGGCGCCTTCCAGCGACTCCAGGTGGGTCCGGGCGCGACACAACTCAGGTGCTGGATGGATTGGGCCGCCCTGGGAATCGCCGCCGAAGGCCTGCTGACCCTCGGCTGGTTCGTGACCACCCGAAGCGTTCAGGAACCCCATAGCGGGGAGGACCAGGCCTCCACCGACCGTGCGATGGCCTCGGACCCAGCCTCCCGCCTTCGCTGGTCTCTCTCCCGACACTTCTCATCGGGCATCTCCTTCACGCTGGCGGTCGCCGTGCTGGCGCTGCTGGATTCCCTCGGGCAAAGCATCTACGCCATTTGGGTTGAAGGAGGGATGAAGGGGTTGCACCTGTGGAGCACGGGCTTCTTCACCTTGCTTTCCACCATT
>JAYVRY010000226.1:0-4210 GCA_043775845.1 Acidobacteriota bacterium
GCCTCAGTGACCACGGAACTGTCGTAGATGACGTAACCGCCATCGCGAACCGTGGGGCCGAACTTGACGAGGCTTGGGGTATTGAACGCGATGAGCACCTGCGGATGGGGGGAGCCGGGATTCAGTACTTCCTCCTCGGCCACATGGACATCGGCGTACGAGGTGCCGCCCCGGCTTTCGGGGCCGTAGCTGGGAATGTGGGTGGCGTCGAAGCCCTCGTTGATGGCGGCGCGGGCGATGAGCATGGCCGCGGTCTGGGCACCGTCACCGCCGGAGCCGGCCAGCTTCAAGGAGATGTCCGACGGGGCCAGGTGGGTGGGGAAGCCCTGGCAGGAGCGTACCGGATGCTCGGAGGTGGCACCGCTGAGGCTGAGGATCTTTTCGCCGTTGAAGGAGGGCGGATTGAGCTTGAACCAGGGCTCGACACTGAGGTCCTTCTTGACCCCCAAGGGGAACACGGGCTCCATGCACTCTTTGACCCACTTCTCGGTTTCCTCGGGGCTCATCTTCAAGTGGGTGGGGCACTCGGCCAGCACCTCGATGAAGGCGTAGCCGCGGCCTTCGACCTGGAGCCTGAGGGCCTTCTGAATGGCCTTCTTGGCCTTGATGCGCTGCTTGGCGTCGTAGAGCGCCACACGCTCGACATAGACGGGGCCGTCGAGGCCGGCGATGATTTCGGCCATCTTCATGGGCTGGCCATTGTACTGGTTGCGGCCCGCGGGGCTGGTAGAGCTGGTCTGGCCCATGAGGGTGGTCGGGGCCATCTGCCCCCCGGTCATGCCATAGATGGCGTTGTTGATGAAAATGACAGTGATGGGGGCGCCCAGCTGGGCCGTGGAGATGGTTTCGGCCAAGCCGATGGAGGCCAGGTCGCCGTCGCCCTGATAGCTGATGACGATGCTGTCGGGGTTGGCGAACTTGTGGCCGAGGGCCACCGCGGGAGCGCGGCCGTGGGCCGCCTGGCTGTTGCCCACATCGAAGTAGTAGTAGAGGAATACCGAGCAGCCCACGGGGCTGATGGCCACTGTACGGTCCTGCACGCCCAGCTCATCGATGGCCTCGGCCAGGAACTTGTGGGCCAGGCCGTGGCCGCAGCCGGGGCAGTAGTGGGTGGCGTGGCCCTTCAGGCCCTGGGCGTGGGAATGGCGCTCGAACTTGTCGTAGATGACGCTGGTCTTGCTCATGCGAGCACCTCCTTCTTCCCCAACACCCGGGTCATGATCTCGCTCTGCTCGGGCAGGACGCCGCCCATGCGGCGGACGGATTCGATCTCGGGGAACTGACGGATGCCGGCCTTGCTGAGGGCGAGGCGGAGCTCATCCTCGAGCTGTCCGGCGCTGGCCTCGACCACCACCAGGCGGCTGGCGCCTTGCAGGGCGGCTGTGAGCTGTTCCACGGGGAAGGGCCAGAGGGTGATGGGCCGGAAGAGGCCCGCCTTGATGCCCTGATGGCGAAGCTCCTGGACGGCGCCCTTGGCAGTGCGGGCAGGGGTGTTGCAGGCGACGAGGATCACGTCAGCGTCCTCGCACAGGAAGCTTTCAGCGCGGGCCTCCACCTTCATGGCTTCGTATTTGGCGTTCAGGTGGATGTTATGGGCCTCGAGATCACGCTCCGTGAGGTAGATCGAGGAGATGAGGTTCTTGCGATGCATCGCATCGCCATAGACGGCCCACTTGGGGATGCCCGGCTTCAGCAGGGTTTCGGGTAGCTGCACTTTGCCGGTCATCTGGCCGAGGTACCCATCACCCAGCAGGACCACGGGATTGCGGTATTTGAAGCTCAGCTCGAAGGCCAGGATGGTGAGATCCAGCATCTCCTGGGGTGTGGAGGGGGCCAGGGTGATGGCGTGGGTGTTCCCGTGGCCCAGGCCGTGGCAGGCCAGCTTGATGTCGGATTGTTCGGGGGCGATGTTGCCCAGGCCTGGGCCGCCGCGCATGATGTCCACGAAGACGCCTGGCAGCTCGGAGCCGATCATGTAGGAGACGCCCTCCAGCATCAGACTGAAGCCTGGCGAGGAGGTGAAGGTCATGGTGGGCAGGCCCGCGCCGGCGGTGCCGTACATCATGTTCACGGCGGCCACTTCGCTGACCGCCTGGAGGAAGGTGCCGTCCAGCTTGGGCAGGAACTTGGCCATCAGTTCGGCACCCTCGGTGGAGGGGGTGATGGGGTAGCCGTAGACGTGGCGGCAACCCGCCAGGATCGCGCCGATGGCCGAGGCATAGGAACCCTTGATGACCAGGGGCTCTGTGCGCGGCAACGGCAGCACCTCGGTGGGAAGGTCCACGGGTTCCTTGGCATCGCTGGGCTTCACGCCGAAGAGCTTGGCCGGATCCTCCAGCTCAAAGTCGAGGATCTGGCCCTCGTGGGCGGGACGCAAGCCGTAGGGCTCGGGGCAGGCGTCCATGCACAGACCGCAGGCGTTGCAGTTGGTCAGATCCAGTTCCACCGGCACCAGGCCTGTCAGGGGATTGATCTGGTCCCCGAGGGTGATGCAGTCTTTGGCGCAGGCGTCGATGCACCGGCCGCAGCCCTTGCAGTACTCCGGAAGCAGGAACGGTTTCGGTCGTTCTTTGAGGGCCATGGGGCCTCCGCACAGGCATAAGTGATCTGTCGGGCTGAAGTGTCGATCCCACCCCATGTGCCCGGCGTCACAAGCGGGGCTTGGCGCAGACCACCGCCGACCGATAGGCCCGGAACGGGTTCCTGGCCTGGCAGTCTGCGCCGGTCAGACCGGACGGACCCTTACAGACCGAAAAGCCAGACCACCACCTACCGATCGCCCCAGTGCAGCTTCTGCTGGAGCAGTTGGAAGAAATCCATTCCGGGGCGCTGCAGCAAGGTGATACTGGCCCGGGATTGGCGCAATCGCACCTCGTCGCCCGGAATGATGGGATGCCCTACCTGGCCGTCCAGGGTGAGGTGGGCATCCCCGGCATCCACCACCGTGATGCAGATGGGCCGGGAGGAAGGCACCACGGAGGGTCGCAGGGTCAGGGTGTGCGGACAGATGGGGGAGATGACCACGGCTTCCAGGCTGGGATGAAGGATCGGCCCGCCCGCCGACAGGGAGTAGGCCGTGGAGCCTGTGGGCGTGGCCACGATGAGTCCATCGGCCTTGATGGGTCCCGCGTCCTGGCCATCCACCCGCAGGTGCATGTCCAGGATGCGGGCCAGGGCGCCCTTGGCCACCACGGCATCGTTGAGGACGGGTTGCCGGACCATCATGAGGCCCTTGCGCCAGAGTTCCGCATCCAGCAGGGGGCGCTCGTCCGCGACCAGGGTGCCCGCCACGAAGGCTTCCACCGCCTCCTGGGCACCCGACACGGGATGAGAGGTCAGGAAGCCCAGGGAGCCCAGGTTGATGCCCAGGATGGGCGTGCCCCGCAGGCCCACCCGGCGGGCGGCGTAGAGCAGGGTGCCGTCGCCACCCAGCACCAAACAGAGGGGAGCGGGTTCCTGGACGGAGCCCAGGTGGACATCTACCACCAGCTTGGCCCGGTCGAGGCCGGCCTGGAGCCAAGGTTCTTCCAGTCCAGGTTCGCCCACCACGGTCCAGTCCCGGTCCAGCAGCACAGGCATCGCCTGGCGCAGGGTGGAGACCAGGTGAGGAGATTTGACCTTGGCTACGAGGATCAGTCGGCGCGGCATGGCATCAATGTAGCCGGTATCCTGGTCCAATGGCTTCCCTGCTGGCTTCCCCCACCTCGCCCGGCCGACGCTGGGTCCGGCGCTTCTTCTGGGCCTTCGTCGCGGTGGCCGCCCTTGGGGCCGGCACCCTGGCGGTCTCTTGGTCGGTCCTGTCCCGGGATGCCGACAGCTTCCTCACGCTCTTCGCCCTGCGGATCCCCAAGACCATCACCAAGGTGCTGGACCAGAACGGCAACGTCCTCGGCATCTTTGCGGAAGAGCACCGGGTGGTGATCCCCTACGGCGACATCCCCAAGGCCTTCGTCAACGCCCTGGTGGCCACGGAGGATACGGATTTCTGGGAGCACGGCGGGGTCTCCGGGTGGGGCATCGCCCGTTCCGGCTGGAATTTCGTGGCGAGCTTCGGACGCCGCCGCGAAGGGGCTTCCACCCTCACCATGCAGCTCATCCGGACGGTCACGGCCAAGCGGCAGAAGCGGCTGGACCGCAAGCTCAAGGAGATCATCCTGGCCCGCAAGCTGGAAAAGGCCTATTCCAAGAAGCAGATCATGGAGATGTACGC
>JAYVRY010000227.1:0-15174 GCA_043775845.1 Acidobacteriota bacterium
TCCCCTCCTCCGAAGGTGTGCTGGGCCTTGGGAACATGGGAACCAATAAGGGGCATCCAAGCCGTTCCGCTAAAGCGGACTGCTTTTGGATTTCGCAGGTGGCTGAGGCCCGGAGCATGTCCGCGTCCTCTACGGCGAAGCCCGTGTTGTTGGGCACCACGAGCAGGCACGGGTACTTGATCTCTTTGGGAAAGAACAATAGATAGGGCCAGTGAAAGCCCATTGAAGGTGAAGCTGGAACCGCTCGAGAAGTGGTGGGTTCCCATTTGCATATCTGCATCAGGGGGCCCTTCACACCGAACTCCGCATGCCCCACGGAGGTCTTGGAGGGATCGATCTCAAGCGTGTATTTCCCCGTGGCTAGGCGACGAGACAGCACGGTTTCACCCTTGTGTCCTGCCCAGCGGATAAGAGGCTCTCCGCTTGGGTTCAGCAGTTGAATCGAGGCCTCACCCCCCTCTGTCTCAAGCCAGAGGCTCAGTTGGTGTTCGCTCTGGTTCTCCGGAACAAGAAGGTCCAGGCGGATGGGCTTCTTCTCCTTCTGGGTGTCCCAGGAGAAGCCATAGGTAAGGTTGTAACCCTCCTTAACAAGTGCACCGTGGCGTCGTTTGGCTTCCTGGCGGATTGAGTTCGGTTCCGTCACGTCAGGTGGCTGTGCAACGAGGAAACCGACCGATAGAAAAAAGAGGAGGAGTTGCCGAGGTCGCATGGAAGCCTTTCGCAGTGGCTAAAGAACAGGCAGGTACCGTGTCTTTCCGCCCGCCTCCAGCCCGCCCAATTCAATCCACGCGAAGGCATCAGCTCGTGCCAGCGTGACCAGGTCCGCGGAGCCCTTGCCCGGTAGTGGTTCCAGCCGACCCTCCACCAGGCGGCAGGGGTGTAGCAGAGGGCGGTCGCCCTTGTGCTTCACGGGGGCCGTCAGGCGCGCCCGGCGCCAAGGATTGGGCTCGGCGCGGCCCTCGAGTCTCGCCAGGGCCTGGGGCAGGAAGAGCAGGGCGTTGAGGTAGGCGGATAAGGGATTGCCGGGCAGGCCCAGGATCAACAAATCGCCCAGCAGGGCCGCCAGCATGGGTTTACCGGGCTTGAGGTGGATCTTGTGGAAGAGGAGGGTGGCGCCCAGTTCCTTCAGCACGGTGGGTAGGTGGTCGTGGTCGCCCATGCTCACGCCGCCCGAGGTGAGCAGGATGCGGATGTCGCCGGGGTTCTGGAGGGCTGCGGCCAACGACGGCGGGTCGTCGGGCAGGGAGGGCCGCAATTCCGCCTCGGCGCCCAGGGTATGGACCAAGGCGGCCAGCATGGGGCCGTTGGAATCCCGGATTTGGTGCGGCGCTGGGTTGGCCACCAGCTCGTCGCCGGTGGAAGCGATGCCCACGCGGAGGCGCGTGAGCAGGGGCAGAGGCAGGCCCTCCTGGGCCAGCAGGGCCACACGGGCTGCGCTGAGGGGCGATCCTGTGGGCAGCAGCAGGTCACCGGCATGAGCCTGTTCTCCGCGCACGCGCACATGATCGCCAGGGCGCGGCTCCACTGTGGGGTGGACGAGGTCACCCACAGTCTCGAGCTGCTCCACGGGGACGATGGCGTCAGCTCCCATGGGCATGGCCGCGCCGGTCATAATGCGCAGGGCCGTGCCAGGAATCACCGTGAAGGCGGCCGGGTCACTGCCCGCGTACAGGGTGCCCAGCAAGCGTCGCGGCGCACGGCCTTCGCCGCTGCGCAGGGCCACGCCATCCATGCTGGCTCGGTCCGTGGCGGGATCATCCCGCTCGGCCCGAAGCTCCGGCAGGCTGGGAGCGGGCAAGGCTTCCCAGAGGCGGCGCAGGGCCTCGTCCAGGGGCAGCAGGTCGGGGTGGTCGCAGCTCATGGCCATGCTTCCGATCCTACTCCGCTGAAGGGCTCACGAGCGGGAACCTCAGCCACGCTTGGCGGCGCGACCTTCGGCTTCCTTGAGATGGCGGATGTCCATGAGCTGGAGGTCACGGATGGTGGCCTCGGTCATGGAGGTCGTCACCTGGATTTTCACGGCGCCCCAGGCGTCGTGCAGGGGGCAGGGATGATCGCCGCCGCAGGTGGGGAAACCCATGATGCAGCCATCCATGGCGTCAGGGCCTTCGAGGGCCGCCACGACTTCGCCCACGGTGATGCGATGGGAGGGACGGGACAGGCGGAAGCCGCCCTTGGGACCCCGCACCGATTCGAGGATGTCGGCTTGCACGAGGCCCTGGAGGATCTTCGCGAGGTAGGGGCCCGGCAGTTCCAGCTTCGATGAGAGATCCTTGGCCAGACTGAAGGAACCGTCCTCGGGCAGGGCGGCGAGCGCGCGAAGGGCATAACCGGTGGCAGTGGAAAAAAGCATTCCAGAATCCTTTTTCTGTTTTAAGGATGGTCTCCCTGTATTCCGGAGTCCAGCCCGTTGTGACTGCGGTCCGCTCAGAGCAGGGCCCGCCACAGCAGCAGCAGTCCCACCACGCTCAAACCCCCTTCGCGCCAGCCCAGGCTGCGGGCGGGCGTGGGCCGGAAGGGCGCCAGGGCGCGCAGGTAAAGCAGGAGTGTCCAACCGGTCCAGATGGATCCCACCAGGTTGCGGGTTGCCAGCAGTAGCAGAGAGCTGCCCAGGAGCAGCAGGTGCAGGACGTGGACTGGGATCCTCCGCCGCTGGAGTTCAGCAGCGGCCATTCCGTGGGCCTGGCCCAGGAAGCGCCGCACATGGGCCAGGTTGGCGGCGCCCACCAGCGTGACGATCCACCAGGCGCGAGCGGCGATGGACACATGGTCACCACCCGCCACGAGCATGGCGGCCAGCAGCCCTGCAAAGGCGCCCTGGGCCGCCATCTCCACCCAGAGGGAGCGCACGGCGCGATCGAGGTCAGCCCGCAGAGCCAGGAACACCAGTGGCGCGATGCAGGCCAGGGGCAGGAGAAACCGGGGGCCCGACAAAACCCAGGTGGCCACTCCGAAACCGGCCGCAAGGGTTCCCAGCAGGCCCAGGGCGCGCCACTGGACTGGGTCCTTTTGTCCATGGAGCACCCGGCGCAGGGCGGGACGGCTGAGGAAGAAGGCGAGGGCCGCCAGACCCAGGCAGAGCCCCGCCAGGCTGGGCTTCAGGAGCAGACCCAGCACCAGCGGGAACCCCAGCATGAACCAGCTGCCGTGTTCAGGTGGCAGGAGGGTGCGGAGGGGGGGCAGGAATCGAGTCATTTCGGCATCCAAAGTCCGAAATTTAGTCTGCACCGCTTTTCAGCGTTGCACCATGCGCCCGGTCACATCTCGGTGGCGATGAGGCGCAGGCCTTCCAGGGCCTCTTCCATGGTGAGGAAGACGGGCAGCCCGGAAGCACGCAGGCCCTGGCGGTAGAGGTCGAAGAGGGGACCACCCTCCACGGCCACACCCAGCCACTTGCCCGAAGCCAAGGCCAGCTGCGACAGTTCCGCGGCAAAGGCCATGATGGCGTCGAGGTCCGTGGTGTTCAGGCGCACCGTGAGGGGCACCAGGCCCACCACCACGGCATCAGCCTCCGTCGCCAGCAGCAGCTTGGCCGTGGCCAGGTAGGCGGCTTCGTTGGCCATGGGCGTGAGGTCCAAGGGCAGGCGCGCGCTCACGAGTCCAGTGAGGCCTTGGGCCTCGATGGTGGCTGCGAGCGCTGTCGTCTCGGCTTCCGTCAGTTTGGAGCCACTGAAGGGGCCCGTGAGCAGGTCCGCAGAGGCCACGGATTCGAAGCCCGCATTGGTCATGATGGCGATGCGCTTCGGCGCTCCCACCGGGTAAGTGCCGAGCCAGGCCAGGGCCGCGTCGAAGGCTTCCATGCGCTCCGCGAGCATGGCGCCCGCGCGGCGCAGCACGGCAGCCTGCAGGGCGTGATCGCCCGCCAGGGCGCCGGTGTGGCTGCTGGCCGCTGCCATGCCTTCCTGGCTGCGGCCACCCTTGTAGAGCAGGACGCGACGCCCGGAGGCGCGCAGGGTGCTGGCGGCTTCCGCCGTGGCCTTGAGGTCGCCGGGGGCGAAGCCTTCCAGGTAGGCGCCCACCACCTTCACGGCGGGATCGGAGGCAAAGCTCTTGAGGAAATCCGAGCAGCGCAGGTCCATCTGGTTGCCGATGGCCACGGCGGCCCGCAGGCCCAGTTCCGCGCGGCGGCTCAGGCGCGTGATGAGGACGGCGCCGCTTTGGCTCACCAGGGCCACGTGGCCGGGCTTGGCCGTGAGGGGCAGTTTTATCGTGGGAATGAAGAGCGTGTTCAGGGCCTGGTCGGGGCTGAAGAGGCCGAGACCATTTGGCCCCACGAGGGCGGGCGTCCACTTCCCGGCGCGGCGGTGTTCGTCGAGACAGGCCACCAGCCGCTTCCCGAGGCCTTCAGTATCGGCGCCATCGCCCAGGCCACCGGCCACCAGGTAGACCACGGTGGCACCGCCGCCTTGGCGGCAGAGCTGCTCCACGACTTCGAGGGTCTGGGGCGCGGGCAGCGATAAAATGAGCTGGTCGGTGGGAGCCGTGGCCAGCTCCGCCACGGAAGCCAGGCAGGGCAGGCCCAGGAATTCCGTGGAGCCGGGCTTGATGAGGCGCAGCGAGCTTTCGGGCAGCTTGGATTGCCGCACGTTCTCGAGGATGATGCGGCCCACGGTGCCTTCGCGGCTCGATACGCCCGCGAGCACGAGACTGCGGGGATTCAGCAGGGCCTGGTACCAGGCCGGATCGGGCGCGGCCACGGTGGCCGTGGTATCGACTTCCAGCGTGCCGACACCATCCAGCGCCGTGGGCAGGCCTTCGCTGTCGAGCACGATGGGATTCAGTTCCAGCAGGGTGACGCCTTCCCGCTCCAAGCCTGCGACGGCGCGCCAAAGGCCCTGCAGGAAGGAGAGCAGTTTTGGCTCGTCCGTGAGGGCTTCCGTACCGCGCTGTTGTCCCAACCACGTTCGGCCCAGCCAGTGGCCGCGCAGCTCTTCGAGGGCCTGTTCCGGTGTGGATAGCGCGATGGGCCAGATCATGGGCGGGGCCATGGAAGCCCAGGCATCGGCCTGCAGGCCACCGATGCCGAATACCACCAGCCAGCCCGCGTCGGGATCGCGCTTCAGTGACACCAGTGCTTCCGTGGGTAGGCCGGAAAGCTTCTTGAAGGCGACCTTTTCGCAGACGAGGCCGCCGATCCAGGGGTGCTCGGGCACGCGCTGGCGCATGGCAGTGGCTTCGGCCTTCAGGGCTTCCACCTCGAAGGTGCCGAAGTGCACGGCGCCGCGGTCCGACTTGTGCCAGAGCTGGTCGGCAATGCCCTTGAGCACGATGGGTTCTCCCAGCGTGAAGGGCAGAGGGCCAGTCTCCAGGAAATCCCCATCAATAAAGGCATGGCGCGGGACGCGCAACCCGGCGGCGGCGAGCAGGCCGTAGGCCCGCTCCTCGTGGAGGAATCCCGCAGTGTGGTTCATGTCACGCTCCTACCGTTTCCTGGATCATGCCGCGACCGGCCTCGAAGGCCTCGATGTTCTTGTCGGTGACGCGGGCGCCCTTGCTTTCGAAGCGCTGGACGATGACATCGCGCCAGACCTCGTAGGACACGGGCAGGAATTTGGAGGCCATGCCCAGCAGGGCCATGCCACCCGCCTGGCGGTGGTTGAGCTTGCGGGCGAGATCTTCCGTGTCCACAAGATGGGCGCCGGGAACGGCCTTCAGGGCCGCATAGACATCATCCAGGGGCGGGTAGCCGTCCATGTTCACGGAGGGCTCTTCCGAAACCACCAGGTGCCCGTTCATGCGCAGCATCGACACGTAGCGCAGGGCCTCGAGGGGCTCGAGGGCGATGAGCAGGTCGGCGCAGCCTTCATCGATGATGGGCGAGCTGAGGGGGACTTCCGAGAAGCAGACCTGGGCGTGGACGCTGCCGCCCCGCTGGCTCATGCCATGGATCTCGGATTGCAGCGCCTGGAGTCCGCTGCGGCGCAGCGCCTCCAGGACGATCTGGGCGAGGGAGAGCACGCCCTGGCCGCCGACGCCGCACAAGACAATGCCGTGGATGCGATTTTCGCTCATGGGAGAACCTCTGTGTCGCAGCAGCCCTGCTCCTGGCGGGCTTTTTCTTCGCGGTCGTATTCCTTCAGCACGCCCCGGCGGATGGACTGGATGCATTCCCGCCGGAAGATCACCACCGAGGGGCCGGGATGCTGCAGGGCGGCTTCCATGGCCTTCACGTTGGCGTCGTGCTGTTTGGGGAGGGGGGTGAGGGTCTTGACCTGATCCTGGGGGATGCCCATGCCAAGGGCCATGCGCTCCACCTGATCGAGGGCTTGGCTGGGCTGCTGGCCCGTCATGCCCACCACCCGGTTATCGAGGATCATGATGGTGACGTTCACGCCGGAATCGGCGGCGGTCAGCAGGGCGGGCAGGCCGCTGTGGCCGAAGGTGGAATCGCCGATGACGGCGATGGAGGGCGTCTGACCCGCCAGGGCCGCCCCCACGGCCATGCTGATGCTGGCGCCCATCTCCACCACGGCGTGGATGGCGCCCATGGGCTCCTGGGCGGCCAGGGTGTAGCAGCCGATGTCGCCGAAGACGCGAGCATCGGGCACGCCGAGGTTCTGCAGGGCCTCCTGCATGGCTTCGTAGGCATCCACGTGGCCGCAGCCATCGCAGAACCTCGGCGCGCGGATGGGCAGGTCGAGGCTGGAAGCGGCCTTGCCTTCCTGGGTGTGAAGGCCCAGGGCCTCCTTCAGCAGGCGCGGATTCAATTCGCCCGTGCGGGGCAGCGAACCATCCAGGCGGCCGTGAATCTTGTCGGCGCGCTGGAAGGTGAGGCGCTCCTCTAATACTGGATAGTCCTCTTCGAAGACGAAGACTTCATCCACCTGGGCCAGGAAGGCCGGCTCGAGACCCGGATCCATGGGGTAGGCGGCCACATCCAGGCGGGGCAGGTCGGCCAGTTCGGGGTGTTCCAGGACCAGCTGTTCGAAATAGGCGCGCCCCATGCCCGAGAGGGCCACGCCACGGCGGCTGCTGCCGGCCACGAGGCGGTTCATGGGGGCCAGGGCCTCGACCATGCGGGGCTGCTTGGCCAGCAGGTCTTCATAACGGCGGCGGGCATTGGAAGGGATGAGCACCCAGTTCTGGATGGTGTCCTTGGGGGCCAGGCCCAGGCCGGTGGGGGTGAGCACCTCGCCGCGGACCAGGTGGGCGCGGCAGTGGGCCAGACGGGTCACCAGGCGCACCATGACGGGCACCTGCAGGGATTCGGACAAATCAAACGCGCGGCGGGTGAAGTCGTAGCATTCCTGCACCGTGCTGGGCTCCAGCACCGGTAGCCAGGCGAACTTGGCGAGGCGGCGGCTGTCCTGCTCATTCTGGCTGCTGTGCATGCCGGGATCGTCGGCCACCAGGAGCACCAGGCCACCGCGCACGCCGGTCAACGCGGAGTTGGCGTAGGCGTCCATGGCCACGTTCAGGCCCACGTGCTTCATGGTGACGAGGGTGCGGTGCCCGGCGTAGCTCACGCCCAGGGCCAGGTCATAGGCCACCTTCTCATTGGCGGCCCACTGGGCCACCCGGCCTTCGGGTTCCGCGTGGATCATGGCCTCGACATACTCGAAGCCTTCGGTAGAGGGCGTGCCGGGGTACCCGAACGCGCCCTTGATGCCCGCATCGAATGCGGCGCAACCGACCGCTTCCACGCCGAGCGCCAACGTGCTTTGTGCCATGTCAACCTCCAACCAATCCAAGCGGGAAGTATGCAGAGCCGTCGCCGTGTCAGGGGTCACACGGGACAGCTCGGAAGGCCTCTGTGCGCGTGGTCACAGGCCGAGTGAAACCCAAGGGAAGGGCTGAACATGAAATCCCGGTTCCTTGCGGCAGTGCCCCAAGTCACAAAACTGTCTATACGGGTTCATTGGGAAGCTGTGAAATAGAAATTTAATGCTTGTTTTTAACTAACATAAAAACGTTAAATATTAATTTATAAGTATTTAAAAAATTAATTCGAATGTCACAATAGCGTCACTTGAAAGTGATTTCCCCATCCTCAAATATTCAAAATTAACCATTCCCTCTCTTGAGGTCGACTAACTTAAGGCATAGGCTCATTCCTGGTCCTACACCACCCAACCATTTCTTCGATGCTCCCGCAGCGCTCCCCGACTTCTGGAGGTTCCGCATGACATATGGCATCCACGGCAGGCATCCCGGGCGGAACCACGGCCCACTACTCGTCTTGTAGAACGAACCAATACATCGCGGCTTTTGAGATGAGGCGAAACATGAAACGACACACCTACGTGGCTCTGCTTGCCACCCTACTGTCAGCCACTGCGTGGGGTCAGGAGGTCAGCCTGTACGGCACCACCATGGCCCAGATGTGGAAGCAGGATACGCCTGGGTTCGACAAGGCGTCCTACACCCCGGCGACGCAGTACCTGGGTATCGATGCCACCAAGCTGGGCTCGGACAACCTCTCGCTGCACCTGTTCGGCTGGGGCAAGACCGATCTCAGCGAGGCCAGCAGCTTCGACGGTTCCAAGTCCAACGGCTACCTGAACTACGGCTACCTCCAGTACCGCTTCAACCAGGCCAATGCCGAAATCAAGGCCGGTCGCTTCACCGCGAACCAGAGCACGGGCTTCGAGCAGGTGGATGGTGTGAGTCTGCGGTCCGATCTGCGGGGCGGGTTCACCTTCTCCACCTTCGCGGGCAAGCCGGTCCACTACAAGGTGGTGGATCCCCGCAGCCAGTACGACCTCGACTTCCAGCAGGACATGATCTTCGGCACTCGGCTCGGCTGGCGGATCCCCAAGGCGGGCGAGATCGGCGTGTCCTACCTGCAGGACGGCACCAAGGCCGCCAAGGACCTCACGATCCCCATGCCCGTGGACTACACCCGCAAGCAGCTGGGCATCGACCTTCTGCTCGCCCCCATGGCGACTTTCGATCTCCGCGGTCGCACCGTCCTGGACATGGCCAAGCACCCCGATCAGGCCCCCGGCTCCCGCGAGCGTTCCAAGATCGCCGAGCACGACTACACCGCCACTGTGCGCCTGAACGACCAGGTGAGCTTCTCCGGCAACTTTGCCGAGCGGAATTTCTACGCCTACTTCGCCGGCACGAACCTGCCCTCGCTGTTCCGGCAGAACGAGAACGACATGTATAAGGGCTGGGGCGGCAGCGCCACCTGGAACACAGCCACCTCCTTCCAGCTGGTGGCGGACTACCGCCACATGCACCGAGAGACCTTCGGCGATGTGAACCGGGGCGGCGGCGAGATGCGCTGGTTCTTCAACGAGAAGACCGTACTGCTGGGCCTGGGGGCCCACTGGGCCAACGCGACCGACACCAAGTTCGTGGATCCGGCGGCGCCTTCCCGCAGCCTCAGCCACAAGGAAGCGCGCATTTGGACCATGATCACCAAGGGCAAGTTCACCACGAGCCTGGACGGGATCCTGCAGCGCTACAACAGCGACAATCCGTATCTGGCCGGTCTCCGGAACGTGTATGAGATGGTGGCCTCCCTGGGCTACCAGGCCACCAACAACATCAAGGTGTCCGGCGACGTGAGCATCGGCACCACGCCCATCGCCAAGAATGAAACGCGGGCACTGCTGCGGGCCGAGTATCGCTTCGGCTTCGCCAAGAAGGGAGGCAAGTGATGGGCAGGAAGATCGTTCTGCAGATTCTGGGCGTCGCGCTGGGGCTGGGCATGCTGATGGCGTGCGGCCTGGTGTCCCCTGAGGCGAGCTTTGCTGCCACACACCCCGAGGGCGTGGGCGCGGGCAAGCCGGTGTGCTCCGAGTGCCACACGACCGACGTGGCGAAGGGCGCCATGAAGCCCTACGCGTCGTTCGATCACACCACCACCTTCGTGAAGGATCACAAGTTCCAGGCGACCCAGGACCGCAACACCTGCGCCTCCTGCCACGCCCAGTCCTTCTGTGTGGATTGCCACGGCGGCAAGGTGCCCATGAAGCCCGCGACCCGGCTCAGCGACAGCCCGGATCGCATGGCTCCGCACCGGGGTGATTTCATGACCCTGCACCGCGTCGAAGGCAAGCTGGATCCCTCCAGCTGCTTCGCCTGCCATGGCCGCGCCAATAACGACAAGTGCCGCGCTTGTCATCGGTAGTCATCCGCAGAATCTCCAAGGGGAAAATCATGAGCAAACTCAAATGGATGGCGGGTAGTTGCCTCGCGATGGCCTTCGCGCTGCTCGCCTTTGGCTGCGCCGGCAAAGCCGGAAGCGCCACCCAATTCGAAGCGGTGAAGGGCCAGCATCCCGCCAACACATGGATTCAGGGGCACTGGGCCGAATTCATCAAGAGCCCCGACCAGTGCCGCACCTGCCACGGCTCCACCACGGATCCCGTCCAGGCTGGCGGCATCTCCAAGGTGAGCTGCTTCCAGTGCCACAGCACCGCCCTTCCCCATCCAGCGGACTGGGCCAGCCACCTCCAGCATGGCCGTCAGGGTGCACAGCTCGCTCCGAGTGCCAGTCCCACGGCCATGGCCGGATTCGCCCATTGCGCCAAGTGCCACGGTGCGGATTACTCGGGTGGCCTCGCCAACGCTTCTTGCAAGGCCTGCCACACCAAGGCCCCGCACCCCGACAAGCCCTGGCGCAGCTCGACTCCGACGGCCTCGAACCACAACGCCACGAACATCAACAACGCCCCTGAGTGCGTCAAGTGCCATGCCAATGGCGCCAACTCCACGCTGGTTCCCGCCACGCCCGCCCCTGCCGGAACGGCCCCGGGCTGCTACAACGCCACCATGTGCCACAGCAGTTCCTTCTAGGCACTTGGTCACCATGTCCCGTTTGTATTCGAAGGCACCATGCTGCCCATGACATCACGCAGGAGGTGGCTATCTGGTTGACCGAACACACCCTCACCCCACTGTCCTCAATCGCTTCACCAACTTTCACGGAGAATGGAATATGAAGCATCGATCCCTAAAACAAGTCTGCGGGCTCATCGCCTCCGCAGCCATCGCACTGGTGCTCATCGGTTGCAACGGGAAGGCCGGACAGAACGGCACCAACGGCACCAACGGCACGCCCGGCACCCCTGCTCCGGCACCTGCCGTCAATGCGGCCATCCTCACGCCAGAGCAGTGGGCCGACCTGCAGCCCACCGTCACCATCTCCAGCGTGGCGATCGCAGCTGGCAAGCCCGTGGTCTCCTTCAAGATTGCTGATCTCGCCGGCAATGGCATCAAGGGCCTGGGAAGCTTCCAGACCCAGAGCATTCTGCCTGATCGCAGCGGCAACATCGCCGTCATGCCCTCGTACTCTAACTTTGCATTTGCCATTGCGAAGCTGGTGCCTGAGGATGCCGTCACCAAGGCTCCCAGCAAGTGGGTGAGCTACATGGTGAGCACCGTTCCCGCCAAGACTCCTGCCGGCGCGGCGGTGCCCGCCACGGCGAGCAAGCCGACCACCGACAACACCGGCACCCTGGTGGACAATGGCGACGGCACCTACGTCTACACCTTCTACCGCGACATCACTACCATGCAGGCCTTCCTCAATGGCCTGACCCTTACGCTTCCCAATGACAAGAACGATCTGGGCGACGTGACCTACGCCCCGAACCTCGTGCATCGCCTCGATATTCAGCTGTCAGGTGCAGCCCGTGGCACCGGCAGTAACACTGCCGATGGCGTGACTGTGGCCGCTTCTGTCAATATGAACAATCCCGTCAATCAGATCTTCGACTTCATTCCCGCCACCGGCCTGCCCATCGTCGCCGGCGTGGACAACCGCGATGTCGTCAAGATCGTCAACTGCAACGAGTGCCACTCCAAGCTGGCCTTCCATGGCGGCGGTCGCGTGGAAACTCGCTACTGCGTGGTGTGCCACACCGATCAGCGCAAGTACGGCAACGCCGAAGCTGCGGCCGGCGCCACCACCACCTACACTGGCTTTACCTACAAGATCAACGGCAAGGCCCAGGGCGACATGCCGACCATGGCCCACCGCATCCACATGGGCACGGGTCTGGACAACACCGGCTACAACTACGCCAATGTCTTCTTCGACAAGATCGGCTACTCAATGATCGATCGGGGCGTGCGCATGTGCATCAAGTGCCACGATGGCGGAGCCCAGTCCACCAACTGGAAGACCAAGCCCTCCCGCCTGGCCTGTGGCGCCTGCCACGACAGCACGGACTTCACCACCACCCACGGTGGCGCTGCCGCCATCCCCGCCCAGTCCACCGACGCGGCCTGCGCCGGCTGCCACACGCCTGCCGCCATCCCCGTCTACCACTACACCCTCAACAAGACCACCCACAATCCCGTGGTCTCCAAGGGCCTGACAAACTTCACCTACGAGATCTCTTCCGCGACCCAGGCCGCGCCTGTGGCCGGCGTGGCCCAGCCCGTGGTTATCAAGTTCCGCATCATGGCGGAAAAGGATGGTGGCACCCCGGCGCCAGTCGTCTTCTCGGCCGCCACCACCCCGATGGCGAATCCCCTGACCGGCTTCACCGGCTCCCCCAGCTTCCAGCTGGCCTGGGCCATGCAGCAGGACGGCATCGTCGCCCCGGCCGATTTCAACAACCTGCTGACCGCCGATGGCGCTCCCTCGTCTTCCAACTACCAGCCCCGCAGCGTCTCCATCGCCGCCCTGCTGGACACCGCCAAGACCCTCACGGACGGCACCCTTTCCGCTCCTGATACCAGCGGCTACTACACCGCCACCATCGTCGGCGCGGCCCGTCTCTTCCCCGCCGGCGCCAAGCTGCGCACCGTGGGCCTCCAGGGCTACTTCACCCAGAACGCCGGCACCTGGGATTCCGACAACAGTGGTGTGATCGATGCCAGTGACACCCTGGTTGCGGCCCGCCATTCCATCTCCGTGACGAAGACCATCACGGGTGAGACCGCCCGCCGCGTGGCCGTGGACAACAACAAGTGCATGAGCTGCCATGAGTGGTTCGAAGGGCACGGCGGCAACCGTGTGTTTGACATCAACATCTGCGTCCAGTGCCATCTGCCTGGCCTGGTGACCAGCGGCAAGGGCATCAGTGATGCCGAGCTCTCCACCTACTACAACGCTGGCCTCTTCACGGCCAATGACAAGGACAGCCTCACCAAGTGGACTGGCATCAGCTTCGCCACCAACCCCGTGACCGCAGGCAATGTCAACGTGGCCCTGTCCTTCCCCCAGATTGGCAACAACATGAAGGACATGATCCACGGCATCCACGCCGGCAAGGACCGGACCTCTCCGATCCAGATCGTGCGCAACCGCCTCCCCAGCGCCCTGAATGTGATCGACGGCGCCCGGATCGGTTTCCCTGGGATCCTGAGCAACTGCCAGATGTGCCACACCTACAACGGCTACAACGTTCCGACCTCGGGCGCCCTATTGGCCACCCGTGACCAGGCCATCAATGTGGCCGGCAACACCACCCCCGCCCTGGCGAAGGCCGCTCTGGCCACCTCCAATGCGACGGACCTCATGATTACGCCCTTCACGGCCGCCTGCTTCAGCTGCCACGACAGCGCTGCCGCTCAGGCTCACATGAAGCTGAACGGCGGCCAGATCCGGGTTGCCCGCAGCGCCCTGGTCACAGCCGGTGAGTCCTGCGCCGCCTGCCACCGTGCCGGTGCGGACTTCGATCCCGTCAAGGTCCACAAGTGATCGCCTGAGGAGGCGCGGGGCGACCCGCACCTCTTCCCACCAAGCACAGCCCGGATGCGACTCTGTATCCGGGCTGTTTTTATATCCTGCTCTTTTCGAGTTCCCCTGGCAGGCCCATCCCCCTTCGAGGCCCCTCATGAAGATTCGACTCCACCCCACCCTCTTCGCATCCCTCCTGCTCGCCCTGGCCTCCGGGCCAGTCCTGCGGGCCCAGGAGCCGGCGCCGACCACTCAGGAAGCGCCCACACCCAAGAAGGCCACACCCAGATCAAAGGCCACCGCTCAGGCGCCGAAGGCGACCGCCAAGCCGGAGGCCGCCCGACCTCGCACCAAAGGCAAGCTGAAGCCAGTGGACCTCAACAGCGCCACCAAGGAGCAGATCAGCTTCATGCTGGGCATAGACGTGGGCATTGCAGCCAAGATCGTGGCTGGCAGGCCCTATCTCACCAAGGCCAAATTGCTCACCGACAAGATCGTGTCGGCTGATGTCTATGCCTCGATCAAGGATCGGGTGTACGCCAAGCAGGGGCCTTCGCCCAAGTAAGGGCGGTTCCCCCTCGGCTATCCGCTCCTTGGTGGATTGGGAATCTACCAGGCACTCCCCAAGAAATAGATTCAGTTGTAGACAAGTCCCCTATTCTCAGGCCCCCGGAAGGGGGCTTGATTTTTTGCATGTAACCCGCTGTCGCCGCGCCGTCTGTGATCAAGGTCACAACGAAGTTGATTCATTAGATTACCGGATCATCTTCATTGATAAGCTTTGTTTTGGCTTGATCTTTCATGGAGGTTCCCATGCTCCCACTGTCCCAGACCACGGGCTACGCGGTGCGGGCCCTTCGTTGCCTTCAGGAACCGGGCGGCCAGCCCGTGCTGGTGGAAGAGATTGCCGAATATACGGGCATTCCGCGCTCGTACCTGTCGAAGCTGGTCCACAAGCTGGCCAAAAAGGGCCTGGTGGTGGCCCGTCGAGGGCACCATGGCGGCGTGGTGCTGGCCCGGGCCTCCACCGACATCACCCTAGAGGATCTGTCGGAGGCCATCGATGGCGTGGCCTGGCGGAAGCGCTGCCTCATGGGCCTGCTGGGCTGCTCGGACGCCACCCCCTGCGTCCTGCACGAGTTCTGGCACGAGACCCTGGCCCAGATCCTGGCCCGGCTGCGTTCGGTGACCCTGGCTGACCTGGCCCAGAACCACGATCCTGGCGTGGAACGCTTCCGGGCGAACCATGGCCTGGTGAACCAGCCCCATCCCGGAACGCGGGAATTGACCCACGCCTGATTTCAAAGGTTTCGGATCACACCAAAGGAAAGAGGCCGCCATGGGGCGGCCTCTTTCCTTCAGGAAGGGGTCTTCAGGCCTTCTTGGCGGGCGCGCGCTTTACGGCTGCGGCGGGCTTCTTGGCAGCGGGTTTGGCGGCCTTCTTGACGCGGGGTTTGAGCTTCTTCTCGGGCAGGGCATCGGCCAGACGCCAGGTGCGGCTGTTCTGCTCGAAGGTGCGGATCTCTTCCAGGGAGATTTCCTTCAGGCAGCGGTGGATGTGATCGCGCTCAGCCTTCCAGAAGGTGTGC
>JAYVRY010000228.1:0-15150 GCA_043775845.1 Acidobacteriota bacterium
ATCGGCATCGATGCCTTCCCAGGCGAAACCCGCCTCTCGAATCCCCCGGGGTGCCAAAAGCACCCCAGGGGCCTTACCTACAGGGCATTTGTCCGTATCGGAAATGAGCTCGGGGCGCCGATACCTCTAACGCGTCAACGGGGCAGGGACGGAGCCTTGCGCCCATTACTCTCAAGGAGGAGTTATGGCGGACCTGAGTGTCTTCTCGGCTGTCAACTCGATTCAGCAGAGCTCGTGGACCCTGCGGAAGACCTTGTTTGACCAGCTTGGCCAGGCCCTGCAGAAGGGCGACCTCAAGGCGGCCCAGACTGCCTTTGCGGCCCTGCAGAAAAATGTCCCGCAGGAGCCGCCTCCAGGTAGCCAGGGGAATGGAAGCCCGGATCCCATGGCTGCGCTGGGCAAGGCACTTCAGGCTGGGGATCTGGCCGGGGCACAGCAGGCCTTCGCCCAGCTTCAACAGACCCGGAGGCACCACCACCATCACCACCAAGATTCAGACGGTGATGACAAAGGCCTCACCACCCCGACGACGACTCCATCCACGACAACGACCTGGTCTGAGTTGAAGGGTCTCTTCGACCATCTGGCTGAGGCCTTGCAAAAGGGTGACCTAAAAGCGGCCCAGACAGCCTTCGCTGCACTTCAGAAGACATTCCCTCCGGCACCCTCCACCGCCGGGCAAGGAAACGACACGGGGAGCGGCTCTGGCACCGGGACCAGTACAGGCTCTGGAGGCACCACGGGTGCTGGACCAACCAGTACGAATCCCCTGGATGCCCTGGCCCAGGCATTGAAAGCCGGTGATCTGACGGTAGCGCAAAAGGCCTTTTCTCAACTGACGCAGACCGAAAGGCACCACCATCGTCATCGCCATCACGAAGACGACCGTGATCAGGAAGAGCATCGCTTTCGAGATGGCGTGGGTGGAACCGCCACCCCGGGCCTTGCCACCTCATCCACGACAAGTCCGGCGGGCACTCCGGTGCCGACCACCAGGGGTCGGGGCGGTGACGACGATGGTCACGAAGCCAGGGCTCAACAGATCGGTAACACCAGGATTGACCTGACGGCCTAAGGATGGCTTTGGATTGACCTCATCTTTCTGGATGAATGCATTGACTTAGGCCTTGAAAGAACCGACGTTGGGTGAGAAGCCTGCCTCGGTGCTCCATGGCGATCGGTTTAGCTCCACTCATCCCGTTGAATCGGGTTCAAACCATCCCGGAAGCCCGGTTCCAGCGATTTGGAATCAACGATTCCCAACTTTTCGGGAAGCCAATGGTTCAGATCGCTGCTCCCGAGGGCAAGCTTGTCCAGTCGGCACGAGTAGCCCCGAATGTCACCCCCAGTTCTTCTCCGCTGCAGGACAGCACGGATGGTCGGCAGATGACAGGGTTGGACTTCCGAAGCGCAGCTCCGGAGTCGCCCCAGACCTACCTTCCAAGGGCGAGCAGCAATGCTACCTCCAGCACACCGCCCCAGCCCGGTTCTCATGTGGATGTGAAAGCCTGATCACTGGGCTCTTCGTCGAGCAGGCTTCCTTCAACGGCTGAAGAAGGGATCCAGGATGACGGCGGCGGTGAGTACCAGCGCGAAGAGGTTGATGTTCATGAAGACGCGCCGGTAGAGCGGAGCATCCTGACCAGGCTTGAGGAGTGGCAGGGATCCGATAATGAGCCAGAGGGCGCCGATGCCCAACATGATTTCGGCGGGCCTGGATACCAGCACCCGGAACATGGGCAGCAGGCCGCAGGCCGCGGCGGTGCCGCAGGTCCAGGTGAAAGTGAGGCGGGACAGCCGGGGACGGCCAAAGACGCTCACCAACGTGGGATATCCCGCTTCTTCATAGCCTTCGGCGTGCAGGCCGACCAGCAGCCAGAAGTGGGGCACCTGCCAGATGAAAAAGACAAAAGCCAGGGCGAGGACCGAAGGGTCGGCCACGCTGCCGCCCGCGGCCGTCCAACCTATGGCGGGAGGCAGGGCGCCGATGAGGGAACCCGGTACCACGGCGAAGGCGCTGATGCGTTTGAGGGGCGTGTAGAAGCCGTTGTACCAACCCAGGGCCAGGGCCCCCAGCAGGGCCGACGTGAGGTTGTGGGCCAGCCAAAGCACCAGGAAGCCGGAGATGGCCATGACCGTTGCGATGACGCCCGCCATGAACGGGGAGAGATCTCCCCGGGGAATGGGCCGGTTGGCGGTGCGGGGCATGAGGGCGTCGTACTTGTGCTCCTGCACCTCGTTCAAGGCGCTGCTGCCCATGGCCAGCAGGAGAATGCCCAACAGGGTCGTGATGAGCCCGGCGTTGGCCCCCCGGAGAAAGGCCACATAGCCCGCTGCCGCCGTGAAGGTGGAAGCGCCCGAGATCCGGAGCTTGGTCAGCTCCAGAAAGATGGAAACCGGATTTGGTTTGGGAAGGGCCACGGTGGCTGCGCTCAAGGGACTCACTCTAAGGGGATTTCGGGTCACAGGTTCAAAAAAGGCGGAACGCAGAGAACGCAGAGTTCTCGCAGAGGGCACAGAGGAAAAGAAGAGGGGCTTGGTTTTCAGTTCTCTGCGTCCTCTGTGGGATTTCCGTGTCCTCTGTGTTCCGCTTTTCTAATTCAAAGTCTTGATGTAGCCCACCACGTCATTTAATTCCTGTTCCGTGAGCGGCGTCTTGGGCATGGCGGCGGGATAGCCGCGCACCACTTGGTTCATGGGATCGGTGATGGAGCGGCGCAGATAGGCGTCATCCACCTTGATGCTCTTGGTATTTCCGGCGACGAGGATCTGCTCTTCCCGGCCGTAGAGGGCCTTGAGCGTGGGGCCCACCTTGGGTTTGCCGTCCACGGAATGGCAGGCCAGGCAGCCCTTGGCGGTGAGCACAGCCAGGCCCTGGGGCATGCCCTTCAGGTCGGGATGGGCCTCGTTGGCGCGGAAGCTCTTCCCGGGTTCGGGGGCATCCTCGCCGCCGAAGTACCAGGCCTTGAATTCCTCTTCCGGCACCACGATGACCTTGCTGAGCATGAGGCTGTGATCCACGCCGCAGATGACCGTGCATTCGATGTCGAAGGAGCCGACCTTGGTGGCCTGGAACCAGGTGGTGTTGCCGCGGGCGGGCACCGCATCGACCTTGATGCGAAAAGCGGGCACGTAGAACCCGTGCACCACGTCGGCACTGTAGACGTCCATCTTCATGGGTTTGCCAATGGGGGCAATGAGCACCTTGCTCTGCTTCCCGTTGGGGTATTGGAAGGACCAGCTCCACTGGCGGGCGGTCACCTTCACCGCCATGGCATCGCGGGGAGCCTGGCTCATGTACTCGTAGTTGGTCCAGCCGTAATAGAAGATCGACAAGAACAGCACGAGGGGGATGGCGGTCCACACGATCTCCAGGCCCACGTGGCCATCGATCTGCGAGGCTTTCGGGTTGCGCTTCTTGCTGTAGCGGATGACGAAAAAGATCATCAGCCCGGTGATGAAAACGAGGAACGCCACCGAAAGGGCGAACACGAAGAAGAAGACGGCGTCCGACTTCTGGGCCGATATGGCGGCTTGATTCATCCAATCCATGGGAGCCTCAGCGGAAAGCGATGTCGGAGAACAGCAGGGCGAAGAAGATCAGCAAGGTGCCGAGGGTCACGAGGACCACGACCTTGAAGAGCGGCCCTTCATATCTCAGATGCATGAAGAAGTAGAAGACGAGACCGGCCTTGAGGGGGGTCAGCGTGAGCAGGCCCCAGACGGCAGCGGTCTGGCCCAGGTGGCTCACGCCCACCAGGCAGCCCGTGAGGATGACCAGGGCCACCCAGACCTTGAGGAAGGTGCCGTAGCCCGGGTGCTCGGCGTGGTGCTCGCCCAGGTTATCGGCATGACCATCGGTGGAGTGTTCGACGTATTCGCTCATGGGATGTCCTTACGCAGCCAAGTAGAACAGCGGGAGGAGGAAGATCCAGATCACGTCCACCAAGTGCCAGTAGAGTCCGCTGTTTTCCAGATGAACGTAGCGGTCAGCGCGGACGCGATCCGTGGCCACCCACCAAAGCATGACGCTGAGAACGCCCAATCCGACAATGACGTGGACGCCGTGCAGGCCGGTCATGGTGAAGTAGAGTCCGTAGAAGACCTGTTCGCCCGGGGGCAGTGTGGCCAGGTGGGGTGAGTTCGGATAGAGGTGGTGGTGGAACTTGGCCCCCCACTCGAAGCCCTTGATGACCAGGAAGGTGACGCCCAGCACCAGGGTGGTGCTGAGGAAGGCGATGGCCCGTTGCTTCTCGGCCCGCTGCACCGCTACGATGGCCAGCACCACGGTGAGGCTGCTGGTGAGCAGCACCAGGGTATTGATGATGCCCAGCGTGGCGTTCAACTCGCCGCCGCCGTGGTGGAACTCCACCGGGTAGCGGTAGCGCATGTAGGAGTAGGCGATGAACAGGCCCCCGAACAGCACCATTTCGGTGACCAGGAACAGCCACATGCCCAGGCGCGCGCCGAAGTCGTCGCGATGAACGTGCCCGGTCATTTTGCCTCCTGCTGCTCGAAGTGGTAGGGACCGTGGGTGATGGTGGGAATCTCTTCGAAATTTTCAAGCGGAGGCGGGCTGGGGATGGTCCACTCCAGCGTGACGCCGCCCCAGGGGTTGTCCTCGGCCTTCTCGCCCTTGAAGATCGCGTGGAGCAACGCCCCGAAGAACATCAGCAGGCCGAGTATCAGCAACCAGCTGCCCACGGTGGCCACCACATGCATGGTGTGAAACTGGGGCAGGTGGACGTAGTAGCGGCGGGGCATGCCCATCATGCCGAGAATCATCATGCCGAAGTAGAGCATGTTGAAGCCGATGAACATGGGGAACCAGGAGGCGTAGATGGCCTTCTTGGAGTACATCTTTCCCCACATTTTCGGGAACCAGTAGAGCAGGGCCGCGAAGAGGGCCATGCCGGTGCCACCGAACATCACGTAGTGGAAGTGGCCCACGATGAAGTAGGTGTCGTGGATGTGCACGTTGATGGCGAGCGCCCCCTGCATGACGCCCGTGAGGCCGCCGATGCAGAAGAGGAAGATGAAGGTCATGGCGAAGAGAAGGGGCGGCTGGAAGTCGATGCTGCCCTTGTAGAGCGTGCTGACCCAGTTGAAGACCTTGATGGCGCTGGGCACGGCCACGACCATGGTGAGTAGCGAGAAGACCATCTGGGCCACATTGCTCATGCCCGAGGTGAACATGTGGTGAGCCCACACCAGGCTGCCCACGGCCGCGATGGACATGGAGCTGAAGGCGATGGCCTTGTAACCGAAAATGGGGCGCTTGGCGAAGGTGGGGAGGATCTCCGAAATCACGCCCATGGCCGGCAGGATCATGATGTAGACGGCCGGATGCGAGTAGATCCAAAAGAGGTGCTGGTAGAGCACGGGATCGCCGCCCTTGGACGGATCGAAGATGCCGATGCCGAAGAAGCGCTCCAGGATGACCAGCACCAGGGTGATGGCCACGATGGGGGTGGCCAGCAGCTGGATCCAGGCGGTGGAGTAAAGCGCCCAGCACATGAGGGGCATGCGGAACCACTTCATGCCCGGCGCGCGAAGGCGGTGGATGGTGGTGACGAAGTTGATGCCGGTGAGCATGGACGAGAAGCCCAGGATGAAGGCGGCAAAGACCGCCAGGCTCACGTTGGTGCCGGTCTTCAGGCTGAAGGGGGCGTAGAAGGTCCAGCCCGTGTCTGGCGCGCCGCCCCCGGTGAAGAGGGAGAGCACCGCCAGAATGGCGCCGGCCATGTAGAAGTACCAGGAGGCCAGGTTCAGGCGCGGGAAGGAAACATCCTTGGCCCCGATGAGGATGGGCAGGAAGAAGTTGCCAAAGACGGCGGGGATGCCCGGGATCACGAACAGGAAGATCATGATCACGCCGTGAAGCGTGAACAGGGCGTTGTAGGTCTGGGCTGAAATGAGCTTCTGGAAGGTGGTCAGCTGCACGAGGCGCATGACGAAAGCGACGGCCACGCCCACGAAGAAGAACGAGATGGTCGAGTACAGGTACAGCAGCCCGATGCGCTTGTGATCGGTGGTGGTCAGCCAGGCCATGAGGCCCTTGCGAGTCCCGGTGTCAACGAGGTAACTGGGTTGTGCCGTGTCGGCGTGGGTGCTCATGCGCCCTCCTCTGACTTGGTCTTGCGTCCCCGGCGGCTCAGCACGATCACGAAGATCAGCGCCGTCAGGATGATGATGATGGCCCCGATGCTGGTGGTGTTCAGGACGTACCTGCGCCCGGCGGGGTCATAACTGAAACAGAACTTCAGGAACTTGTTGATGGTGGGCTGGGCCTCGCCCCGGGCGGATTCCTGGGCGGCCAACTGTAGGTCCGCCGGCAGGTAGGTGACGCCATACATGTAGCGCGTGACCTGGCCCTTGGGGCTGATGAAGATGATGGCGGCGGCATGGACGAAGTCATCGTTCACCCGCTTGAACTTGAATCCCACCGCATCGGCCAGGGCCTTGGTGGCGGTGGCGGGGCCCGTGAGGAAGCGCCAGGCGGCAGGCGGGAAGGGCCGGGTGATTTCGCTCAGGTAATTGGTGCGCTTCTGGGCGGCCACTTCGGGCTCATCGCGCTCGTCGAAGCTCACGGTGAGGACCTGGAAATCCTTCCCGGGCTCGGCCTTGGTGCGGTTCAGCACTTCGGCTACACCACCCAGCTGGGGTGTGCAGATGCCCGCGCAGCGGAAGTAGTTGAGGGTGAGGATGGTGGGCTTGTCGATGAGCTGGCGGAGGGTGACGGGCTTGCCGTCCTCGCCCTTGAGCTCCAGATCGAGCGGGATGGTGGCCCCAAGCTTCTCGTTGATGCCCACTTCCTCCGCCGTGAAGGAAGGTGCGGGAGTGGGAGTTGGAGTCGGAGTGCTGGTCTGGGCCTGCAGCCCCAGGGGAAGGCCTACCAGGGCCGCGAAGGCCAGGGGAAGAAGGGTGCGCCGCAAGGAGAGACTGGTCATGGCTTAGCGGATCGTGGAAGCGGAAGGCTGCGGGTGGGCTTCGGCGTACTCGCGGCAGAGCACGGTGACGGCTCGGCTCACGGGAATGCGGTTGGGAATGACTTCCCCGGCGCTGGCGAAGAGCTTCTCCAGGGCGGCAATGGCCTTGGGATCGCTGGCGCCGTGATCGAAACTGCCCAGGGACTGCACCACGTGGGCCAGGGCCATGCGGTCCTTCTTGGAGAGGTAGCTGTAGGACACCATGGAGCTGCCCTTGATGCCCTCATCCAACGTTTTGTAGATGTTCTCGATGTGGGTGCCGTTCTTCCAGGCCGCATTCTCGGTGAAGTTCCGGGGCTTGGGGTTCAGGCCCTTGCCGGCGGCGCCATCACCCAGGCCTTCGGGGCCGTGGCAGGTGGCGCAGTTCTGGGCGTAGATGGCCTTCCCCTTGGCCATGAGGGCCGGGTTGGGCGTCATCACCGTGGCGGGATCGATGGGCGGGATGACCTCGCGGGCCATGGCGGGGTAGTCCGTGGGATCCAGCCAGCCGGTCTCGCCCTGCACCGCCTGGACGGAGGTGTCGGTGGTGTGGGCCTGGTAACGCAAGCCGGGCACCACCGTGAAGCCGAAGAAGGCGGCGATGGTGATGAAACCCAGCACCACCAGCAGGGCGGAGGCGAGGCGCTTCAGCTCCTCGGGGGAGAGGTAGTCGTTGAGCTTCATAGCCGGAACTCCAGACCCTCGCGGAGGAAGGGATCGCCGACGGGCATGTCCTCGCCCTTCTGCATGGCGCCTCGGATCCAGAGGAGGATGCCGCCGATGAAGAAGAGGGCGAAGCTGATCTCAGGCCAGGAGAACTGGGGCTTGGCGCCGAGGGCGGGGAAGATGAGCCAGTACATGTCCAGCACGTGGGCGCTGAGCATGAGGTAAGCCACGCGGCGCAGGCGCTTGGGGTCCTTCTTGGAATCCCGGGTCACCAGGGCGAAGAAGGGGATGATGAAGTGCATGGCCGCCAGCGACATGGTGATGGCGCGCCAGGAACCGGCCAGCCGGATCTTGTAGTAGATGACTTCGTCCGGCAGGTTGGCATACCACATGAGCATGTACTGGGCGAAGCCGATGTAGGACCAGAACACGGTGAAGGCGAAGAGGAAGGCGCCCAGGTTGTAGAGGTGATCGCCCTTCACGCCTTCGAGGCGATCCTGATCCTGCAGGTAGAGCACGGACAGCGCTGTGGCCGCCAGACCGCTGAGGAAAGCCCCGGCGAACACATACACACCGAAGATATCGCTGTACCACTCCGGCGTGAGGCCAGAGACCCAGTCGAAGGCGGCCACCGTGATGACGAGGGCGAAGATGGCCATGAAGGCCGGGGCGAACTTGCGGGCCCGGATGTTGAAAGTGGGATTCTTCGTGGTGTCCTGCTTGAGGGAACCACCCACCAGCAGGGCCAGTCCGATGAGGCAGAGGACGAAGGCGATGACGGTGCGCACGGAGAAGAAGGGGATGCTGAGCCAGAAGGCCTTGCCCGCCAGGATCGGATGATGGGCGGCCTCGGGTCGGGTGCCCGGGTAGATCACAGGGAGGGCGAAGAGAGCCATGAGGCCCACGGGAATGGCCGGAATGATCAGGGTGGCGATGCGCTCGGGGATGCGGCGAACGGGCACGCTCCACTTGGCGCTCACGAGGTGTTCGAGGGCCACGATGAAGAGGGCGCCGAGGCCCATGGTGAGCATCAGGACGAACCAGAGCACCCAGTTGGCCCAGAAGCGTTCATGAGGGGCGGCCATGTAGCTGCCGATGACGCCAAGGGCGCCGAGGGCCGTCATGCCCCAAATCAAGGGAGAGGACAGGGGGGAAGCGGTTTTGTTCTGGCTCATCGGATCACGGCTCCTGACGTAGGCACCTTCAGGTCCTCATCCTTGGCGTTCTGGGCGCGCTGGAGGGCGCGCACGTAATGCACCACGGCCCAGCGCTCCGACTCATTCAGGTAGGGGGCGTGAGAGGGCATGGCGTTCTTGCCGTTCACGACGGCCCAGTAGATCTTGCCGTCGGTGTAATCGCGGAACTGCTGGGACTGCAGGTTCGCGGGCTTGGCGCCGTAGGCCGCCGTGAGGCTGCCCGATCCGTTGCCGAGGGCGCCGTGGCAGACTTCGCAGCGGTTCACGTAGACCTTGTGGCCCTGGGCGAAGACTTCCTTGGTTCGAGGCAGGGGATTCACCAGCGTGGCTGCCGCTTCCTGGGTGCCGGTGGCGGTGGGCATGAACCCGCGAGCCACGGTGCCGGCCACGGGCTTTTGCATGCCGTGACCATCCTTGAAGAAGCTAGAGGGTTTCTGGGCATTGAGCCGGGGCTGATCCTGCATGTACTTCATGGGGGCCAGGAGGGGGAACCACTTGGTGAGGAAGAAGATGCCAAGACCCGCCACCACGCAGGCCGCGAAGATGCCGCCCAGGGTGCGCAGGATGAAGTCGCTGGTGAGGAAGGGGCTGCGGTCAGGGGCGGGTAGCACCTCAACTTCAACCGCTCCGGCATCCTTGAGGGCCTTGGCGGCGGCAGCACTATCAAAGCTTTCGTTTTCGGCCTCGATGGCCAGCGCGAAGCGATCGCGGGTGATGCCTGAGATGGACTTCGAGGACAAGACGGGATGACCGAAGAAGGGCAGCTTGTTCAAGAGGAACAGCATGCCGAGCCCCGCCGTGAAGGTGGCGAAGAGCACGGTCACTTCGAACATGATGGGGATGAAGGCTTCCCAGGAACCGGCACTCTTGCCGCCGGTGATGATGGGGTAGTCCACGGCGCTGATCCAGTACTGGAATCCCAGCGCGGTCAGGGCGCCCAGGATGCCCATGACCAGCACCATGCCGCCCAGGGGCGATTTGCGGTGGCCGAGGGCGTCATCGATGCCATGGATGGGGTAGGGCGTGTAGGCCTCGACCTCGCCCAGTTTGGCCGCGCGGGCCTTGGGAATGGCCTGCATGAGGGCATTGGGTGAATCGAAGATGCCGAGGACGGCGTAGGACGCCTGTGGCTTGAGGGTCATCTCAGACATGGTGGTCTCTATGGTGAGAAGGCTGCGCGTCCGGCAGGATGGCCTTCACTTCGGTGGTGGCGATGACCGGCAGCACACGGGCGAAGAGCAGGACCATGGTGAAGAAGAGTCCGAAGGTGCCGAGCAGGATGCCGAAGTCGGTCATGGTGGGCTGGTAGATGCGCCAGGCCGAGGGCAGGTAGTCCTGGTGTAGCGAGATCACGATGATCACGAAGCGCTCGAACCACATGCCGATGGTCACGCCGATGGCCACGAAGATCATCCAGAAGTAGCTGGTGCGGGCCTTCTTGAACCAGAGGAGCTGGGGGATGAGGATGTTGCAGCTGATGGTGAGCCAGCCGGCCCAGCCGTAGTGGCCGCTGATGATGTTCATGAAGCCGTGGTGCAGGAATTCGTTCTGGGAATACCAGGCCGTAAAGCCTTCCATCATGTAGCTGTAGCCCATGATGCAGCTCATGGCCAGGATCACCTTGTTCATCACATCGAGGTGGCGCATGGTGATGAGGTTCTTCAGCTGCATGGTTTCGCGCACGACCACCAGCACCATCACCACCATGGAGAAGCCGGCGAAGATGGCACCCGCCACGAAGTAGGGCGGGAAGATGGTCATGTGCCAGCCGGGAACGACGGACGTGGCGAAGTCGAAGCTCACCACCGAGTGCACGGAGAGCACCAAGCCGGTGGCGAGACCCGCCAGCAGCAGGTAGGCCTTTTCGTAGTGTTGCCAGTGGGTGGCGGCGCCGCGCCAGCCCAGGGCCAGGATCGTGTAGATCATCTTGCGGAGCTTGCTGGTGGTGCGATCGCGCATGGAGGCGATGTCGGGGATGAGGCCCAGGTACCAGAACATCAGGGACACGGAGAAGTAGGTGTTCACCGCGAAGACGTCCCACAGCAGCGGCGACCGGAAGTTGGTCCAGAGGGCGCGCTGGTTGGGGTAGGGGAAGAGCCAGAAAGCCAGCCAGGGCCTGCCCACGTGGATGAGCGGGAAGATCACGGCGCACATGACGGCGAAAATCGTCATGGCCTCGGCGAAGCGGGCGATGGCGTTGCGCCAGCGCTTGCGGAAGAGGAAGAGGATGGCCGAGATCAGCGTGCCGGCGTGGCCGATGCCCACCCAGAACACGAAGTTGATGATATCGAAGGCCCAAAACACAGGACTGTTGTTGCCCCAGGCACCGATGCCCTTGAAGAAGGTGTAGCCGATGAAGCCCAGGCCGATGAAGAGGGCTGTGAGGGTGATGGCCAAGCCGAAATACCACTGTTTTGGGGGTTTCGTTTCCGGAAAGGCCAGCACCTGATCATCGAGGCTGCCGGCCGTGACCACGCCCACGGTGAGCGCGGGCTCGAGCAGGGATTCCGGAATGGCGCCGGGGTTGGCGGCGTCAATGGGCATGGGAACCTCCCTCGATGGCGGGATTCTTCAGGTCGGCCAAGTAGGTGATGGCGGGCTTGGCACCCACTTCCTCCAGCACGCGGTAGGCGCGGCTGGCGTTCACCAGCTGGGCGACCTTGCTCTTGGGATCCTTGAGGTCGCCGAAGACGATGGCATCCGAGGGGCAACCGGACATGCAGGCGGTGGTGATCTCGCCATCCAGGATGGCGCGGCCACCCTCACCCTTGGCGCGGGTCTTCACGTCATTGATGCGCTGCACACAGAAGGAACACTTTTCCATCACACCGCGGGGACGGACCGTGACCTCGGGGTTGTTCACCAGGGTCTCGGGCTCGGTCTTGTAGGCGGTGTATTCCAGGAAGTTGAAGCGGCGCACCTTGTAGGGGCAGTTGTTCCCGCAGTAGCGGGTGCCCACGCAGCGGTTGTAGGCCATCTGGTTGAGGCCGTCGGGGCTGTGGTTGGTGGCGTTCACGGGGCATACGTTTTCGCAGGGCGCGTTGTCGCAGTGCTGGCAAAGCATCGGCTGGTGAACCACCTTGGGGTTTTCCAACTCGCCCTCGTAGTAGCGGTCGATGCGGATCCAGTGCATTTCGCGGCCGCGGGCCACCTGCTCGGGGCCCACCACCGGCACGTTGTTTTCCGACTGGCAGGCCACCACGCAGGCCGAACAGCCCGTGCAGGCCGCCAGATCGATGACCATGCCCCATTTGTGGTCGGGGTATTTCACATCCTCGTAGAGCGACACCAGTTCAGGCATGTGGTGATGGCCCTGGGGGTGGTGCTCGAACTCATCCATGGTGAGCGAACGCACGATGTCGCGGCCCTCCATGCGGTGATGGCTTTGGGTGCGGGAGAGTTCCTTCTTGGCGCCGGTCTTGGCGAGACGGACGCCCGACTGGAGGTTGGAGCGAGTGGGGTCGAGACCCAGCAGGGCGAAGGCGTTGGCGCCCACGCCTTTGGCCACGCCGCCTGTGCTGCGGCCGTAACCCAGCGCCAGCGTGAGCACGCCCGCAGCCATGCCGGGCTGGATGATCGCAGTCACCTGCAGCGAGGTGCCACCCACAGTGAGGTTGACGAGATCGCCTTCCTGGATGCCCAGGGCCTTCGCATCCTGCACGGACACGGCCACCGGGTTATCCCAGGTCATCTTGGTGATGGGATCGGGGGTTTCCTGCAACCAGCTGTTGTTGGCATGGCGGCCGTCGTGCGTGGCAAAGCCGGGGAAGAGCACCAGCTCCAGGCCAGGGGCCTTGGAGGCCGCAGCCAGCTTGGTGGCGACGGCCACGGAAGCCCCCTTGAAGGCAGGCGACGCGGCCTTGTCCTCGACCTTCACGAGGCCATCGTGGAGGGCCTGTTCGAAGGAGGTGGCGAGGGGCAGGTTCTTCTGCCAGCGGGCCTTGAGGTAGGCGTGGAAGCCATCCGGCGCGGAGGCGCCCAGGGCCTTGAGGGCGCCCAGGAGCACCTCCTCACCCTGCTTGGTGTCGTAAAGGGTGCCGATGGTGGGCTGCTGGAGGACATCAGCACCAACGGTGCTGAAATCGCCCCAGCTCTCCAGCCAATGGTTCTCGGGCAGCAGGACCTGGCACTGGGCCGAGGTTTCGTCCTCCACCTGGCCGATCCAGGCGCGGAAGGGCACCTTGGCCACGGCAGCCTTCCATTCGGCGGCCTTGGGGAAACTGTAGGCGGGGTTCACGTCCCAGAAGATGGCGGCGGCATAGCGGCCTTCAGACATCCCCTTGGCGGCGGCCTCGACATCCTTCACGGTGGCCAAGGGCTCGGCGGTGCGCACGGCCAGAGCTTCAGAGCCCAGCATGGCGTTCAAGAGGTGGGCGGCCTGGTGGGCTTCGGCGGGCATCTGGGCGCCGCAAAGCACCACGGCATGGCGACCGGCGTGCTGGAGGTCCTTCAGAAGGTTCGACCAGAGTTTGGTGTTACCTCCAAGCTCGGCGGGTATCCCCGCCGAGATAGATGAAAGGTCTGTACCGGCTGGCAGCGCGAGGCCCTTCCCAGCCAGTTCCTTCGCCAGGGCGAAAGCCATGGCGCCAAGCTGTGACGGCGAAACGGGAACGCGCACATCCGCGTTGGTGCCGGTGAGGGTCAGGGGGCCTTCCAAAACCCAGAGGCGGTTGATGCTGTCCTTGGCGCTCTTCAGGCGACGCTGAGCGCCCCAGGCGGCCTGGGCTTCCGGATCCTCACCACTGAGGAAGTCGGCGCCCAGGGACAGGATGACCTTGGCCTTGTCCAGTCGGGGCTGCACGTCCACGGACTGGCCGAAGCTGGCCTTGGCGGCTTCCTCGGCGGCGTCGCCCGCGGCAGGCTCGTAGGCCAGGTGCTCCAGGGTGGGCAGGGCGGCTTTGAACTCAGCGAGCAGGGCCTTGCGGCTGGGGGAAACCACGGCGCCCGACATCAACAGCACGGGCTTGGCGGTCGCCTTGGCGGACTTCAGGGCGTCCTGGAGCTGGCCTTCGACATCGGCCCAGCTGGTGGTCCGTCCACCGGCTTTGGGGGCGCGCAGGCGGTCGGGATCGTATAGGCGCAGCACGTCGGCCAGGGTGCGGGGGCTGGTCTTGCCCTTCACGCCGGGGTGCTCGTCGTTGCCCGTGATGTGGATGGGGCGGCCTTCCCGGGTCTTCACCAGCACGGGATAGACGCGGCGGCCTTCGTGGGTGGCGCTGGCGTAGTAGTTGGCGATGCCCGGGGTCACTTCCACGGGGCGCTTGGTGTAGGGCACCACGGTGCCCTGGCCCTTGCGGTCGCAGGCCACGGTGGCGGCCACAGCCGCGGCAGCGCCCACGAGGCCGAAGAAATCGCGGCGGGAAAACCCGCTCTGGACCGGCAGACCGTGGACATCGTCGAAGGCGCTGGCGGCACTGCCATAAGCAGCGGGGATGGCACCCGGGAGAAACTCGTCGTGGGCGGCCGCTTGGGCCTCCAGGGTTTCGACGCGCTCTTCGAGGGTCCGCCAGAACTGCGGGGTTTCGAGGGGGCCGTGTTCAGGGAGTCGTGTCTTCATCGGGTCATCCGCGGCGCTTGATGGCGTGTTCAGGGGGCGTGATGGAAAGGCGGAGGGCAGGCTCGGGTGGCGGGTCCCCGGGAGAGTCTTTGCCTGGCTGGAAGACGAGACTCAGCGCCTTCTGACCTAGGAGGAAGGGGCCTGCCAGCAGGGCGGTGGCCCGATCCACGATCGGCTTTCGGGTGGTTTCGGCCATCGTCAGCTCCTAGCGATGGCAGGCGGCGCAGTGTTCGGCGCCCTTGGTGATCTTCGAGCCCGGGGGCAGGGCCGCATGAGGATCGCGGTGGCAGCCCAGGCAGTTGCCCATGCGCATGCCCATTTCGCGGGTGAGCACCTTCATGGTCTGCACCTCGCCGTGGCAGCTCTGGCAGGCGATGCCCGCGTTCACATGGGGGCGGTGGTCGAAGAAGACGTGGTCGGGCAGGGTGTGGACCCGCTGCCAGGGCATGGGCGCGCCGGCATTGGCGATCTGCGTCAGCTTCTGGATGGCCGGGCGGTCCACCTTGGTGACCTTGTGGCAGTCCATGCAGAGATCCACGCTGGGGATGCCCGCCACGCGCGACTTCTCGACGCCGGAATGGCAGTACTGGCACTGAAGCCGAAGGGTTCCGGCGTGGAGTTCGTGCGAAAAGGGAATGGGCTGCACGGGGGCGTAACCCTTGGCAAAACGGTCCGGCTGGGTGAACCAGCCCACGCTCAGGACCGTGGCTAGGATCGCCACAGCCGCGGCCGGCAGGACGAAGCGGAACGCTCGGTCGAATCG
>JAYVRY010000229.1:0-4193 GCA_043775845.1 Acidobacteriota bacterium
GCTCCGACCAGATGGGTTTCCTGGCCAGCGGCCACGTCTCCAGTATCAGACAGGGTGGGGACGAGTTTCTCGTCCACCAGATCGAAGTTCACCAGGCCCGAAGGCACCGTGTCCTGGCCCACCATCAGTTCGGCGAGGGGATCCTCCACCTGCTTTTGGATGGCGCGGCGCAGGGGACGGGCCCCGTAGGCCCGGTCACGGAGGGTGGTCTTCACCAGCCAGTCGCAGGCCGAATCCGTCAGACTGACGATCAGCTTGTGCTTCTGGAGGGTCACGTTGAGATCCTCCACCAGCAGGCGGACGATCTTGCGCAGTTCGTCGTCGCCCAGGCGGTTGAACACCACGATTTCATCGATGCGGTTGAGGAACTCGGGCGGGAAAGTGCGCTTGAGGACCTTCATGGCATCGCTGCTCTTGGCATCGGGACGGCCGCTTTGCTCGACAAAGCCAAGGCCCTTCTCCACCAACAGCTCCCGGCTGCCCACATTGGACGTCATGATGATGATGGTGTTCTTGAAGTCCACCAGGTTCCCGAAGGCATCGGATGCTTGCCCATCATCGAAGATGGACAACAGGATGTTGATCAGGTCGGGATGGGCCTTTTCGATTTCGTCGAAGAGCAGCACGCAGTAGGGATTCCGCCGGATGCGGTCCGTGAGCATGCCGCCTTCCTCATAGCCCACGTAGCCCGGAGGGGCCCCGAGCAGTTTGGAGACTTCGTGCTTCTCCATGTACTCCGACATGTCGAAGCGGATCATCTTCTTTGAATCCCCGAAAAGGAAGGCCGCCAGGGTCTTGGCCAGCTCCGTCTTGCCCACGCCCGTGGGGCCCAGGAAGAGGAAGGAGCCCATGGGGCGGTTGGGGTTCTTCAGGCCCGTGCGGGCGCGGCGGACGGCCCGCACCACGGCGCTGACCGCCTCGGGCTGGCCGATGACGCGCTCGTTGAGCCGGGGCTCCATGTTCACCAGGTTGGCCTTCTCGTCGCCCTTGAGGGCCTTCACGGGAATCCCGGTCCAGCTGGCGACCACATCCTCGATGTCTTGTTCGGTGACTTCGGGGAAGCGCGCGTAGTCCTCGTCCGTGAGCTCCGAGCGATTCTTCTGGATCTCGTCGCGCAGCTGCAGCTCCTTCTGGCGGAGCAGCACAGCCTTCTCGAAATCGCGGCTGAGCACGGCCTCGTTCATCTCGTTGATGACGCGGTGCAACTCGTCCTCGTGGGTCTGCCCTTCGGAGGAAGCGCCGCCGGGCCCCATGCGCAGCTTCACGCGGGCACCGGCCTCATCCAGCAGGTCGATGGCCTTGTCGGGCAGGAAGCGGTCCGTGATGTAGCGGTTGGACAAGTAGACCGAGGCTTCCATGGTCTTTGGCGTATAGCGCACGCGGTGAAACAGCTCGTAGCGGCTGCGGATGCCCTCGATGATGCGCAGGCTCTCGGCCTCGTCCGGGGGGTTCACGGTGACGGGCTGGAAGCGGCGCACCAGGCTGCGGTCCTTGTCGATGTACTTGGCGTATTCCTTGTGTGTGGTGGCGCCGATGCACTGGATCTCGCCCCGGCTGAGGGCGGGCTTCAAGATATTGGCCGCATCCAGGCTGCCCTCGGCGGCGCCCGTGCCGATGAGCGAATGAATTTCATCGATGAAGAGCACCACGCTGGGATCCTTACTGGCCTCCGCGATGATGGACTTGAGGCGTTCTTCGAACTGGCCGCGATACTTGGTGCCGGCCACCACGAGGCTCAGATCCAAGGCGTAGATGCGCTTGTCCGCCAGGCTGGGGGGAATGAGGCCTTCGTGGATCTTCTGGGCCAGGCCCTCTACGATGGCGGTCTTGCCCACGCCCGCCTCACCCAGGAGGATGGGGTTGTTCTTCCGGCGGCGGCTGAGGATCTGGATGATGCGCTCGACCTCGGCGTCACGGCCGATGAGGTTGTCGAAAATGCCCCGCTCAGCCATTTCCGAAAGGTTGCGCGCGAACTCGGAGAGGAGCGGATGCTCCTTCTTCTTCTTCGCGATCTTTTCCTCCTTGCTGCTTTCCAGAAGGATTTCCTTGGCGGCGATGAGGTCCGCGCCGGATTCCTTCAGCAGGCGGCCGGCCAGGCAGCCGTCCTCCTTCAGCATGCCCAGCAGGAGGTGCTCAGCGCCCACGTGCTTGTGGTTCAGCTTGGCGCTCTCGGCCGTGGCGTGTTGGAGGATGCGCTTGACCTCCTCCTCCATGGGGATGTCGATGCTGGTGCTGCTGGGGGTGATCTTCTTGTCCTTGGGGGTCAATGCCGCCACCAAGCGCTCCCGCAGGGAGCTGACCTGGACGCCCATGCGCTCGAGCAGCTGGGTGCTGGTTTTCTCCGATTCCCGGAGCAGGCCCAACAGGAGGTGGCCGCTCTGAATGCTTTCCGCACCGAACTGGCTCGCCTCATAGCGGGCGAAGAACATCACACGTCGGGCTTTTTCGGTGAATTTTTCGAACACGGGACACCCTTCCGGGTTATGGATGGCGCCGGGGCCAGGATGGTTCCGGAGCGGTCTACCAGGGTAACCCTTTCTGCCAGCCTTGTCCTGATCCGCTGCGGACAGAACCGCGCCCGGAGGCTATCCTGGAAGGCTGGGAGGGCGACATGAGCCTGGCTAGGACCAATCTGGCGATCCTTGGCCTGCAGTGGGGGGATGAGGGCAAGGGCAAGGTCGTGGACCTGCTCAGCCCCAACTTCAAGCAGGTGGTTCGCTTCCAGGGGGGCAACAATGCCGGCCACACCGTGGTGGTGGACGGCGTGAGCATCGCCCTGCACCAGGTGCCCAGCGGCGCCCTCCACCCCGGCTGCTTCCTGGTGGTGGGCAACGGCGTAGTGTTGAATCTGGAGGTCTTCCAGCAGGAGCTGGACCGCCTCAAGGCCCGGGGCTTCGACCTGACCGGCCGCCTGTTGCTCTCCGAAAAGGCCCACATCATCCTGCCCCACCACATCGCCCTCGACCAGTGGCGCGAGATCCGCGCCGACAAGGTGGGCGCCAAGATCGGCACCACTGGCCGCGGCATCGGCCCCGCCTACGAAATGAAGGCTGCCCGCATGGGCATCCGCCTGGGGGACCTCCTCCATCCCGAGACCCTGGCCGAGCGCATCCGCCCTGGCTATGACGAAGTCCACCTGCGCCTGGGCGCCGAGGGCGGCCTACCCACCCTCGAATCCATCGTCGAAGGCTTGCTCCGCACCGCCGAGCCCTTCCTGCAGTTCATTGGCGACGCACAGGGCCACCTGATGGCCGCCTGGGGACGGGGCGACAGCATCCTCTTTGAGGGCGCCCAGGCCACCCTGCTCGACATCGACCACGGCACGTATCCCTTCGTCACCTCCAGCAACTGCAGCCTGGGCGGCCTCTTCACGGGCACCGGTCTGCCCCCCAAGGCCGTGGACAAGATCCTGGGCATCGCCAAGGCCTACACCACCCGCGTGGGTGCCGGCCCATTCCCCGCCGAGCTGCTGGATGCCACCGGCGACCGCATCCGCGAGGTGGGTCGAGAGTTCGGCACCACCACAGGAAGGCCCCGCCGCTGCGGCTGGTTTGACGCCCCCATCACCGCCCATGCCTGCCGTACCAACGGCGTGGATGGCCTCGCCATCATGAAGCTCGACGTGCTCGATGGCATGGACGAAGTGGGCCTCATCGTGTGCTACCGCACGGGCGAAGACACCGTCACCACCAAGCTGCCCAGCTGCGCCTCCGAATGGCAGGGCATCCAGCCCGAAGTGAAGCGATTCAAGGGCTGGAGCAGCACCCGTGGCATCACCGACCACCGGAAGCTGCCCGCCGAAGCCCAGGCCTACCTGGAAGCCCTGGCCGAAAGCGTCGAAGTCCCCATCGTCTACCTCAGCACCGGCCCTGATCGCGTCGAAGGCTGCCTCTATCCCGGCACCTTCCTCGAACCGCTGCTGGGAACGGCCCAGAGTCATCGATAGGGGCTGAATCCGAGCGCCAGCCACGACTCGGACGCGCTCCGCAGTTGACTTGGGGCGCACTCACTGGCACACTGATCCTCCTGCCCAACCAGGCAACGCACGCTCGCGTGCACCGCGCGCTCGAGGGTTCGCGGACCTGGAACCACCGGCAAGGGCCCTTAGCTCAGCGGTAGAGCAGCGGCCTTTTAAGCCGTTGGCCGCGGGTTCAAATCCCGCAGGGCCCACCAAGTTCCACCCCATGGGGCTA
>JAYVRY010000230.1:0-4175 GCA_043775845.1 Acidobacteriota bacterium
TGGCCCATCGGCATCAGGTGCTGCACCGCGACATCAAGCCCTCGAACATCCGCGTGATCTGGGACGGGAAGAATCTCCAGGCCAAGGTGCTGGATTTCGGCGTGGCCAAGATCATCAACTCCGATACCACGGATGAAGGCACGGTCTTTGGCACTGTGAACTACATGGCGCCGGAGTATCTGCAGAGCGGCCGTCCGGATTCCCGCAGCGACCTCTTCGCCGTGGGTGTGATTCTCTATGAATCCCTGGCGGGCATCCCGCCCTTCGACGGGCCGAGCCCGGGTTCGGTCATCTACCGCCTGCTGCATGAAACACCGGCCCCCCTGCCGCCCACCTCCTTCCAGGGCATCAGCCGGGATGTGCAGGGCATCCTGCACCACGCCCTGGCCAAGGATCCGGCCAACCGGTTCCAGACCGCCGAGGACCTGGCCACGACCCTTCGCCATGCCAAGGATTCCGCCTGGCGGTGGGAGCAGGAGCGGCCCACCGCAGCGCTGATCATCAACAGGAAGGCCACGCCTGAACGCAGTCCCGTGATTCCCACGCCGCCGCGGGGCTTTCAGGGAATCCCACAGGGCTACTTCCCCACGCCAATCTCCAACCCCAAGACTTCGGGTTCCGGATCGCTCCTGCGTCCCGTGGCGCTGGCCAAGTCCAAGGTCAAGGATGTCCCGCCTCCGCCCCTGCCGATCCCCGGGCACACAGGCCGGACCGAGGTACGCAAGGATGTGCTGGAAACCACGCGACACCAGCTCCTGCAGGCCCTGGAGATCGATCCAAACAACGCCAAGGCCTTCGCCATGCTCCTGGTGACCCACTACCGACTGGGACGCCTGGACGCGGTCATGCTGACCCTCCGCCAGGCCCGCGACCGGGGCATCCCGTCCTCTGAGCTGAAGGCGGTGGCCCGCTGCAACCAACTGGTGAAGGAAGAAATGGTCGGCTGCAGGCTGCCCCTGGATCTCCACAGCGAGTTCATGGAATACCTGGGACTTTGAAGGTTTCGGGCGCTTCAACCGAAGAGGGTGGTTGGGACTCCCTTGGAAGCCAGGTGGTGACATGCAGCAGAGGCTCGGCCGGTTCGAGATCCTGAAGCGCCTTGGTGAGGGCGCCATGGGCGAGGTGTACCTGGGCCTCGATCCCGCCATTGGCCGTCAGGTGGCCATCAAGACCATCCACCGCGAGGCGGCCATGGGGGCGGAGGCCCGCGAACGCTTCGCCCGGGAGGCCCGCGCGGCGGGCACCCTGAACCATCCGAACCTGGTGACCATTCATGAGTTTGGGGAAGACCAGGGCCTCCTCTACCTGGCCATGGAGTTCGTGCCGGGCGTGGATCTCGAGGCCATGCTGCGGGACCGGGTGCTGCCTCCCGTGGACGTGCTCGAAGTGTTGGCCCAGGTCTGCGACGGACTGGCCTATGCCCACCAGAAGGGCGTGCTGCACCGGGACATCAAGCCCAGCAACATCCGCGTCCGGCGGGAGGGCGACCAGCTCCAGGCCAAGGTGATGGACTTCGGCATTGCCCGCATCGTGGGTTCCGAGTTGACCGGCACGGGCACCCTGCTGGGCACCTTCGGCTACATGGCTCCGGAGTACATCAAGACGGGCGTGCTGGATCCGCGCTGTGACCTCTTCGCCGTGGGGGTGATCCTCTACGAGGCCCTGGGGGGCCATCGTCCCTTCACAGGCGAGGCCACGGCCACCGTGCTCTACCAGGTGGTGAATGAGGACCCCGCCCCCCTGGCCCCGAATGATTTCCATGGCATCAGCCCCAAGACTTCGCTGCTCCTGGCCAAGGCCCTGGCCAAGGATCCGGACAAGCGGTTCCAGTCGGCTGAAGCCCTGGCCAAAGCCCTGCGGGACGCCAAGGATCGGGCCTGGGTCGGGCCTCCCGGTGTCGCGCCCACTCGGGATTCCGTCCGTCCCCCGGTGCTCCGGTCCCCCGCCGCCCCGACCCGCAGCAGCAAGGCCTGGCCCTGGTTGGCCGCAACCCTGATCCTCGGGGGGCTGGGTACAGGTGGCTGGCTGTGGTGGCAGAAACAGACGGCGCCCCGGGTCATCACGCTGGATTCAGTGCCCCCGATGGAAGGGGCTTCTGCGGCTCCACCCTCGGTCGAACCGTCCCAGGAGGCGGGTCGGGCCATCAAGGCGGGGGCTTCAAATCCTCCCTCCTCCAAAGGACCTTTGAAACACGTTCCGGTTCCGGCGAAGCAGCCCCCCTTGCCCGAGGAAGAGGTGCCCGGCCTGTTGAATGAAGCGGCCAAAGGCCTGATGGACCAGCCCCAGGGCAGCCTCGACCTCTGCGATCGGGTGCTGCGGGATCATCCCGCCAATCCTCGTGCCTATGCCCTGAAGGTGGTGGCGCTCTATGGGCTGGGTCGGTACCAGGACATGCCAGGCGTCCTGTCGGTCGGGAAGGCCCAGGGCGTGATGCCGGCCCAGTACCTCGCCTATGGTCACTTCACGGCCATGCTGCGGGAAGAACGACGGGATCATCGCCTTCCGGCCAACGTGCGGGAGGCGCTGGCCGAGGCCATGCACCTCGGACAGGGCCGCCTGGGACAGGGAGCCCTGTCCCAGCGGATTCAGCGGCCGTCGAGGGATTGAAGGTCCAGTAGAAACCAGTCCGAACCATTCTTTTGCCACCGCAACCGGAAGCTGCGCTGAGAGGCCTCCTGGGGCAGCAGCCCGCCCCCGCCACCACCACTGCGGCTGGTGAGGAGAAGGTCCACCTCCTGGATGGCTTCGTCGCGGCGGACGGTCACCTCCTGGCGAACGACTGTGACACCGACCTTTTCCTGCCGGAAGGTGCCCAGGAGGAAGAACCGGGCCGTGGCCTTGTCCATGCCTTCGGGGCCCCGGAAGGCCGGGGCCAGGGCGGCGGTGGCAGCCACGGCGTCCCCGGCCTCCACGGCGGCGCGGCAGGCCTCGAAGCGCTTTCGGATCTGCGCCTCTGGCTTGTCGGATCGGCAAGCCACCAGGGCAAAGACCGCGCAAAGACAGGCAATCCTTTTCCTCACGGCGGCACCCCCTCACACTGATTCCTCACGGAAGGATAGCCCCATGAACCCGGAAGCCCGTTTCGACACCCTCTGCATCCACGCCGGGCAGTCGCCCGATCCCACCAACGGCGCCATCATGACGCCTGTCTACTTCACCAGCACCTACATCCAGGAGGGGCTGGGCATCAACAAGGGCTTCGACTACGCCCGCGTGCGCAACCCCACCCGCGATGCCCTGGAAGGCAACCTGGCGGCCCTGGAAGGCGGCGCCCACGGCATGGCCTTTGGTTCCGGCATGGCGGCCGTGCAGGCCATCTTCGAGCAGCTCTCCAGCGGCGACCACGTGGTGCTGGGCGACAACGTCTACGGCGGCACCTTCCGCCTGCTCGACAAGGTCATGACCCGTTTCGGCCTCACCTACACCCAGGTGGATACCGGCGACCTGGCGGCCTTCAAGGCGGCCCTGCGCCCCAACACCAAGCTGGTGATGCTGGAGACACCCACCAACCCCATGCTGGGCCTCACCGACATTCCCGGCGCCCGGCGCGTCATGACCCAGATGGGCTGCCACGCGGTGCTGGCCGTGGACAACACCTTCGCCACGCCCTTCAATCAGCGGCCCCTGGAACTGGGCGCCGACCTGGTCTTCCACTCCACCACGAAGTATCTCAATGGCCACAGCGATAGCATCGGCGGCATCGCCATCACCAACCGCGAAGACATCGCCGAGGGCCTGCGCTTCCACCAGAAGGCCGCAGGCGGCATCCTTTCGCCCATGGAATCCTGGCTCATCCTGCGGGGCGCCAAGACCCTGCACCTGCGCATGGAGCGCCACAACCAAAGCGCCCTGCAGATCGCCCGCTGGTTGGAAGGCCGCAAGGACCTGGTGCGCGTCTACTACCCCGGCCTGGAATCCCATCCCCAGCACGCCCTGGCCAAGCAGCAGATGAAGGGCTTCTCTGGCATCGTTAGCTTCGACACGGGCGATGCGGAGCGCACCCGGCGCATGGCCTCGTCGTTCAAGGTCTTTGCCCTGGCCGAAAGCCTGGGCGGCGTGGAAAGCCTCGTGTGCCATCCCGCCAGCATGACCCACGGCAGCGTGCCCGAGGCTGATCGTCAGCGCCTGGGCATCAACGACAACCTGCTGCGCCTCAGCGTGGGCGTGGAAGATGT
>JAYVRY010000231.1:0-15035 GCA_043775845.1 Acidobacteriota bacterium
GCCCAGTAGAGGGCCAGGTAGAAGTGGCTGCCTCGGTTGTCGATCTGGCCCACTTTGCGGGCGGGGGACTTGTCGTTGTCCAGGAACTTGGCGATGGCCTGATCCAGCGTGTCGGCGAGAACTGCGGCCTTGGCGTTCTGGAAGGTGCTGGCGATGTGCTCCAGCGAAGCGCAGAAGGCGGAGAACTCGCCCAGGCTGTCCCAGCGCAGGTAGCCCTCCTTCTGGAACTGCTGGACGTGTTTGGGAGCGGAACCGCCCGCACCCGTTTCGAAGAGGCCGCCGCCGCCCAGCAGGGGCACCACGGACAGCATCTTGGCGCTGGTGCCCAGCTCGATGATGGGGAAGAGGTCTGTGAGGTAATCGCGGAGAACATTACCAGTCACCGAGATCGTGTCCTTGCCAGCGCGGATGCGCTCGCAGGACAGCTTCATGGCCTCCACCGGATGCAGGATGCGGATGTCCAGGCCCGTGGTGTCGTGCTGCTTCAGGTAGGTTTCGACCTTGGCGATGATCTGGGCATCGTGGGCGCGGTGCTTGTCCAGCCAGAAGATGGCCGGGGCGCCGGTGATGCGGGCGCGCGAGACCGCCAGCTTGACCCAGTCCTGGACTGGGGCGTCCTTGGTCTGGCAGGCGCGGAAGATGTCGCCCGCCTCGACCTTCTGGGTCATGAGGGTCGTGCCCTCGGCATCGACGATGCGAATGGTGCCCACGGCAGGCGCGAAGAAGGTCTTGTCGTGGGAACCGTATTCCTCGGCCTTCTGGGCCATGAGGCCCACGTTGGGCACGCTGCCGATGGTGGCGGGATCGAAGGCACCATGCTGCTGGCAGTCCTCGATGACAGCCTTGTACATCGTGGCGTAGCAACGGTCCGGAATCATGGCCAGGGTGTCGTGGAGCTTGCCATCGGCGCCCCACATCTTGCCGACATCGCGCACCACCACGGGCATGGAGGCGTCCACGATGATGTCGTTGGGCACGTGCAGGTTGGTGATGCCCTTGTCGGAATCCACCATGGCCAGGGCCGGGCGGGAGGCGTAGACCGCCTGGATGTCACTTTCGATCACCGCGCGCCTGGCTTCGGGCAGGGTCTGGATCTTGGCATAGACATCACCCAGTCCGTTGGCGGTGTTGACGCCCAGCTCCTGCAGGGTCGCCATGTGCTTCTCGAACAGGGGCTGGTAGAACACGGAGACCGCGTGCCCGAACATGACGGGATCAGAGATCTTCATCATGGTGGCCTTCAGGTGCAGGGAGAGCAGCAGACCCTCCTGCTTGGCCGCGTCGATCTGTTCGGCGTAGAAGGACCTGAGGGAACGGACGTTCATGACGGAGGCATCGAGCACCTCGCCTGCCTTCAGGGAAAGCTTTTCCTTCAGCACCTTGACCGCGCCATCCGCGCCCACGAACTCGATGCGCACCGTGGTGGCCTTGGGGAGGGTGGTGGATGTTTCGCTGCCGTAGAAGTCGCCACCGGCCATGTGCGCCACGCGGGCCTTGGAATCGGGGGCCCAGGCACCCATCTTGTGGGGATGCTTCTGCGCGAAGTGCTTCACAGAGAGCGGAGCCCGGCGGTCGGAGTTGCCCTCGCGGAGCACCGGATTGACGGCGCTGCCCAGCACTTTGGCGTAGCGGGACTGGATGGCCTTTTCCACTTCCTCGGTGGGCTGTTCGGGGTAGTCGGGAATGTTGAAGCCCTGGGACTGCAACTCCTTGATGGCCGCGATGAGCTGGGGGATGGAGGCGCTGATGTTGGGGAGCTTGATGATGTTGGCTTCGGGTTTCTGGGCCAGTGCGCCCAGCGCGCCCAGGTTGTCCGGGATCCGCTGCGCCGGGGTGAGGTGCTCGGGGAAGTTGGCCAGGATGCGGCCTGCCAGGGAAATGTCCGAGGTGGTGACTTCAATGCCCGTGCCGTGGGTGAAGGCCTGGATGACGGGCAGCAGAGAGTAGGTAGCCAGGGCGGGCGCTTCGTCGATCTCGGTCCAGATGATCTTCTGGGTGGTCATGGAGGCTCCTTGGGGGTGGGGCTTCGGCTAGGTTTGAGGACCACCGGAAGCGCCCATCGGTAGAACGGGTAACAAGGCAGACTCCCATGGGGAAAGGCCTGCTTCAAGCGCCATTCCCCCTTGGTCTGCTGCTTTGGGACTTAGGTCACGATGGAGCCCATGACAGGCATGGCGGCCCCGGATGAAGCCCGGACGGCGCCCTTGGCCACGGCGAAATCCATGCGGCCCAGGTTCACGCCGCCAAAGCCCACCTGGAAGACCAGGGTCTCGCCCTGAGCCTGGGGCACCTTGATGGGGGCCTCCAGGAAGGTGTGGCTGTGGCCTCCGATGATGGCGTCGATACCCGGCACGGCGCCGGGCATCCGCAGATCGTCCGGCGCCGTGCCGTTCGCGTTGTAGCCCAGGTGGGACAGCACCACCACCAGGTCGACCTTTTCGACCTCGCGAAGGCGCTTCACGATGGGTTTGAGGCATTCGTAGGGATCGCGCCAGACGATGCCTTCATGGTTCTTCGGGGCCACCAGGCCCGCAAAGGCCACGCCCACGCCCGTGATACCCACGCGCAACCCCGGGAATTCCTTCACCAGGTAGGGGCGAAGCCGCTTGCCCAGGGCGGGAGCGCCCTTGCAATCGAAGTTGCAGTTCACGAAGGCGAAGGGCGGATTGGCGTGCTGGAACTGTTCCATGGATTCCATGGCTTCCACCAGCATGCCCACGCCGTTGTCGAAGTCGTGGTTGCCCAGGGTGCCCGCATCGTAGCCCACCATGCGCATGAGCTGGTAGTCGAGGCGGCCCTTGTAGCGGTTGAAGTAGGGCGTGCCCTGGAAGGTGTCGCCCGCATCCAGCAGCAGCACGGAACCCAGCTGTTGGCGCAGCTGCTTCACCAGCGTGGCGCGGCGGGCCATGCCGCCCAAGCCGCTGATGGCGCCGTTTCCCGGCCCGAAGGGCTCAATGCGAGAGTGGGTGTCGTTGGTGTGCAGCAGGGTGATGCGGCCCGATCCTGCCACTGGCACAGAATCGGAGCTAGCCCGCAGAGAAACCTGGGAAGCCAGGGCAGCGGTGCCAAGGGAGGCGAGGAAGTGGCGGCGATCCATCGTCGACTCCTAGAGCTTGAACTTCTTGTCGCGGATGGCTTCCTGGATGGGAGCGGGAATCACATAGCGGCCAGGGGCCGGGGCCACCAAGTCCTTCTTGGCCTTGGCCAGCGCAGCGCACTCATCCAGCAGCATCTGCCGAAGGGTGACGCCCGTGGTGAAGGGCTTGCGCCCCTGCTTCAGCGTGGGAATGGAATCGCCGCCGCCGTAAAGGTAATCGGAAGTGGCCACCTTCACGATGGCCTTGGGATCGATGGGGCTCCCATCCTCCCAGGTGAGTGTGTAGGTGGCCGCTTCCGGAGTGCCCACCACCACGGCCTTCACGCCGGAACAGGGTTCGCCGCCGCGGCGGACGAGGCCTTCCTTCACCACCTGGATCAACTCAGCGCCCGTGAGTTCCACCACCACCAGCTCGTTCTCGAAGGGCATGAGTTCGAAGATGTCGGCCACCTTGAGTTGGCCTGGGCGCAGGTTGGAGCGCAGGCCGCCCGCATTGGTGATGGCGAAGCGCACGGGACTGCCAAGCACATCCTGGGCTGCGCGGCGCATGACATCCGACACCCAGTAACCAAGCAGGTTCTCCTCGCCCCGGCGACCCCGGAAGAGGCCCTGGGGCGTTTGCACCAGGGGCAGGTCGAAGGTGGCCTTGATCTCGGCCGCCAGTGGGGCGATGACCTTCTGGATGGCCTCGTCCTCGGCGATGGTGCTGCCCACCGGAATGACCTGCGCTTTTTCTGGCGGCGCTTGCGCCGCCAGAAAAAGCGATAGGAACGAATAAAGGAGGGGGCGGGACAACTTAAGCATCACGGAGGGATTCCTTCAGGGCGGCGGTGGCATCATGCACGACCATGTCGTGGGACCAGAACTGAGCGGCGGCGCGAAGCAGCCAGCCCATGAGCCAGCCATTCACGGCCGTCACCAGGAGTTGGAGCAGCAGGAACAACCAGACCCGGAAGCTGGTGCCGCCGCCCATGCGCCAGGCCAGTAGGATGACCAGGAAGGGCAGCAGGGCCCGCAGGGCCGCGCCGCCGAACGAGACCAGGCCCCATTGGATGGGATGGGACCAGAGCTGCATGAAGCAATTCCCGAGGTGGGTGCGGTAGCCCCGAGCCAGGCCCCGGGAGCGTCCCAGGCGGCAGAACCACCACTGGAGGTTCAGCGCGGCGATGAGCGCCATCCACACCACGGGACGGCCGAAGAAGGCCATCCAGCCCAGTCCATCGATGCCTGATGCACCCAGCTTGGCCAGGCCCGCGTCCACCAGCCATGTGACACAGCCCAGAGGCAGGAAGCCAATGAGGACAGTATCCATGGCCCCCAGCAGCCAGGGGCCCAGGCGAGCCTTGAGGCCGACCACGTCGGCCTGCATGCGCCATCCGCACCAGAGCACGAGGATCATGCCGGTTCCCAGCAGGTGCACGGTGGGCGAATTGGTGAGGCGGTGCTGCAGGCCCCCGTTTTCCCACAGTTCCCAGAGGTCGCGGGCGCCGAGGCTCTCGCCCCAATGGCTGGGCAGGGCGCTCCATCCGGCGGCCCGGCGGAGGTGGCCGGCCCAGCCCAGGGAGGGCCCCAGGAGGACCAGCATCCAGCCGGTCATGAGGCCCCAGCCCCAGCGCGTGAAGCCCCCAGGCACGGACTGGATCAAGAAGGACCAGGGCGCCTTGGGGGCCAGGTCTTCCTCGGCGTGAATGGTGGTGGGGCGAGTGTCCATGGCCGTCCGCATGCAATCTCCCATCAAACCACAATTGGCAGCCCGGAACCCTTGGGATTGGAGGATTGCAGGCCGTAGGACTTGACAGGGGGAGGGCCGTTGGGGTTTCATCGCTGTCATGCCACTGTCCTTCCCCATCCCCTGCCAGGGCCTCTCCTCTGAGGCTTGGTGGTGGCGTATGGGCTCGGACGGCTCCCTGTGCGAGGCCTAGCGGCCTAGCCATTCCGGACCCTCCGAGCCCGACCCATTGGTCGGGCTTTTTCGTAGATGCTCTCCGGTGGTTCCGCGCTTCGCGCACACCCCCAGACCCCCACACCCCATCCCGGCAAAGCCGGTCTGCGGTTTTTCTCTAAGGTCTTCCCCATGCACCTGATCCGACATCCCCTTCCTGCGGACCTGCTGACGCCCCTCGCGGCCTATCTGGCCCTGCGCCCGGCTGGCGCCAGCCTCCTGCTGGAATCCTGCGACCAGGGCGAACGCGTGGGACGCCACAGTTTTGTTCTCATTGAGGGTTCGGCCGAGTGTCGACTCCAGGCGCCCGCCACGGGCTGGGTCGAGGCGCTCCGCGCGTTGGCGGGCGCTTCCCCCACCGACACGCTACATGATCCCGCTGCCGTGTTGACGGTTCTGCGCGAAACGCTACCCGTGGGCGTGGGCTGCGCTGGCTACCTGGGCTTCGAGGCCATGGGAGCGCTGGAACCGAGCCTGAAGCTACCGGCCCACAACAACCTCGGCCTGCCTGGCCTCTGGGTGCGGCGCTTCGACACGGCGCTGGTCTTCGACCACCTGCACCAGGTGGCGGAACTGCAGACGCTGGACTCGGATCCCGCTGCGGGATTCGCGCGGCTTGCAACCTTGAAGCAGCTGCTGCTGGAAGGGGCCAAGGATCCAGGCCCCGGCCAGGCGATGCCCAGCGTCCACCCCCTGACCACGAAGGGAGCCTACGAAGGTGCCGTGGCGGCCGCTCAGGAACTCATCCTAGACGGTGACATTTACCAGCTGGTGCCCAGCCAGAGGTTCCGAGTTGAGAACCCGCCATTGCCCCTGGAGACCTATCGCCGTTTGCGGCGCCTCAATCCCAGCCCCTACGGCTACCTGCTCGAGTGGGGCGATTTCGCCCTCGTGGGCGCCTCGCCTGAGATGCTGGTGCGGGTGCAGGATGGCGAGGCCGAAACCCTGCCCATCGCCGGCACCGTGCCCCGAGGCGCTAATGCCGAGGAGGATGCCGCCCGCTTCGAGGCCCTGAAGCGCGATCCTAAGGAACTGGCTGAGCACCAGATGCTGGTGGACCTGGCCCGCAACGACCTGGGCCGCGTGGGCATTCCCGGCGGCGTGCGGGTGGAGTTGCCCCTGGCGCTGCAGCGCACCAGCCATGTGCTGCACCTGACTACCACGGTGAAGGCCAAGCTCAAACCCGGCATCGATGCGCTGGATGTGCTGGCAGCGGCCTTTCCTGCGGGCACCGTGAGCGGCGCGCCCAAGCTCCGCGCCTGCCAGCGCATTGCCGAACTGGAAGGCGAGGTGCGCGGACCCTACGGCGGCGTGCTGCTGCGCCTGGGCGCCGATGGCGTGCTCGACACGGCCCTCATCCTCCGTACGGCGGTCTACAGTGGCGGCGTCGCCCATATCCAGGCGGGCGCGGGCGTGGTGCGCGCCTCCAGGCCCGAGGCCGAATATTTCGAAACGCTCCACAAGCTGGGAGCCATCGCCCAGGCCCTTGGCGTGAAGCTCGACGGAGGTGCCCGATGATCCTCCTCGATGGTCCTAAGATCTTGCTGATTGATGCGCTCGATTCCTTCACCTACAACCTGGTGCAGGCTTTCGAAACCCTTGGCGCTGAGGTGAAAGTGGTGCGCCACGATGCCATCACGTTGGACGAAGCCAAGGCGCTGAATCCGGAAGCCGTGGTGCTGTCGCCGGGCCCCGGCCACCCCACCGAAAGCCCGGCCCACATGGCCCTGGGCGCTTCCGATTGGGACATCCCGTTGCTGGGCGTCTGCCTCGGTCATCAGGCGCTCGCGGCGGCCACCGGCGGGAAGGTCACCCGCGCCATCGAGCCGCTGCACGGCGAAGCCACGCCTTTGGAACACGATGGCACGGGCCTCTTCCAGGGACTGCCCGCAGGATTGCCGGTGGGCCGCTACCACAGCCTCATCGCCGATCCCGCCACGCTGCCCGCCTGTTGGCAGGTCACGGGCCGCAGCCCCGGCGGCGAGATCATGGCCATGGCCCACCGCAGCCTGCCGCGCTGGGGCGTGCAGTTCCATCCCGAAAGCATCCTCACGCCGGATGGTCCGGCCATGCTCGCCAACTTCCTTCGACTCGCCCGCGAGGCCCGCCGATGACCCTGCTGACCACCCACAACCCCATCCGCCCCCTGCCTGCCGACACAGCATCGGAGCTCATGCGCATTTTCATCGATCAGGATACGGATGCGCTGCTGGTGGGCGCCTGTCTGGCCCTGCTGGCCCAGCGGGTGCCCGAAGCCCACGAACTGGCGGCCTTCGCCGATGCCCTTTCCGCCGTGGCCATGCCCTTCCCCGAAGTGCCGGAAGGGGCGCTCGATACCTGCGGCACCGGTGGCGATGGTTCCTCCACCGCCAATCTCAGCACCCTCGCAGCCCTGGTGTTGCCGCAGTTCGGCGTGCCCATCGTCAAGCACGGGAATCGCGCCGCCACGGGTGTTTGCGGCAGCGCGGACCTGCTGGAGGCCTTGGGCTACGATCTGGCCCGCGCCAGCGCTGACCTCGCCGGAGACCTGCAAGATCACCGTTTCGCCTTCCTCTTCGCCCCGGCCTACCACCCGCTCCTGGGACGCCTGCGGGAGATCCGCAAGCGCCTGGGCATTCCCACCATCTTCAACCTGCTGGGCCCGCTGCTGAATCCGGGACAACCGCCTTTGCAGTTGCTGGGCGTGGCGCGTGAAGACCTTACGGGCCCCATGGCTGGTGCCCTGGCCCGTCGTCCCACGCTGCGTCGCGCCTTCGTCCTTCACGGCAAGGATGCGGAAGGGAAGGGGCTGGACGAGGCCTCCATCGAAGGGCCCACCACCGTTCTCGCCGTGATTGAAGGCAAGGTGGCCGCGCCCCAGGTGCTGGTGCCCCGCGAATTGGGCATCGCGTCGCCCGCCCGCCATGCGCTGCGCATGGCCGACCGCGCCGAGGCCCTGGCCGTGGCCCGTGGCATCTTCGCGGGTGCGGCCCACGCTGATTTCCGACCGCCGGTGGCCGATGCGGTGGCCCTGCAGGTGGCGCTGGGGCTGCATCTGCACCGCAACCTGGGCCTCGAAGGTCTGGGCGACACGCTGAACGAAGCCCGCATCCGGATCGACCAGGGCTTTCCGCTCCCCTTCACGTCTTCCACGCAGGTGCTTCCGTGATCCGGCTTCCCGACCCAGCTTCCCTCGTCCATGGCACGGGCCTGCCTGCCACCTCGCACCTGCAACGGGTGCTGGTCTCCGAGCTGGCACGCGTGGCCAACCTCCCAGTGACCACGTCTTCAGGTCCCGCCCTGACTTCGAGTGGCCCCTTCGAGATGACCCTGCGCCGGGATGCGGCCCTGCGCGGTGGCGCCGTCATCGCCGAGTACAAGCAGGCCTCGCCTTCGCTGGGACCCTTCGCCAAGGGCACGCCGCTGCTGGCGCAACTGCGGGCCTACCTCGAAGGTGGGGCTTCCTGTTTCTCGATCCTGGCGGAACCGGCCCACTTCAAGGGTTCCACCCAGGATCTGAAGGCCGCTGCAGAGCTTGGCGTGCCGCGGCTCTACAAGGGCTTCGTGTTTTCCGAAGCCCAGCTGGCCGAGGCGGAAGCCACGGGCGCCGAGGCTGTCCTCCTCATCGTCCGGGTGCTGAAGGACCACACGGCCGCCTTTGCCGAAGCCGCTCGGGTCCGCGGTTTGGAGCCTCTGGTCGAACTGCATGACCTCACCGAAGTGGGCTATGCCCAGGATGCAAAAGCAAGGCTGGTGGGCATCAATGCGCGGGATCTCTCCACCTTCACGCTGGGGGAACCCACGGCTTCACCCTTAAGGAAGGCCTTTCCCGAGGCCGTGCTCATCCGCGAATCGGGTCTGGCCACCCCCGAGGATGCCCGTGCGGCCCTGCGGGCGGGATTTGACGCCGTGCTCATCGGCGAAGCCCTCATGCGCAGCCCCGATCCCCGCGACTTCCTCACCCGCATTCTGGTGGGCTTGCGATGAGCCCCCTCGCCAAGGTCTGCGGCTTGGTCCGCGCCGAGGATGTGGCCTACGCGGCCGAGCAGGGGGCAGATCTCCTGGGCTTCGTGGTGCATCCGCCCAGCCTCAGGCACTGTGCGGATCTGGCTGTGGCCGAGCCCTATCTGGACCAGGCCGTGCTGGTGATGGTGGCGGACTCGGCCGAGCCCATCCTGGCCTTGGCAAAGCAGTACGGATTCACGCGCGTGCAGCCCCACCTGCCAGCGGCCCAGCGGGAGCGCGGCGTGAAACACCTTCGCGAGGCTGGGTTCTTCGTTCTGCTGCCTTGGGCGGACGAGGCAGAGCAGTCCGTCATCCCTGCGGATCTGTACCTCTGGGAACCCAGTCCCAAGGCGACTGGCCTGGCCGGGGGCTCAGGGCAGGGGCATGCCATGACCTTTCCGCCGCCGGGCGCGTTCCTGCTGGCCGGGGGGCTCGACGCCTCCAACCTGCGGGAACGCCTGGCCTCCCTGCCGCTCTCCGCCCGATCCCGATTTCGGGGCGTGGACGCTGCCAGCCGCCTGGAGGCCTCGCCCGGCGTGAAGGCTCCCGCCAAGGTTCTCGACTACATCCAAAGTGCCCATGAACTGGAGTGCCCATGACCACTGGCTTCAGCCTACCCACCCGCTTCGGCACCCAGTCGCTAGGCGGCTGCTACGCGCCGGAAACCCTCATGCAGCCCTTGCTGGATCTGGAAGCGGCCTTCCGCGCGGCTCTGGCCGACCCGGCCTTCCAAACCGAATTGAAGGCTGAGTTGCGGCACTTCGTGGGTCGGCCCACGCCGCTGACACCGGCACCGAGACTCGCCGCCCAGCTGGGCCTGAAGGCCCTCTTCCTCAAGCGCGAAGACCTCACCCACACCGGCGCCCACAAGATCAATAACGCCCTGGCCCAGGCCATCCTGGCCCGGCGCATGGGCAAGACGGAGATCATCGCCGAGACCGGCGCGGGCCAGCATGGCGTGGCCACAGCCGCCGCCTGCGCCCGCCTGGGCCTGGATTGCACGGTGTACATGGGCGTCACCGACATGGCCCGCCAGGCTCCCAACGTGGCGCGCATGCGGCTCTTCGGCGCCAAGGTGATGCCTGTGGAAGCAGGGCAGGGCACCCTGAAAGAAGCCGTGAACGAGGCGCTGCGCGCCTGGGCAGGCCGCTGCGACAAGGCCCACTACATCCTCGGTTCGGCCCTGGGCCCGCATCCCTTCCCCACCCTGGTGCGTAGCTTCCAGACTGTCATCGGCGAGGAGGCCCGCGCCCAGGTCCTGGAGCAAACCGGATCACTTCCAGAGGTCGTCCTCGCCTGCGCGGGAGGTGGAAGCAATGGTCTGGGCCTACTGGTGCCCTTCCTCGGCGATGACCTTCGGCGGGTGGCTGTCGAAGCCGGTGGCCACGGCGCGGCCCTGGGCGAGCATGCCGCTCGTCTGGATGGTGGCCGCATGGGTGTGCTGCACGGCTGCAAGACCTTGCTGCTGCAGGATGCGCACGGACACACCGCCGAAACGGCCAGCATCAGCGCAGGCCTGGACTATCCCGCCCTGGGTCCGGAGCTGGCGGCCCTGGCGATGGATGGGAAGGTGGATATGCGGCGCGCTTCAGATGAAGAAGCTCTCCGTGCCGCGCGTCTGCTTTGCGAAACCGAAGGCATCCTGCCCGCCCTGGAAAGCAGCCACGCCTTGGCCCTGCTGCCCGCCCTGGCCGCCGAAGGCGCCGCCACCATCCTGCTGGGCCTCAGTGGCCGCGGCGACAAGGACCTGTCCACCTACCAAGTGCGTCTGGGGCTCTAAATTGTTAACCGCAGATGCCGCAAATGTACGCAGATGGATGGGTGCCTTTTCTGCGTCATCTGCGTCATCTGCGGTTTAAAAAAGGATTCACATGAACCCTCTTCTCCCCTTCATCATGGCCGGTGATCCCTCGCTGGAAGCGCTGCCCGCATTGCTTTCCGAGGCGAAGGCCCTGGGTCTTGAGGCCATCGAACTGGGCCTGCCTCATTCGGATCCCATCGCGGATGGCCCCGTGCTGCAGGCGGCGGCGCACCGGGCCATTGCTTGTGGCGCCACGCCGCTCCGCGTTCTGGATGCCATGTCAGGCCTCAGGGATAGCCCCGACATCATCCTTTTCACCTACCTGAATCCCCTGCTTCAGATCGGGATGGATCGGCTCAAGGAGCTGCTTGCGCCAACGCCCGTAAAGGCCCTGCTGGTGGTGGATCTCCCCTTCGGCGAGGAAACCGCATTCGAGGCAGGGCTTCGTTCAGCGGGTTATCCCATGGTGCCGCTCCTGGCGCCCACCACCACGATCGAGCGTGCGCAGATGCTGCTTTCAGAACGGCCCGATCCCGGTCCCTCGGCGCCTTTCGCGCAGCGCTTCGCCTACGTGGTGGCGCGTTTGGGCGTCACGGGCCCAGGGCAAGGCCTGGTTCAGGGCACGGACCTGGCGCCCGTGGCCGAGCGGGTGGCCGCACTGAAAACCCTGACGGAACGGCCCCTGGCCGTGGGCTTTGGGCTATCGAATCGGCGCAGCCTGTCGGAAATCCGAGCCATGGGCGCCACCCCTGTGGTCGGCTCAGCCCTGGTTCAGGAACTGGCCAAAGGCCATGGGCTGCGGGACGTTTTGGCGCCCCTGATGATTGGCGATGAATAAGTCGCGAAAATGTTGTCCTCTGGTAGGTAGTCCTGGAGTGGTTGCAGGACGGTAACGATTTGGTATCGTGATCAATCTTCCTCTTCACCACTATGAAATCGGCTGGGAACAGCCACGCACCCCGGGAAACCGGGTCAGGAGCCATGCCCCTATGAGCCACCGGTCACGACTCACCCTCACCGCCCTGACCCTGGTCGCCGCCGGGGCCTTCGCTCCCCAGGCCCAGGCCAGCGGTTTCCAGCTCCGCGAACAGAGCCCACTCTCCCAGGGCAACGCCTTCGCCGGCATCAGCGCAGGCGGTGGCGACATCAGCTCCCTCTTCTTCAATCCCGCTGTGATGACCCAGTACCAGGACACCCAGTTCTCCTTTGGTGCCACCTATGTGGGACTGAGCGCGAAGTTCGAGAATGGCGCAGCCAGTCGCACGCCAGTGCTCCAGGGCCTCGGCTTCTTCACGGCCCCCGTCACCGGTGCCAATCTCAACACCATCTCCGGTGCGCCCAATCATCCCAATGCCGCCATCTCCGCCGCGTTGCCTGAGTTCAACATCATGTACAGCGTCAGCAAAGATCTGAAAGTGGGCCTGTCGCTGAACGTGCCCTTCGGTCTCACCACGGAGTACGACGCCAACTGGATTGGCCGCTACCACGCCCTAAAGTCCGACCTGAAAACCATCGACATCGCGCCCAGCATCGCCTACCGCGTGAGCAAGGAATTCTCCATCGGCGTGGCCTTCGTGGCCCGCAAGGCCGATGCCGAACTCACCAATGCCGTGGACTACGGCACGGCCCTGGCCCTCAAGGTGGGCGGTGGTCTCTATGCCGCAGCCCCAGCGCTCATGGTGTCCCCGGGTCCTGGACAGAACAGCCCTGGAGCCAACATCGCCATGGGGGTTCCCACCGTCCTGGGCTCTGGCCCCACGGCTGTGGCATTGCCTGGGTACGCCACTCCCGGCGCCTGGGATGGCCAGGCTGGCCTCAAGGGAAGCGGTTGGGGGTATGGCTGGAAGGTCGGCATGACCTACGAGCCCTCGGATGATTTCCGCCTGGGCTTCGCCTACCACGCCGCCATGACCATGACGCTCAAGGGCGACGCCTCTTTCAGCTATCCCTCAACCCTGCCCGCCACGGACCTGGCGGCCTTGCAAGGTGCAGGACTCACCAACGGCAAGGGCCAAGCAGATCTGCCGTTGCCGGCCACCGCCTCTCTGGGTTTCGACTGGAAGGTGTCTCCCACCTTCTCTCTCCAGGGTGAAGTGGCCCAGACCACCTGGTCCAAGTTCAAGACCCTCGATGTGAAGTTCACCAGCAATACAGCTGCGGGGCAGGTGACCGATTCCATCACCGATGAGAACTGGAACGACACCACCTTCATCTCCGTAGGCGGCACCTGGAAGCTGGATCAGGCCTGGACCCTGCGGGCCGGACTCGCCTTCGACAAGAGCGCCGTGGATGACACCCACCGCACGCCCCGCATTCCCGATAACGACCGCAAGTGGGCCTCCTTCGGCGGCAGCTACGCCTTCTCCAAGAAAGTCTCCGTGGACTTCGGCTACAGCCGCCTTTTCATCTCGGATGGCAAGGTCAACCTGACGGCTGGAACCACCGCCACGGATAACAACGCCACCCGTGGCGCCTTGACTGGCAGCATCAAGGCCGCCATCAACATCATGGGCGTTGCCCTGCGTTACAGCTTCTAGCCTGAGGTTGGCTCCAAAGGAAAGGGCCCGGTTTCCCGGGCCCTTTCCTTTTGGAGCTCAGAACAAATCAAACGCGTTCCACCGCCATGGCGATGGCATTGCCACCGCCAAGACACAGCGCGGCCACGCCGCGCTGCTTATCCAGGCGCGTCAGCGCATGGATAAGGGTGGCCATGACGCGGGCGCCGCTGGCCCCGATGGGGTGGCCCAGGGCGACGGCACCGCCATGGACGTTGATGCGGTCTGCGGACAGTTTCAGTTCGTTCATGGTGGCGACCAGTTGCACGGCAAAGGCTTCGTTGATTTCCCAAAGGTCCACGTCACCGGCGGCCCAGCCTACCTGGGCCAGCAGCTTGCGAATGGCCTCCACCGGCGCCATGAGCACCCACTCGGGGGCGAGGCCTGCCGTGGCAGTTCCCAGGATGCGGGCCTGGATGGGCAGCCCGTGGGCCTTGGCGTAGGCCTCGGTGGTGACCAGGGCTGCAGCGGCGCCATCGTTGACGCTGGGCGCGTTGCCCGCCGTGACGGTGCCGTCCTTCTTGAAGGCCGGACGGAGCTTGGCCAGGGATTCCGGCGTGCAGTCGGCCCGGGGGCCTTCATCTTCACTGACGATGAGATCGCCCTTGCGACTGGGCACGGCGATGGGCACGATCTCGGCCTTGAAGGCCCCGGACTGCATGGCAGCCAGGGCCTTGCGGTGGCTTTCGGCGGCCCAGGCATCCTGAGCCTCGCGGCCCACGCTGTATTTGTCGGCCACCAGCTCGCCGGTGTGGCCCATGTGCTGATCCGTCATGGCGCACCAAAGGCCATCGAGGATCATGGCGTCTTTGGCCTCGGTGTCACCCATGCGGGCGCCGGCCCGCAGCTTGGGCATGAGGTAGGGCGCGTTGGACATGGACTCCATGCCGCCCGCCAGTACCACCTCATGGTCGCCCAGCCGAACAGTGTTGGCGGCCAATTGAATGGCCTTGAGGCCGCTGCCGCAGACCTTGTTGATGGTGAGGGCCGACACACTGGCGGGCAGCCCGCCACGCAGCGCCGCCTGGCGGGCCGGGGCCTGGCCCACGCCGGCGGTCACGACATTGCCGAAGATGGCCTCCGTGGGCTCCACGCCCGGCACGGCTGCCATCAGGGCCTTGATGACCTGGGCCGCGAGATCAGGCGCGGCGAGGGGCGCCAGGGCACCCTGGAACCTACCGATGGGACTGCGGAGACTGTGCAGGATGACGGCTTGGGACATGGAGACTCCAAGATAGGTATTGATCCTTAAACCATTTTGAAGCCAGAACCGGAAATCAGTTCAGGTCCTATCCCCTATTTGTCGATTGAAGGCTTCGTGGCGGAGCCCGGTGGCGCGCCTAGGTGGGGCCCGATCGACGGGAGGGTAGGAACGTTTCATCGATGGAGCTGAGATCGAGGCTTTCCAGGTTCAAGGTGGGGGGGGCGGCGACGGAGACATCCGGGGCCTCCTCCTGCAGGTGGCGTCGGGTGCGGTCCATGAGGGATTCCACTTCCCGCAAGAACTTGAGGCGTTCCATCTTCAGGCTGCGCAGCTGCACTTCCATTTCCACCACGTGCTGCTGAGCTTCGCGGATGACTTCTTCCGCCCGAAACTGGGCTTCGCGGAGGATCAGTTCCTTTTCGCGGTTGGCACCATCCAGCACATCCTCGCGG
>JAYVRY010000232.1:0-14864 GCA_043775845.1 Acidobacteriota bacterium
TGTCCACATCCACGACGCCAGCCACGCTGTGGAAGGCCTTGAGCACCTCGCCCGCGTAGCCGGTTCGCGCCTGCTCCGTGGGACCGTAGACCTCCGCCACCAGCGTATCCAGCACGGGCGGTCCGGGGGGAATCTCCACCAGCTTCAGCCGGGTGCCCTCGGGCCTGGCGAGCTTCAGCAGTTCCGGTCGCAGGCGCACCACGATGGCGTGACTCTGTTCCTTGCGCTCGCCTTTGGGTACCAGATTGACTTGCAGATCCACCATCTGCGCTTCCTGGCGCAGGAAGGAATGACGCACCATGCCCACGAAGGTGAAGGGCGCCGCCTCGCCCGAATAGACCTGCACATCCTGCACCACGGGTTCCTGGAGGAGGCGGCGGGCCATGTCCTGGCCCAGGGCGAGGGCATTCTCCTTGGGCGTTCCCGCCGGGAGATCCAGCTGCACCATGAACTCCGACTTGTTGTCGAAGGGCAGCATCTTTACCTTCACCACGCCGAATCCCACCAGGGACATGGCGCCCAGCAAAAGCGCAATGACACCGCCAAAGAAGGCCCAGCGCACGGAGGCGCGGGTGAGCAGCGCGTGCATGACCTTGCGGTAGAGCGCCGTCATGCGGCTATCCGGCGCCACTTCGGGATTCTTGTGGGGCCAGTCGTCGAGAGACTCGGCGGCAGCGTTCTCGGGAGTAGCGGGATGCAATCCCGATTCATCCACCTCGGGCAGGTGGGCTTCCAGGCTATCGGGCAGGACATTCAGTTCTGCCCTCCCGCTCTCTTCGTTCGCGGAGCTGGAGCCTCCCTTTTTGAAGACGATGAGGCTGGCCCAGGGACTGATGACGAAGGCGATGACCAGGCTGAACAGCATGGCCAGGCTGGCGCCCACGGGGATGGGCCGCATGTAGGGGCCCATGAGCCCGCGCACGAAGGCCATGGGCAGGATGGCGGCGATGACCGCGAAGGTGGCCAGGATGGTGGGATTGCCCACCTCGTCCACGGCCTCCACTACCAGGCGAGCGAGGTTCCTCCGTTGTTGGGATGGCATGGAGCGTGGGCTTTGCCCACGCTCCATGCGGGGGGCCGTGGGGGACGCAGAGCCCGCCAGGGCGGGCGGTCCCCCCGGAGCAGCATCACCCAGATGCATGTGGCGGTGGATGTTCTCCACCACCACGATGGCGTCGTCCACCAGGATGCCGATGGAGAAGATGAGGGCGAACAGCGTCACCCGGTTCAGCGTGTAGCCGAACAGGTACGTGATGAGCAGGGTGAGGGCCAGGGTCACGGGCACGGCGATGCCCACCACCACGGCGCTCCGCCAACCCATGGCCAGCAGGATGAGCGCGATGACGCTGAGGGTGGCGATCATCAGGTGCTCGATGAGCTCGTTGGATTTGTCCCCGGCCGTTTCGCCGTAGTTCCGAGTGACCGTCAAGTTCAAGTCGCGGGGGATGAGGTTGCCGCGCAGGGCTTCCACCTTGGCCAACACCTGTTCAGCCAGCGCCGTGGCGTTGACACCCGCCCGCTTGGCCAGCGTGACGCTCACGGCTGGTTCGAAGCCCTGGCTGCCGGCTCCGGCAAAGAGCACCACGGCGGGTTCTGGATCGGGCCCATCCACGATGCGGGCCACATCGCCCAGGTAGATGGGGCGCTGGTTGCGCACCGCCACCACCAGGCGTTTCAGCTCGGCAGCCTGCATGACAAAACCTGTGGCCTCCACTTCCGTGCGGCGGCCGCGGTCCACCAGAGCCCCTGCGGGCAGTTGGGCCTCGGCCGATTGCAGCGCGGGCTGCAGCTCCGCCAGAGAAATGCCGAGGGAACGCAGGCGATCGGGATCGGGTTCCACCCGCACCATGCGGCGAGCGCCGCCCAGCACCTTTACCTGCGCGGTGTTGGGCACGGTGGACAACTCTTGGCCGAGCACTTCGGCCACCTTGCAGAGCTGCCCGGGCGTCTGATCCTGGCCATGGAGAGTGAGGACAAGGAAGGGCACGTCATCGATGGTCTGCAGTTTGACGATGGGCGCCATGGCCCCTTGCGGCAGTGTTCCCACGCTGGCTGCTAGCTCCTGGTGCACCTTCACCAGGCTGGGCTCCTGCGGCTCGTTCACCTTGAAGCGCACGGTGATGAGCGCCATGCCGGGGCGACTCACACTGTAGAGGTACTCCACACCAGAGATGCCCCAGAGGCGGCGTTCCAGGGGCGTGGTGATCTGGCTTTCGACTTCCTTGGGGCTCGCGCCTGGGAAGGGCACGTAGAGGTCCACCATGGGCACGACGATCTGCGGTTCCTCTTCACGAGGTGTCAGCCACACGGCCAGAAGGCCCAGCAGCAGCGAGGCCAGCACCAGCAGGGGCGTCAACTTGCTGCGGAGGAAACCCTTCGCGAGTCGGCCTGCCAAACCAAGACGAACGTTACTTTCCATGAGTCGCCCCACTCACGCGGACCTCGATGGGCTGGCCATCCTGGAGGGCCCCGGGCCCATCGATGACGCGGTCTTCGGCCTTCAGGCCCGAGCGCACGGGCAGGCTGTCGCCAGCACCTTCGCCCAGGGTGATCCAGCGCAATTCCGCATGCCCCTCCTTGGCCACGAAGACACCCGTGAGTTCCCCACGGGTCACCAGGGCCGAGCGCGAGACGGTCAGGCCTTCCTGCTTGGCCCCCGGCACGAGGATGCGTGCGAAAGTCCCCTGACGCAGGCCCTTGGGGGACAGCACCCGCGCCCGCAAGGTGCCCTTGTGGCTGAAGGCGTCGCCACCCGCAGCCAGGGCGGAGATCTGGGCCTCTCCCGTCCCACCCTCGACTTCAAAGCGGATTTTCTGGTTCGGCTTCAAGGGCTTGGCTTCGCTTTCGGAAAGCGTGGCCACCAATTCCTGCTCGCCGTCGCCCACCAGTTCCAGCAGGGGCATGCCGGGGCCCACGAAGTCGCCTTCGTTCACTTTGCGGGATTGCACCACGCCGGAAAAGGGCGCACGGATCTGCGTGTAGGCAAGATTGGCTTTGAGGGTCGACACACCCGCCTGGGCCTGGGCCACCTGGGCCTGGGCCTGCTCCAGCTCCGCAGGCGTGCTGGCCTTCTGCTCGAAGAGCGCCTTGATGCGGCGCTGGTAGGCCTCCACCGTGGCCAGCCCCGTCTCAGCGGCCTTCAGCTGGGCCTGGAGATCCTCGTCGCCCAAAGCGATCAGCAGGGTGCCTGCGGCGACCCGCTGACCTTCCTGCACGGATACGCGCTTCACCTGGGCGGCCATGCGGGTGGACAGGGTCGCGGTGCGCGTGGACTGCAGCGTGGCGGCGATCCACGCGCCCCCTTCCGCTGATCCTCCCGCCACCAGGGACACGGCCACCTTGGGCAGTTCCTTGGTTTCAGGGCGGGCTTCCTGGTGCCCACAGGCCAGGGTTCCCATCAGCATTCCGGTGAGGGCAATAGCGTAGAGAGAAGCGTAGAGAGAAGCGTAGAGAGACTTCACAGCGAGACTCCTTCAATGGGGGCACCGGTGGCCAGATCCAGGGCCGCCCGGTTCAGGCGCAGGTCGTAGAGGCTTTGCAGCAGCAAGGTGCGGGCGCCTTGCACGGCGGCCTCGGCATCCAGCACATCCGTGAGGGGTGTCAGACCTTCGCGGTGGCGGGCTTCGCGAAGCCGGCGGGATTCTTCTGCGGCCTTGAGGGCTTCCTGAGCGGCGGTATGGCGCGTCTCGGCAGCGAGAATGGCTTCGCGGGCGGCGCGGATTTCGTGGTCCATCTGCTGCTGCTTGAAGCTGCGCATTTCCTCGGCGGCACGGGCCTGGGCGTTTGCGGCCTGGGCTTTCGAGCGGTCGGGCGCGGAAAAGACCCGCCACTTCAGGCCCACTGCCGCCCAAGTCCAGTTCCCCTTGTCGGTCCAGGAGTGGTGCAGCGTCCCCGCACCCAATTCAAGGCCGACTTCTGGGAGCAGGCTGCCCGAGGCGGCCTTGGCGCCCTCCTGCGCGGCCTTGGCCTGAAGGCCCAGGGCGATGAGATCGCCGCGGCTGGACACGCCACCGATGGCGGCCTGAGAGCCTTCCAACGGGGTCACCAGCTTGCCTTCGTAGGTGCCTGTGCCCGTGAGCAACCCCAGACCCGAGCGGGCGGTGCGCAACTGCCGCACCACTTCGGCGCGCTGGGCCTCCACTTGGGCGTGGACCGCCTTCAAGCGCATCAGCTCGCCTTCGAGCATCAAGCCCTGTTGCACCCGGGCGCCCACAAAGTCCTCCATGCCCTGGATCCACATGCGGGTGTCGTCCACCCACATCAAGGCCTGCTCAGCCGCCTGGATGCCGAAGTAGGCCTCCACCACCTGCTGGGCCGATTCCTGCTGTCGGCGCTGCTGGCTGGCCTGCTCGGCCTGGGCCAGGTAGGCCCCGACCCGCCGGGCTGAGCTGATGCGTCCGCCCGTGTAGAGGGGCTGCTGCACCACGGCAGAGCCACCGTAGGCACTGATGGCATCGGGGTGGTTCAGAGCCAGTGGATTGAAATCGGCTGCGGCGATGCGGGCCTGGTTCAGCTTGATGCCGAAGGCCTGCATGGGCTCGTTGGTCCGCACGCCGTTGACGCTCAGGCTGAGACTGGGCAGGCGGAGATCCCGGGCAGCATCGGCCTCGGCCTGGCGGGCTTCCACCATGGCCTGACCGGCCCTGAGGCCCGCCTGACCGCTCCAGGATTTCCGGATGGCTTCAGAGATGGTGAGTGAATCCTGGGCCACCAATCCCGAGGCCAGGGCTGACATCAGCACAATTCCTTTAATACTCATGAAGGAATACTCCATCCCAAAAAAAGGGCCTAGGCCCTACCTATTTCAGGGCCTTGTAGGTGACGCGGGCCCGGTCACTCACGTGGCCGCAGACCAGGTCACACAGTTCCCCCACCAGGGGCATGACGGGCGAGAAGAAGACCGCATTGCCTTCGGGCTCGCGACTCACCAGCCCCACCCGCACCAGGCAGGCCAGGTGCTTCGAGGCGTTAGCCTGGGACAGGCCCGAGGCTTCGGCCACCGCTCCCTGGCTGAGGGGGCCTTTAGAGTCCAGGAGGGTGCGCAGGATCTTCAGGCGGGAGGCGTCCCCCAGGGCGCTGAAGAGGCCGCTCACTTCGTCGATCATAGGATTGCTGAGCTGATGGTTCACGGAATTAACTCCATGCACCTATAGTCATTCAGTTTTCTTTCTTGTCAAGCCCAAAAAAGAACATTCCCGAGACGACTCTATACCCATTGGATTATATGACAACCAGGCATCGGGGAAGTGGAATGATTCCAGCCCGCCGCGCCTCCCCTGGAGTTGCTAGGCTGGTCATGGAGATGCCCGTGGACGACCTGGACCAGCGCGCCGCCAAGATCCGCCTGCTCTGCACCGATATCGACGGGGTGCTCACCACGGGCGCCCTTCGATACGGAGCCACGCCCGGCCATGACAAAACCTTCAACGTGCGGGATGGCGCCGGCATCAAGTGGCTGCAGCACTGCGGCATCCCCGTGGCCTTCATCTCTGGCCTGGCCTCGAAAGCCACCGAGCATCGCGCCCACGATCTGGGCGTGGTGGACTGCTTCGTGGGCCACCTGGAGAAAAAGCCGGTGCTCGACCAGCTCTGCGCCAAATACGGCCTGGCCTACGAACAGATCGCCCACCTGGGTGACGACCTGCCCGACCTGCCCCTCCTGCGCCGGGTGGGCCTGGCCTGCTGCCCCGCCGATGCCGTTGCCGAAGTGAAAGCCGCCTGCCACTGGGTGACGGACACAGAAGGCGGGCGCGGCATGCTGCGCGAAGTGGCGGAACAGATTCTCCGCGCCCAGGGGCAGTGGGCGAACGTGGTAGCCAAATACGAAAGCTGATCCGGCGGCCCTCGAAGGGCGGCAGAACCCCCTATTCGCGCCCATTCGCGGCCATTCGCGGTTCCTCATTTGTCCTGGAAAACATCAGGCTGAGACACGCCGATCATCGGTCTAAGACATGCGGAATAGTCCCCCCAAATCTAAGGATGGGGTCCCCGCAGGCAAAGCTTTGGCTCCTCCCATGCGCAAATTGATGACATTATTATCGTGTTTGAAATACTGGTCGTAGCGTCGAGCGGTCATCCCGCCGGAACGCCCAGATAAGCGTCGCGGAAGCGACGGAGAGCCTTGACATGAACCCAGCCCCTGCGGATGCCCTGAGCCTTGCGATGAAGTCGCCCATGCCCATCTTCACGGAGCAGGCCCGCTGCCAGGACTGCTACAAGTGCATCCGGGCCTGTCCCGTCAAGGCGATCCAGGTGGTGGATGACAGCGCGGCAGTGATGCCGGAGCGCTGCGTCTACTGCGGCACCTGTGTGAACGTGTGCCCGGTGGAAGCCAAGAAGGTCCGCGATGATCTGGGCCAGGCCAAGCTGCTACTCCGGCGCAAGACGAAGGTCGTGGCCAGCCTGGCCCCCTCCTTCGTGGCGGAATTCCCGGGCCTGCCCCCGGGCCAACTCATTCACGCCCTGCGGGAGCTGGGTTTCTGGGCCGTGTCCGAAACGGCCCTGGGCGCCGAAGAAGTGTCCGCAGCCTGCGCCGCGACCCTGACCGCCGGGGGCCCTGGGGCCTACCTGTCCACGGCCTGCCCCACCGTGGTTGAACTGATGCGGCGCTATCACACCGATCAGATGCCTTCCCTCACCCGGCTGGTGTCGCCCCTCATGGCGCACTGCCAGCTGCTTCAACGGGAGTATGGCGAGGACATCGGCATTGTCTTCATCGGCCCCTGCATCTCCAAGAAACTCGAAGCGGATACCCGACCGGACTTGCTGGACGTGGCCCTCACCTTCGCCGAGCTGCGCCGGTGGCTGGAGGAACGGGTCATCGATGCGGCCCAGGAGTCAGCCACCGAAGAAGATGTCTTCATGCCCCACGGCGCACGGGATGGAGCCTACTATCCCGCCGATGGCGGCATGACCCGCAGCATTACCCACCATGGGAACACCGAGGATGTGCGCTTCCTCACCTTCTCCGGCATCGCCAACCTCCAGGAAGCCATCCGCGGCCTGCAGGGGCCCGCGCTCAAGCAGAAGGTCTTCCTCGAACTGCTGGCCTGTGAGGGCGGCTGTGTGAACGGGCCTCAGTCATCGAGCGGCTGCGGCACCGCCATGAAGTGGCTGCAAGTGATGGACTACGCCCAGGAGCCTCTCCTGCCTCTGAGAGCATCCGGCCTGGGGCTCGGGATGGTGCTCAGTGCCAAACCCGTGCCTCAGGTCCACCACGATTCCAGCGCGATCAGCGTGGCTCTGCTGCGCCTCGGCAAGGTCCAGCCCCAGGATGAACTCAACTGCGGCGGCTGCGGCTATGACAGCTGTCGGCACTTGGCCGAGGCCCTGCTGGAAGGGCGCGGGGAACCGAACATGTGCGTCTCCCACATGCGCAACCTCGCCATGAACAAGGCCAATGCCCTGATCCGGTCCATGCCTGCGGGGGTGGTGCTCGTGGATGAGCGCCTGACCATCATCGAATGCAACCGGCGTTTCGCGGAAACGCTGGGGGGCGATGCGCTGGATGTCTTCGAGGCCAAACCCGGCATGGGCGGGGCGGATCTGAGGCGGGTGGTGCCCGAGCTGAGCACCTACTTCGCCCGCGGCTTGGCCCACCCGGTGGAAGCCCTCCGCAAGGATGTGCGCATCGGGGAGCGGATCCTGCGCCTCACGATCTTCACGGTGCAACCCGGCTGCATCGTGGGAGGTGTCCTCCAGGACATCACCGAACCCGCCGTGCAGCGCGAACAGATCCTGCAGCGGGCCCAGGAGGTGGTCCGGAAGAATGTGGCCACCGTGCAGCAGATCGCCTTCCTGCTGGGGGAGAATGCCGCCGAGACGGAAATGATGCTGGACTCACTGTCCTCCTCCTTCCGCAGCGTCACGGCCCCCCTCGGCGGGCCGGCGCCTGGACATGAAGGGTCGGATGAAGAGGAGCCCCGTGGCCACTAGCGCCGCACCCTTCTTCATCGAGGTCGACCATGCCCAGGAGAAGAAGGCGGGGCAATCCGTCTGTGGAGATGTCTTCCAGTCGCAAAGGCTGGATGGCGGGGCGCGGGTGGTGACGGCGCTGGCGGATGGCTTGGGCAGTGGCATCAAGGCGGCCGTGCTCGCCAACCTCACGGCCACCATGGCCCTGCGCTACGTGACGGAGGACGCCGACATCGAGCGGGCCGCGCGGGTGATTCTGGAAACGCTGCCCGTCTGCAGCGAGCGCAAAATCGCCTACTCAACCTTCACCCTGGTGGACATGGATCGGCTGGGCGACACGCGCATCGTGGAATACGACAACCCGCCCTTCCTCCTGCTCCGCCGGGGGGAGACCGTCCCCGTGGCGCATGAGGAACTGCGCCTGCCCACCGCCACGGGTCGCTCAGCCGTGATCCGCGAAAGCCGCTTCAGAGCCCAGCCAGGGGATCGCATCGTGATCTGCTCCGACGGGATCACCCAGGCGGGTGCAGGCGGCCTGGACCATCCCCAGGGCTGGGGCAGCGCGGCCCTGGCGGACTGCCTCCTCGGCCTGCTCAAGGCCCAGCCCGGCCTCTCGGCACGGCAACTGGCGCAGGCTGCGGTGAAGCAGGCGCTATCCCTGGACCGGCACCAGGCCTTGGATGACACCAGTTGCGGCGTGATCTACCTGCGCAAGCCCCGGGAGGTGATGCTCTTCACGGGGGCGCCCGTGAACCGGGCCGTGGACTGGGATTTGGCGCAACGGGCCACCGCTTTCCAGGGACGCAAGGTCATCTGCGGCGGCACCACGGCGGCCATCCTCAGCCGCGAACTGGGACTTCCCCTGGAGACTTCTCTGCGAACCCTGGACCGCGGCATTCCACCCATGTCGGCGTTGGCGGGCTTCGACCTGGTCACCGAGGGCGCGCTCACCCTGGCCACCACCGCCAGCCTGCTGGAGGCGCATGACCATCCGGAGTGGCAACAGCCCAATGCCGCCACCTTGCTGGCCGGCGTGCTCCTGGACAGCGACATCATCCATATCGTGGCGGGCACGAAAATCAACGAGGCCCACCAGGACCCCAGCTTCCCCCAGGATCTGGACCTCCGCCGCAACCTCCTGCAGCGGATCCAGCGGGTGCTGACCGAGAAATTCCTGAAGGAAGTCCGGATCCAGTTCGTCTGAACGGCAGGTATCCTCAGGGGACCCTACACCACCCCGCTTCCGGGCCGCCCCGATGTCATGAAACGAGGCCGATGATGAAATACCTCCCCCTGCTGATGACCGCCATGCTCCCCCTCGCGGCCCAGGAATCCTCCCTCGGCGCCCGGGTGCATGGCATGGTGCCCATGAGTGATCTGCGCGACCTCACCAATGGCCAGATCGGCCTGGGCCTCGCAGGCTTCGTATCCATCCCGGTTGGCCAGGGCCTGGTCCTGCGTCCGCTGGTGGGTCTGCAATACATTCCCAAGGGCGTGAGCACCTTCCAGCTGACGGGTACCAAGACCTCAGTGACCTCGGTGGACCTCATGGTGGATGCCCTCTGGTACCCCGATAACGACCCCGACAAGGGCGCCTACCTGTTGGCCTCCGTGGGAGGCCAACAATGGCGGGTCAGTTCCACGGGAGCTTCCACGTCGACGATCAATGCCACACGGCTGGGTCTCGGCGGGGGCCTGGGCTACCAGTTCTCGCCCCGCTTCAGCGTCGAGGCCCGGGGCTTCTGGAGCCCCATCAACAAAGACCTCACAGCCACGGGGCTGACCCTGGGCGCCACGTTGAGGTTCTGAAGGACTCCTTCCGCCAGGTCCTGCTGGTATAGTCCAAGCATCAGTCCAACCCCAGCGGGTTTTCAGGAGGAACGTATGAAAGCGTCCTGCCTCTGCATTGTTCCCCTGGTCGCGCTTCTCGCAGGGTGCCAACCGAAACCGGCACTGGCCGAAGCCGATCGGGCCGCCATCCGTCAGGCCTTCGAGTCGGCCATGAAGCTGGCCAAAGTCCCTGCCAATCCCCAGGTGAAAGACTGGACGGCCTACTGCGGGGTGTACTACGCCGAGAACGCCACCATCCTCGCGGCCAACGAGCCCGCCATCAAGGGCCTGCCCGCCGTCACCAAGTTCATGAACACCTTCCCGCCCATCACCGCCTTCGGTCCGAAGATCGAAACCATCGATGGCGAAGGCGGTATCGCCTACGTGAAGGGCACCTACGAAATGACCATCCAGGCCACACCGCAGCTGGCCGTGAACGACAAGGGCAAGTATCTGGAAGTCTGGAAGAAGCAGGCAGACGGTTCCTGGAAAGCGATCTACGACTGCTTCAGCTCAGACCTGCCCATGACCCCGCCGCCCCAGCCTGAGCCCAACAAGAAGTAGGATCCGTGCCGAGGGAGCCTGATCGGACAGGGCAACGCGGCGAACCACACCCTGGCCATCCAACGCTGATTCATACGCATTAGCATTCAAAGATAAAGATCACCGCCAAGACGCCAAGACGCGAAGAACGACAAAAGCCAGGACTGCTACTTTTCTTGGCGTCCTTGGCGTCTTGGCGGTGAGAGTCATTTCTTCTGATTTGAACGCAACTTGGTATCAAACGCTCGTTCGAATTCGAACAAAGGCACCCATCCCAATCGGATGGGCGCCTTTGTTCTTGGAGGCACCTCCGAGAGCAGCCCTTTGGTTATTTCTTCTCCCCGAAGGCCAGGTTCCGGACCATATCCTCGGTCTTCCAGGGTGCCGCGCCACCGCCCAAGTATTTCTGGAACCACTCCAGGTGGGCGTTGTAATAGACGGGCATGGATTTGAGGTTGTCGGGCCAGTGGCCATCGTGCTTGAAGACGATGAGGCGGCTGGGCACCCCCATCTCCTGCAGGCCCGTGAAGAACTGCAGGCTTTGCGTGTAGGGCACGCGGTAGTCCCGCTCGCCGGTAATCACGAGGCAGGGCGTCTTGAAGGCCCCCACATGGCTGCTGGGGTTCATGCGGTCGTAGGCGGCCGACTTCTCCCAGGGCGTGCCCGTGAGGTCGTGCTCGGGGAACCAGAGTTCTTCGGTGGCGCCGTGCATGGAGCGCAGGTCGTACACGCCCATCATGGCCCCCAGGGCCTTGAAGCGGGTGGTGTGGCCTTCCAGCCACATCATGGCGTAGCCGCCCCAGCTCCAGCCCATGGCGCCCATGCGGTCCTTGTCCACGTAGGGCAGCGCGGCCAGATGATCGGCCACCTTCGCCACATCGGTCATGACCTTGCCGTCCCAGTCACCGCTGATGGCGTTGGTGAAAGCCTGCCCGTAGCCTGTGGAGCCATGGGGATTGGGGAAGGCCACGATGTAGCCCGCGCCCGGATAGACCTGCCAGTCGCCACGCAGGGTATCGGACCACATCATCTGCGGGCCGCCATGCACGTTCATGATGAGGGGGTATTTCTTCGCGGGATCGAAACCGTGGGGCTTCACCAGGAACACATGGATGTCCTTGCCGTCGGCGCCCTTCACCCAACTCTCCTCGGCGGGGCGGATATCCACCTCGTCAGCCACGGCCTGGTTGAACGTCGACAGCCGTTTCAGGTCCTTGGAATCAAAGCCATAGCGCCAGAGCTCCGAAGGCTCGCCCACCCGGTTCTTGATGAGGAACACGCTCTTCTGATCGGGGCTCACCTGGAACTCGCGGATGCTCTGGCCTTCGAGCATGCGCGTGACCTTGCCTGTCGCCACCTCGAGGCGATGCAGGGGCCAGCGGCCCTTCTCTTGCACGGTGAACCAGAGGGCCTTGCCGTCGGCCGACCACTGGAAGGCATCCACCCAGTTGTCGATGGCTTCCGTCAGCACTTTGCTGGTTTTCGTCGTACGGTCGTAGAGGGCCAGGCGGAAGCGGTCGGATTCGTGGCCGGGGACCGTCTGCAGCTTGTAGGCGATGAAGCGGCCATCGGGCGAGTACTTCGGCTCCTGGTCGGCCGCCGGATTGCCACCGGTGATGCGGCGCGGCGTGCGGTCGCCTTCCAGGGAGATGAGGAAGAGATCCTGGTTGGTGCTGCGGGCCGCCACGGCTTCGGTGTTGGTGGTGACGCAGACCTCCTTGCCATCGGGGCTCAGGTCCCAGGTCTGCCAGAAGGCCGGGTAGTCCTGCTTGCCTGACGTGATGGCCTCCACCTTGCCATCGAACGTGGTGGTGAACAGGTGCGTGTATTGGAAGTCGCGCCACTCGGTCCAGTGACGGTAGAGCAGCGTGTCCGCCAGGTGTGCCTGCACAGGCCCGTTCTCCAGCTTGTCGGCCAATTCCTTTTGCTTCGCGCCATCGGTCATGGCCTCGGGGAACACGCCCGCTTCGAAGATCACCTTGTTCGCGCCCGGCAGGAGCTTCGGCGCGCCCACGCCCGCCTCGAAGTCCGTGACCTTGCGGGCCTCACCGCCGCTGGCATCCAGGGCCCAGAGCTGGCTGCCGCCGCTGCGGCTGGAGAGGAAATACAGCGTCTTGCCATCCTTCGACCACTGGGGCGCCGTGTCGGACTTGCCCGAGAAGGTGAGCTGCTTGGATTGGCCCGAGGCCACGTCCAGCAGCCAGATCTGTGTGGCCCGCTTGGCGGCCTTCAGCTCTGTGGTGGAAACCTCGAAGGCCAGCTTGGAACCGTCCGGGCTCAGAGCCAAGTGCTGCAGGCCCTTGAGGCGGTAGAGATCCTCGATCTGGAAGGCGCGCTTCTCGGCCGCCAGACCAGGCAGGGCCATGAGGATGGCGGGAAGGAGAACTTGGTACCGCAGGGACATGAGGGCTCCGAACACGGACCCATAGAATCGCATGAACACCTGGAGCGGCGGGGCCCGTATACCGCCCCATCGACGGGAGCGTTTCCCCACCAAGCATGCCACCCCAGGCTGATTGGGCAGGCATCAGGGTGACAGGGCAGGTATCAGGGTGTAGAGATGATCAGGTCCGCGTACACCGGGCGATGGTCTGATGCCTGACCGGTTCCGGTCCAACAGTGCGTGGCCTGGATTTGGGGACTCAGCAGGATGTGATCGATTCGCATCCACGACGCCTGCGGCAGCCATGGCACTCGGTTGCGCAGCAGAAAGTGGCCGTAGGTGTACCCGAAGCCCCGTCCACCTTCGGCGAAGGCATCGTGGAGGTTCGCCGACCGAAGCGCCTTGCAGGCCAGGGACTCATCAGGTGAATTCAGGTCGCCGGCAAGAATGATGGCGCCCGATTCCTGCCTGATCAGCTGCGCGACTCGGCCGGCCTGGAGAGTGCGGTGTTCCACATTCTGCTGAAGCTCCTGAACAGCTTCGGAATACCTGTCGGGCTGCCTCCTGGCCGCCCTGAGTGCGTTCAGTCCATCCCTGGGCGTCAGGAGGTGAACGGTGTAGAGAACGACCCGAGTAGTGCCGATCTGCATTTCGGTCCGCAGCAGATCCTCTCGATCCTCGGGATCTGAGATCAGGCGCACGCCTGGCTTTCCGAGTGGCCACCTGCTCGCAATGACGTACTGCCCGTGGGAGCGGACGTTCCATTGCTTCAGAAAGGAGTTCAGTGAGCCGCGGGTCGCGCCTCCAGCATCTTGAAAAAACAGAACATCCGGATTGTAGCGAAGGATGTCGGCGATCAGTGGCGCGACATCGTGCTGACCGTACTTGATGTTCCAGGTCATGCACCGGAGCCTCACCACAGGCACGGCGGACGCCGAGGGGCCGCGCCAGGTCCAGATGAATCCCATGATCGGACCACCCACCCAGGCACTGTAGAGGACCAAGACCCAGAGCCATCTCCTTCCGAATCGGAGGGAGAGGACCATCAGCACCATGATGGGAACCAGCCAAATGACTTGAGGAAGATAGAGATTCCAGGCCCCCACCCATCATCGGTCGGCCCCTAGCCGGTTCAGAACCGTGAGAGAAGCCAGGAAGACCCCATAGGCGAGGATGATGACTGCCAACCATCGGGGATGTTTCAGACGTTGTTTTTCTTTCATGCTTCCCATTCACCAGATCGGCCATCCAAGAGACTGGACATGGATGCCAGCTTATCCCACACCGCCGCAGGACGACCCGGCATGGCTGAGGCCTTGCTATCCTGGACCATGCTGAACCTTGAACCTTCCGACGTTCCCCGCGGCCGTGGCATCTTTTGCAACCGGACGCTGAACATGCGCTCCGTGAAGGCCATCGGCTACGACATGGACTACACCCTGGTGGACTACCGGGTGGATGCCTTCGAGCGCATGGTCTACGCCCAAGCCCGCGAGCGGCTGGCCTCCGAGGGCTGGCCCATGGAGGGCCTCGATTTCGATCAGCGCATGGTGACCCGTGGCCTCGTCATCGACACGGAACTGGGCAACCTGGTGAAGGCCAACCGCTTCGGCTTCGTGAAGCGCGCCATGCACGGCACGCGCATGCTGGAGTTCGGCGAGCAGCGGAATGCCTACGCGCAAACCCTGGTCGATTTATCCGACCCGCGCTGGGTGTTCCTCAACACGCTCTTTTCCCTGTCTGAGGGCTGCCTCTTCGCCCAGGCCGTGGATCTGCTGGACCGGGGCGCCCTGCCCCGCCCCTTCGAGTACAGCAGCCTCTACCGCCATGTGCGATCCAGCGTCGATGCCCAGCACATCGAAGGCCACCTGAAGGCCGAGATCGCCGCCGCGCCCGATTGCTACGTGGTGCAGGATCCCGAATCGGCCCTGGCCCTGCTCGATCAGAAGGGCGCGGGCAAGAAGCTGCTGCTCATCACGAACTCAGAGTGGAGCTTCACATCGAAGATGATGGCCCACGCCTACGACCGCCACCTGCCCGGCGACATGACCTGGCGGGAGCTCTTCGACGCGGTGATCGTTTCGGCCCGCAAACCCGCCTTCTTCACGGAGCAGGGGCCTTTCTTCGAAGTCGTGGATGAAAGCGGCCTGCTGCGGCCCCTCTCAGGTCCGCTGCAACCCGGCGGCCTCTACCT